>NZ_CP087597.1:0-80000 GCF_020990385.1 Paracoccus sp. MA
ATGGACAGACTTTGGGGGCAGGCGCGTGAAGAACTTCAGAAGATCGTCGGAGCGGACAGTTTCTCCACCTGGATCGAGCCCCTGCGCCTGACCGGCGTCGCGGACGGCACCGCCACCATCGCCTGCCCGACCCGCTTCCTGTCCGACTGGGTCTCGCGCCATTACAGCGACGATATCCTCAAGGTGCTGGACCGCATGGGCGGCCCCGTGCAGCGCCTGAGCTTCGAGACCCGCAGCCAGACCGCCCGCCAGGCCGCCGCGCCCGCCGTCAAGCGCCCCGCCGCCCCGCGCCCCTCGGGCGAAGAGGACCTGGCCGCGCCGCTGGACAGCCGTTTCACCTTCGAGAATTTCGTGGTCGGCAAGCCCAACGAGCTGGCCCATGCCGCCGCCCGCCGGGTGGCCGAGGGCGGGCCGGTGACCTTCAACCCGCTGTTTCTCTATGGCGGCGTCGGCCTGGGCAAGACCCACCTGATGCATGCCATCGCCCGCGAGATCCAGATGCGCCAGCCCGAGGCGCGGGTGCTCTATCTCTCGGCCGAACAGTTCATGTATCGCTTCGTCCAGGCGCTGCGCGACCGCACGGTGATGGATTTCAAGGAACTGTTCCGCACCGTCTCGGTGCTGATGGTCGATGACGTGCAGTTCATCGCCGGCAAGGAATCCACGCAGGAGGAATTCTTCCACACCTTCAACACGCTGGTCGATCAGGGCAAGCAGATCGTCATCTCGGCCGACCGCGCGCCGGGCGAGATCAAGGACATGGAGGAGCGCATCAAGTCCCGCCTGCAATGCGGGCTGGTGGTGGACCTGCACCCGACCGATTACGAGCTGCGCCTGGGCATCCTGCAAAGCAAGACCGACAGCTTCCGCGTGCAATATCCCGGGCTGCTGATCGCGCCGGGCGTGCTGGAATTCCTGGCGCATCGCATCACCTCGAATGTCCGGGTGCTGGAAGGCGCGTTGCAGCGGCTCTTCGCCTTCGCCAGCCTGATGGGCCGCGAGATCACGCTGGACATGACCCAGGAATGCCTGGCCGACATCCTGCGCGCCAACGACCGCAAGGTTTCCATCGAGGAGATCCAGCGCAAGGTGGCCGAGCATTACAACATCCGCCTGGCCGACATGATCGGGCCCAAGCGCGTGCGCACCGTCGCCCGGCCGCGGCAGATCGCCATGTATCTGTCCAAGCAGATGACCTCGCGCAGCCTGCCCGAGATCGGGCGGCGTTTCGGCGGCCGCGACCACACCACCATCATGCATGGGGTGAAGAAGATCGAGGAGCTGCGCAGCGCCGACCGCGGCCTGGCGGAAGACATCGACCTGCTGCGCCGCCTTCTGGAAGCCTGAACGCATGCGCTTGACCTTGCGCGGGAATGTGCCAAATTGGCGCCCCGCGCCAGACCGGCATGAGACCAGAAGGACATGAGGGTGGACCTATGAAATTTTCGATTGAACGCGCCGATCTGGTCAAGGCCGTTTCCCAGGCCCAGTCCGTCGTCGAACGCCGCAACACCATTCCGATCCTGGCCAATGTGCTGATCGAGGCCACGCCCGAAGGCGTCAGCTTCCGCGCCACCGACCTGGATACCGAGATCGTGGACCGCGCGCATGCGCAGGTCGAGCGGCCCGGCGCCACCACCGTCTCGGCCGGGATGCTCAACGACATCGCCCGCAAGCTGCCGGACGGCGCGCTGGTGCAGCTCAGCCTCGACGCTGCCTCGCAGCGGCTGTCGGTGCAGGCCGGGCGTTCGAATTTCAGCCTGGCGACACTGCCGCGCGAGGATTTTCCGGTCATGTCCTCGTCGGAATATTCGGCGAATTTCTCGGCCCCCGCCGCGGTGCTGCGCCGGCTGTTCGACAAGTCGAAATTCGCCATCTCGAACGAGGAGACCCGCTATTACCTGAACGGCGTCTACATGCATGTCGCGCAGGGCGAGGACGGCCCGACCCTGCGCTGCGTCGCCACCGATGGCCACCGGCTGGCGCGGATCGACGCGCCGCTGCCCTCGGGCGCCGAAGAGATGCCGGGCGTGATCGTGCCGCGCAAGACCGTGGCCGAGCTGCGCAAGCTGCTGGACGACGACGAGGCCGAGATCGCGGTTTCGGTCAGCGAGACCAAGGTGCGCTTCGCCACGCCCACCATCACCCTGACCTCGAAGGTGATCGACGGCACCTTCCCGGATTACAGCCGCGTGATCCCCTCGGCCAATGCCCGCAAGCTGGAAGTCGATGCCGGCGATTTCGCCAAGGCCGTCGACCGGGTGGCCACCGTCAGCAGCGAGCGTTCGCGGGCCGTCAAGCTGTCGCTGGACGAGGACCGGCTGGTCCTGTCGGTGAACGCCCCCGATGCCGGCGCGGCCGACGAGGAGCTGCCGGTGGCCTATGCCGACGATCCGCTGGAGATCGGCTTCAACGCCAAATACCTGCACGAGATCGCCAGCCAGATCGAGCGCGAGAATGCGGTGTTCCTGTTCAACGGCTCGGGCGACGCGGCGCTGATCCGCGAAGGCGGCGACACCAGCGCGGTTTATGTCGTCATGCCGATGCGCGTGTGACGCTGACCCGGCTGCACCTGACCCAGTTCCGCAGCTGGGCCAGGCTGGAGATCGAGGCCGATCGCCGCCCCGTCGCCATCCACGGTCCGAACGGGGCGGGCAAGACCAATATCCTGGAAGCCATCTCGATGCTGTCGCCCGGCCGCGGCATGCGCGGCGCCGCGCCCGGCGACCAGGCCCGCAAGGGGCCGGATGTCGGCTGGCAGATCCGCGCCCGGATCGGCGAGCATGAGGTCCTGACCCGCGCCCTACCCGGCGAGCGGCGCGAGGTGGTGATCGACGACAGGCCCGCGACGCAGATCGCGCTTGGCGGGCTGATGCGGCTGATCTGGCTGACCCCGGCCATGGACCGGCTGTGGACCGACGCGCCGGAACAGCGGCGGCGCTTTCTCGACCGCGTGACGCTGAGCTTCACCCCCGGCCATGCCGAAGATGCGCTGGCCTATGACAAGGCCATGCGCGAGCGCAACCGGCTGCTCAAGGACGAGATCCGCGACCCCGGCTGGTATCGCGCGCTGGAGGCGCAGATGGCCGAGACCGGGGCGGCGGTGACGCGCAACCGGCTGGACGCCATCGCCCGGATCATGGCGGCGCAGGACGGGGCCGGGACCGCCTTTCCCTCGGCCAGCCTGACCCTGCTGCCGGGCGAGGGGTTCGCCTGCGATCCCGATCCCGACAGCATCGCCGCCCGGCTGGCCGAGGGCCGCAGCCGCGACATGGCCGCCGGCCGCACCCTGACCGGCCCGCATCGCGCCGACCTGGGCGCGCATTGGGGGCCGCAGGCCATGCCCGCGGCGCTGTCCTCGACCGGCGAGCAGAAGGCGCTGCTTCTGTCGCTGGTCCTCGCCAATGCCCGGGCGCTGGGGGGCGAAACTCCGGTGCTGCTGCTTGACGAGGTGGCGGCGCATCTGGACGCCGAGCGCCGCGCCGCGCTTTACGACGAGATCTGCGCGCTTGGCGCCCAGAGCTGGCTGACCGGCACCGGGCCGGAACTGTTCGAGGCGCTGCACGGCCGGGCGCAATTCCTGGCGATCGAGCGGCAAGGTGAGACTTCGACCCTCGCAATGGGTATCTGAGGAGCAAAGAAGCCGGTTTCACGTCGATTTGAGTATTTGGGAAACGGTGAAGCTCAGGGGTCGAGCATCAAGTCCACCAGTTCGAACCGGCTCACGTCGACGATGCCGAGATCCGAGATCCGCAGTTCCGGGATCACCACCAGCGCCAGCAGCGAATGCTGCATATAGGCGTTGTTGAGCGTGCAGCCGCAATCCTGCATCGCCTTGACGATGGCCTGCGCGGCCTCGGCCACCTCCTCGGCCGGGCGGTCGGACATCAGCCCGGCGATGGGCAGCGGCACGGTCGCCAGTTCCTCGCCGTCGCGGAACACGGTGACGCCGCCGCCGATCCCGCCCAGGTGGTTCGCGGCCGCCGCCATGCTGTCGCGATCCGTGCCGACGACGATCATGTGGTGGCTGTCATGCGCCACGGTCGAGGCGACCGCCATCCGGCCCCGGTAGCCGAAGCCCGAGACGAAGCCGTTCACCACGCCGCCCGTCGCCCGGTGCCGTTCGACCAGGGCGATGTGGCAGGTGTCGCCCTGCCCCTCGATCACGCCGTCGCGGATCGGCAGCTCGGCGGTCAGCGCACGGGTCGGCGCCTGGTTTTCGACCACGCCGATGACACGGACGCGGGTGCTGGCGCCCGTGGCGCGGACCTCGAAATCCGGGGCGGCGAGGCGCTTGCCCAGATGCACCGAGTTGCGCGCCGCCTCGGGCCAGGCGATGCGCGGGCAATCGACCAGCAGCCTGCCGGCTTCCGCCACCAGCCGGCCTTGGGCGATCACCGCCTCGATGGGCAGGGTCCGCAGCTCCGAGGTCAGGATCACATCCGCCCGCCGGCCCGGGGTGATGCTGCCCAGCTCGCGTTCCAGCCCGAAATGCTGCGCCGCATTGATGGTCG
Organism: Paracoccus sp. MA; assembly: GCF_020990385.1. Lineage (NCBI taxonomy): Bacteria > Pseudomonadati > Pseudomonadota > Alphaproteobacteria > Rhodobacterales > Paracoccaceae > Paracoccus > Paracoccus sp. MA. The sequence continues at coordinate 4,515 of NZ_CP087597.1, forward strand.
CCATCTGGATCGCCACCAGCGGATCGCAGCCGCAGTCGATGGCGTGGCGCACCACCCGGTTCATGTGGCCCTCATGGACCAGCGTGCCGGAATGGCTGTCATCGGTGCAGAGGATGAAGAAGCGCGGATCGAGCCCCTTTTCGGTGATCGCGGTGATCTGGCTTGCCACGTCATACCAGGCCGAGCCGAGGCGCATCATGCAGCCCATGCCCTGCCGCACGCGGGCGATGCCCTGCGCCTCGGTCGTGGTCTCGTGATCGTCGTTGGCACCGCCGGCGACATAGGCGTGGAAGGGCCGGCCGAGGTCGGGGCTGGCGTAATGCCCGCCCACCGTCTTGCCGGCGGCGCGGGTCGCCGCGATCTCGGCCAGCATCTGCGGGTCGCCCGCGGCCACGCCGGGAAAGTTCATCATCTCGCCCAGGCCGACGATGCCGTCCCAGCCCATGGCCTGCGCCACCTCGCCCTCGGTGATCGGCTGGCCGGTGGTTTCCAGCCCCGGCGCCGAGGGCGCGCAGCTGGGCATCTGCGTGAACATGCTGATCGGCTGGAGCAGCGATTCGTCGCGCATCAGCCGCACGCCCTCCAGCCCCAGCACATTGGCGATCTCGTGCGGGTCGTGGAAGATCGTCGTGGTGCCGTGCGGGATCACCGCCGCCGCGAAGCCGGCAGGCGTCAGCATCCCCGATTCGACATGCATATGCGCGTCGATCAGGCCCGGGACCATGAAGCGGCCCGCGGCCTCGATCACCTGCGTATCGGGGCCGATCGAGGATCCGGCATCGGGGCCGACATAGGCCACCCGGCCATCGGCCACCGCCAGGTCGATCCCCGGGATCACCTCGCGCGCATGGACATTGACCCATTGCCCGCCCCGGATCACCAGATCGGCCGGGGCACGCCCCGCCGCCACCTCGACCAGCCGGGCCTGTGATTGGGTCCACGGTTTCAACATGCCTGCCTCCTTGTTCATCGCCCCCAGATTGCGGCAGGGTGGCGCGGAAGGAAAGGCGGCGCGATGGAATGGAGCGGCGAGGCCAGCGTGATGGCGCAGCAAAGGCACGGCGAAAGCGCCGTGATCCTGACCGTGCTGACGCGCGACGCGGGGCTGATCCGCGGCCTCGTTCCCGGCGGCGCCAGCACCAAGCGCGCCGCCATGCTGCAACCGGGCAACCGGATCAGCCTGCGCTGGCGGGCGCGGCTGGAGGAGCAGCTGGGCACCTTCGCCGTCGAACCGGCGCGGGCGCGGCCGGGGCTGCTGGGGGGCGCCGATGCGCTGGCCGGGGTGAACGCGGTCACGGCGCTGCTGACCTATGCCCTGCCCGAGCGCGACCCGCATCCGCGCCTGGCCGACGCGACCGAGGCGCTGCTGGACCTGATGGATGCGGGCGGGAACTGGGCCGAGGCCTATCTGCGCTGGGAAATGCGGCTTCTGGACGAACTGGGCTTCGGCCTCGACCTGGCCAGCTGCGCGGTGACCGGCTCGCGCGAGGGGCTGGCCTATGTCAGCCCGCGCTCGGGCCGGGCGGTTTCGGCCCAGGCGGCGGGGGAATGGGCGCCGCGGCTGCTGCCCTTGCCGGCCATGCTGGGCGGGCGCGGCAATGGCGGCATCGAGGATGCGCTGGCCCTGACCGGGCATTTCCTGCGATCGCGGCTGGCCGAGGCGCATGCGGGCAAGCCGTTGCCGCCCGCCCGCGCCCGGCTGGTCGCCCGGCTTATCGCGTCGCCGCCCGCCAGCGGATGGTGACGCCGGGGCCGGTCATCACCAGTTCGCCGCCCTCGCGCCTTGCCTCGCGCACCGCGCCGAGCGCCTGGAAGAAGGCGTGTTCGCCGCCCTCCTGCAGGCAGGCGCGGCGGGTGGTGGCCAGCGCGCCCAGGTCCAGCGCCGGCAATGCGGCGTTGTTGCGGCCGGTGAACAGGTTGCAGGGCCCCTGCCCCGAGACCGTGCCATCCTCGGCGATATGCAGGCTGGGCGTGCCCGAGACCTCAAGGCCCTCCACCGCGATCAGCGTGTATGCGCCGGGGATCGGCGCCACCTCGGAATCCGGCATGCAGCCAGCCAGCGTCAGGACCAGGGCCAGGATCGGCATTCGCATCGCTTGCCCTCCTCGGGTCGGGTCATTCCTTGCGATAGCCCGGCTCGTAGGTCAGATAGGTCGGCCCCTTGATGGTCAGCACGCCGCCCTCGTAGGTGATGCCATTGGCCGCCGACAGCGCCTGGAAGTAGCGCGATTCCAGCCGTCCGGCCAGCCCGCTGCAGCCCATCTGGGACGTGGTCAGCGGCCCAAGCGCGAAGGCCGGCGGCTCGGCGTTCTGCTTGGCCGAGTAATGGTTGCAGGGCGCCTGACCCGAGATCGAGCCGTCCGCCTCGATGGTCATGCCGACATTGCGCTGCGGCACGGTATCGGAACCGATGCCGACCAGCACATAGGGGCCGGTCGGGATATTGGCGCCGGGCGTGTCCGAGGCGGTCGAGGTCGGCTCGCAGGCGGCAAGGCCGAGCGTGGCGGCAATTGCCGCCGAAATCATCGGGATGCGGGTCATGGGCAGCTCCGTTCTGTTCTCTTGCCGCCATAATGCCCTAACGCCCCCCGCTGTCCAGCCGGGCCCGGTATTTCCTCCTGCCCCAGTAACCTGCATGCAATAGCTGCGCTCTGCCCCACGGTTTACCCCGGCGCAACGCCATGGCCGCCATGGACCCGCGGCCCCTTCCCGGCCGCCGGCTTGACGCCCCGCCCGGCATCGGACAGGTTGCGCCTGCCTCCGGGCGAATGCGCAAGGCAGGGGATGCACAAGAGTTTCAGCGAATTGATGCGGCGCCGGCGCTCGGTCCGGGCCTATCGCGACGAGCCGGTCCCGCGCGCCACGGTCGAGGAGATCTGCCGCCTCGCCCGCACCGCACCCAGCGGGGCGAACCTGCAGCCCGGGCGCTTTCACATCCTGACCGGAACCGCGCTTGCCGATCTGGTGCGCGGCCTTCAGGCGGCCATCGATGCCGGCCTGCCCGAGACGGCGGAATATTCCTATTTCCCCGACCCCATGCCCGCGACGCTGAAGGCGCGGCAGCGGGCGGCGGGCTATGCGCTTTACCAGGCGCTGGGGATCGCCCGGCGCGATCTGGAGGGGCGCCGCCGGCAGTTCCGGCGCAACTATGCCTTTTTCGGCGCGCCGGTGGGCGTGGTGGTGACCATCGACCGGGCCATGGGCAAGGGCTGCTTCATGGACCTGGGGATGAGCCTGATGGGCTTCCTGCTGGCCGCCGAGGCGCAGGGGCTGGGGGCGACCGGCATCGGCGCGCTGGCCAATTACGGCCCCACCGTCCACCGCCTGCTGGACCTGCCCGGGGACGAGATGGTGGTCTGCGGCATCGCCTTGGGCTGGCCGGACCCGGACGCGCCCGAGAACCGCCTGCGCACCGGGCGCGAGGACCTGCCGGCCTATACCAGCTTCCGCGGCTTCTAGCCCGGCGGCTTCGACGGCCCGGCGGGCGCGCTTTGGAGCAGACCGCCCATCGCCCGCAAGAACCCGCGCCGGGGGCGCGACATCCTCTGACCGGGCAGGCATGGCCTGCAGGGCGGCGTCGACCGGCGCCGGCCCGGTTTCTCGGCCATTGAGCCGCCGGGCGTTCCCCGAACCGCGGTCCCGGCCCGCCTTGGCTTCGGCCTAGTCCAGCCGCTCCAGCACCGCGGCGCTGCCCAGCCCGCCGGCGGCGGCGATGGCGGCAAGGCCGCGCTGGCCGGGGCGGTCCAGCTCGTGCACCAGCCGCACCAGATTGATCGCGCCCGAGGCGCCGATGGGATGGCCGCGCGCCAGCGCGCCGCCGCCGCGATTGATCGCGGCCTCGGGCAGGCCGGCCAGCCGGGCGCAGGCGATGGCCTGCACCGCGAAGGCCTCCATCAGCTCGACGGCCGAAAGGGCCTCGGGCTTCAGCCCGGCCGCATCCAGCGCCGCGCGGATCGCGGGGACCGGTGCCAGCCCGGGCAGCTCGGGATCGGCGCCCAGCGTCGCCCCCGCCAGAATGCGCATCCGCGGCGCCGCCAGCCGCCGCGCCACGGCCCCCGAGACCAGCAGGCAGAACCCCGCGCCATCGGCCGCCGCGGCGGTATTGGCGGCGGTGACGCTGCCCGCCAGCACCGGCGCGCGGGCGCAGGTGCGCAGGGTCATGCGCCGTGCGAAGGGGTCGGCGCCGATGCCGGCCAGCGGGGTGATCTCGGCCCGCATCCGGTCCTGCGCGGCCAATGCGCGGGCATGGCTGGCGACGGTCCAGGCGTCCTGTTCCGCCCGCCCGATGCCCAGCCGCCGCGCGATGGCCTCGGCCGCCTCGGCCATGTCCGGGTCGCGGTCCGGCCAGGGCGTGAAGGGCGGCTGGTCATAGGCCACGGGCGGGCCGCCGGCCGGATCGCTGTGCAGCCGCAGCGGCCGGCGCGAATAGCTTTCCGCGCCGCCGGCGAGGACGACCTGATGCCGGCCGGCGCGGATCAGCGCCTCGGCCAGCAGCACCGCATCCATGCCGCCGCAGCATTGCCGGTCGATGGAAAGCCCCGCCACCCGCTCGGGCAGCCCCGCCGCCAGCGCCGCGACGCGGGCCGGATTGCCGCCCGCCCCCAGAGCGTTGCCCAGCACCAGTTCGTCGACATCGCCAGGCGCCAGTCCGGCATCGCGCAGCAGGTCGCGGATCACCGGGGCGGCAAGCTGGTGGACCTCCAGCGCCCGTAACGCGCCGCCGCGCGGCACCACCGGGCTGCGCCGGGCCGCGACGATGAAGGCCTCGCTCATGGCGGGGCGCCGACCAGCCGGGCCAGGGCCGCGAGATCCGGCTTGTCCGACCCCAGCAGCGGCAGGTGCGGCAGAAACAGGATGCGGCGCGGGGCGGCGTGATCGCCCAGCCCGTCCCGGCAGGCGCGGCGCAGCCGGGCGGCCAGAGCCTCGTCCTCGGCGCCTTCGACCACGGCGACGACGGCATGGCCGCGCCGCGCATCGGGAACCGCCAGCGCCGCGCAGAGTCCGGCGCCCGCCGCCGCCAGGGCGGCCTCGACATCCTCAAGGAACAGGTTCTGGTCGGCCACCGTCACCATGCGGCTTTCCCGGCCGCGCAGGAACAGGTTGCCCCGCGCGGCCAGCCGGCCGATATCGCCGGTGAACAGGTAGCCGCCGCGGCGCGGCGGCGGCGGCAGGTCGGGCTCGGCATAGCCCTCGCACAGATAGGGGCTGGCGACGCCGATCCGGCCCTCGTCATCCAGCCGCAGCCGCACCCCGGGATAGGCGCGGCCGACCGAGCCCTAGGGCGTGCCGGCATCGGCGATGGTGATGAAGCTGGTCTCGGAGGCGCCGTAGAATTCGCGGATCGCGGCATTCGGGCACAGTGCCGCCATCCCCGCCCGGCAGGCCGCATCCAGCTTGCCGCCGCCGCAGAACACATGCGTCAGCGCCGGCAGCCCGCCCGGCCCCGCCGCCAGCAGCAGCCGCCGCAACTGGCTGGGCGTGGCGTAAAGCACCGTCACGCCCGCCTCGGCCAGCTGCCAGACCTGGCTGCGCGGACCGTCCCCGGCCAGAACCAGCAGCCCTGCGCCCAGATGCAGCGCCTCCAGCGCGGCGTAAAGCGCCAGCGAATGGCCAAGCTGGCCCAGAACGGCATAGTGGTCGCGGGCCGACAGGCCGAAGGCGGCGCGGTTGACCTCGAAGCTGGCGATCCATGAGCCATGGCTGCGCCGGATGGTCTTGACCCGCCCGCCCGAGCCCGAGCTCTGGCAGCAGAGCGTCGGCGCGGGTGCGGGACCGGCAGGGCGGATGCCCGTCAGGCTCGCATGGATCGACAGGCCGCGCGCCAGACAGTCGAGCAGCGCGGCGACCGCCGCCGCATTCTGCCCGCGCGCGCCGCAGCCCAGCATCGCGCCCGGCCGGGCGGGGGCAAAGCCCTGGCCCGCCGCCCCGGTCACAGCCGCGTCTGGGCCCCGTCGGCGTCGGCGCGATGCCAGGCCAGCGTCTGCGGCCGCACCCGGGCCAGCGCCTGCACCAGCATGCCGGTGATCGCCGCCTTCAGAAGATCGCCGGGGATGAAGACCGCGACCAGCCCGAAGGCCTCGGCCAGGCCCTTGCCGCTGACGACGGCCAGCCCGGCCGCGCCGAGCACATAGAGCACCAGGATGCCGCCGAAGACCGCGCCCAGCCCCGCCGCAAGCCCAGCCGAGCGCAGCCGGACATGTTCGACGAACAGCCCGGTCGCGAAGGCCGCGACCGGAAAGCCCAGTGCGAAGCCCGCCGTGGGCGAGACGAAGACGCCAAGGCCCCCGCGGCCCCCGGCCAGCAGCGGCAGGCCAAGCGCGACCAGCAGCAGGAACAGCCCCGCCGCCGCCGCGCCGCGCCGCGCACCCAGCACCGCGCCGGCCAGCATAACGCCCAGCGTCTGCGCGGTGATCGGCACGCCGAAGCCCAGGGTGATCTGCGGCACCAGCCCCAGCGCCGCGATCATCGCGGCGAAAAGCGCGATCTGCGCGATATTGCGTTCCATGCGGTTACTCCGATCCTGAGGGTCCAAGGGCGCCGCCCCGCGCCCGCAAAGCTTCGCCGACATGATCGGCGTCGTCCAGTGCCTGCAGGGTCAGCGGCAGGATCAGCCGCCAGCCCGGCCGGCGACGAGAGCGGGCGCGCCACGCCTCGGCCAGCGTCTCGGCGCGCAAGACGAGGACGGGCGTGAAGCGGATGACCAGCGGCACGGCGATCTCCAGCGCCCCGGTCGGCAGGCCCATCCGGCGCAGCGGCGCGGTCAGGCGGCGGATCAGCGCCACCAGATCCTCGAGCGGCGTGGTCATGGTGACCAGATTGGCCAGGGCGACCAGCGTGACCATGCGCAGGGTGATCAGCAGGCCCTGGCGCATGTCGCCGGTCAGCGCGTGCCATGCCAGCAGAATGACGACAAAGGGCAGCACGACGCGCAGGCTGCCCAGACCGGCGCGCAGGAAGACCGGCCCGGGCGCGGCGTAAAGCGCCAGCACCGCCGCCAGCGCCCCGGCATGGACGGCAAGGCCCGGGACCAGGAACAGCCCGGTCGAGGCCAGGCACAGCGCCCCCAGCTTCAGCCCCGCAGGCCAGCGATGGGCGCGGGTCTCAACCGGCGAGGTCAGCGATATCATCGAGGTCCCCCAGCCGGATCATCTCGGCGGTGAAGTCGGGCAGCACCGCGGCGGGTGCGCCCTGCGCGACGATGCGGCCGCGATCCAGCCAGAACAGCTCGTCGCAGCCCTCCAGATCGCCCGGCTCGTGCGAGATGTGCAAAAGCCGCGTTTCCGCTCGGTGCAGATAGCGGCCGAGCTGGCGCCGGGTCGGGATGTCGAGCCCGGCATAGGGTTCGTCCAGGATCAGCAGGCGCGGCCGCATGGCCAGCACCGCCATCATGCAGACCAGATGCTTCTGTCCCTGCGACAGGGCCGAAACCGGCGCGTCCCGCCAATGCGGCTTGTCGAAAGAGCGCAGCACCGCCTCGACCCTTGCCGCCGCCTGCGCCTTGTCCAGCCCCTGCTGGCGCAGCCCGAAGGCGATCTCTTCGGCGACGCGGGGGAAGATGATCTGGTGCTCGGGGTTCTGGAACAGGATGCCGACGGTCCGCAGCGCCGCGCGGCGGTCGCGGCAGAGGTCGTGGCCGCCGACGCGGACCTGCCCGCTGGTCGGCGCCAGCAACCCGGCAAGCAGCCGCGCCAGCGTGCTCTTGCCCGAGCCGTTCCGGCCCACCACGCCGATGCGCCGGGCCGAGGAATGCAGCGTCACCCCCGAAAGCACCGGACGCCCGCCGGCCTCGTAGCCCAGGTCGTCCAGCCGGATGGCGAAATCGGCGTTGTCGTTCTGCGATCCCTGCATCCCGGGGTGTTTCTCTTGCTGCATCGGCGGGCGGAAGGTCCCGGGCCCGTTTAAGCGCAAACGCCCGGCCAGAGAAGCCCCGATGCAGGATCTGGGGCAGCCTCCGCCCGGCATGCGCGCCCGCCCCTTTGCGGTTCATGCAGCGGACCGGACGGGGAACCCTGCGCCGGCGGCCGGCCTTACCCGGGCGCGCCCTTCCGCCCGGGGCCTGCATGTCCAGCGCCGCCAGCATCTCGCACTCGACGGTGCATCTGAGCGAATCGGGCGGCAGGGCGTTGGGCACCGTGCCGAAAGGGTCCTCGATCTGGTGGCCGAGCGCGCCTTTTTCACCGTCATCCAGATGCCCCAGGCAAGCCATAGGCCATGCCGATGCACAGATGAGCCGCCAGCGCCGTAGGCGGCGGCATCCGGCGGCTGAAGCCGACCCGGGCGACCCGAAACGGTCCTCCTGCTCAGTCCACTTGCCTTGCAATGCGGTCCATGTCCTCCCCTCCCATAGGAAAGCCGTTCCTTTCGCGTGCCTGCCATCCGCATCTCGCGAGAGCCGGAGGCATCTGATCGGAGCCAAGCCCCGGAATGGTCGGAACGGGACGAGCCCAGCATTCCCGCAGTTCGGGCGGTCCGGCAGGGCGGTTGCGAAAGCCGGGTCCGCATTGCCGGTGATCTGCGCCCTCTCCTCTGGCGGGCAGGAACAACGCGCCAGATTATTCCATTGATTTCAATAGAAAATTTGCCAGCGTAGCTTGGGATTCTGTCCGGCGCGCCGCAGCCGGGGCGCCGTCTCGGCACCGATCCGGCCGGCGGCGCGGGCCGCATGCGCGGCGGCCCGGCCGGCGGAAGCGCCTGTGCGCGCGGGATTTTCTTGACGCCGTCCCGGTTCAGCAGGCAGGTTTGGCAAAAGCGCATGGCGCTCGCCTTCCCGGGCTTCCCACCCGGTCGGGGCTGTCACCGGGGGACCTTGGGGATCGGCGATGTGTCAGACCTGTTTTCAATCCTTTGCCCAAAGCGGCCGGCTGCGTTTCTGCCGCTGCGGCGCGCCCGAGACCCTGGCCGCGATGCGCCGGATCGAGGCCGACATCTCGCGCCGCCAGATGCTGGGCGGAATGGCGGCGGTCACCGGCATGTTCGCGGGCTTCGGCCTGGCACCGAAGCCGGCGCGCGGCCAGGCGGCGGGGCGGCCGCTGCTGCTGACCAACCTGCGGCTGTTCGACGGCAACACCCTGTCGCTGCGCCAGGGCGTCGAGGTGCTGATCGAGGGCGACCGCATCGCCGCGCTGCCGGCGCCCGACCAAGGCCCGGCAGAGGCGGAGCGCATCGACTGCGGCGGGCGCACGGTGATTCCCGGCCTGATCGACACGCATTGGCACACCACGCTGGTCGCGGTCAGCCAGATCGCCGCCATGACGCAGGACATCGGCTTTGTGCACCTGATGGCGGGGCGCGAGGCCGGCAACACGCTGATGCGCGGCTTCACCACCGTGCGCGACGTGGGCGGGCCGGCCTTCGGCCTGCAGGCTGCGGTGGATCGCGGCGTCGTCACCGGCCCGCGCATCTTTCCGGCGGGGGCGATCATCTCGCAGACTTCGGGGCACGGCGATTTCCGCTTCTCGAACAGCTTGCCGACGATGCCCGCCGACCCGGCGGATTACGCCAGCGCCGCCGGCATGTCGGGGCTGGCCGACGGCGTGCCCGAGGTCCTGCGCCGCACGCGCGAACAGCTGATGAAGGGCGCCAGCCAGATCAAGATCGCCGCCGGCGGCGGCGTCGCCTCGCAATACGACCCGCTCGAATCGCTGCAATTCACCGAGGCCGAGATGCGCGCGGCGGTGGATGCCGCCAGCGACTGGGGCACCTATGTCTGCGCCCATGTCTATACATCGCCCGGGATCCGGCGCTGCATCGCGGCCGGGGTGAAATCCATCGAGCACGGACAGCTGGCGGACGAGGACACCGTCCGGCTGATGGCCGACAGCGGGACCTGGTGGTCGATCCAGCCCTTCCTGGCCGACGAGGATGCCAACCAATACACCGACCCCAAGGCCGCCGCGGCCCAGAAAACCGTGGCCGAGGGCACGATGCGGGCCTTCGAATGGGCCGACAAGCACAAGGTGAACTGGGCCTTCGGCACCGACATCCTCTATGGCGGCGGTGAATCGCAGGGCCGGCAGCTGACCAAGCTGGCCCGCTTCATGTCGCCGCTGGCGGCGCTGCACCGCGCGACGGGGGCGGCGGGCGAGCTGCTGGCGCTGTCGGGGGCGCGGGCGCCCTATGACGGGCCGCTGGGCGTGATCGCCCAAGGGGCGCTGGCCGATCTGCTGGTCATCGACGGCGATGCCGAGGCCGGCCTCGACTGGCTGGCCGACACCGACAACCTGCGGCTGATCGTGAAAGGCGGCCGCATCTTCAAGAACAGCCTCGGGGGGTGACCATGAAACGCCTGCTGCCAGCCGCGATCGCCGCACTTGCCCTCTCCGCCGGCCTGCCCGCCACGGCGCAGGACTGGACCGGGCAGCTTACCCCCTATGTCTGGGCGACCGGGCTCGGGGGCGACCTCACCCCGCGCGCGGGCGCACCGACGCTGTCCTTCGACAAGTCCTTTTCGGATGTGCTGGAGGATCTGGACGGCGCCTTCTTCCTGTCCGGCTATGCCCGGCGCGACCGGCTGGTGATCCTGGGCGATCTGAGCTGGTCGTCCAGTTCGAGGGAGGGGCTGGTTCCGCCCGGCCTGCCGGCCAGCGGCAAGCTGACCCAGCGGTCGCTGACGCTGCTGGCCGGCTACCGCGCCCTGGAGGCCGAGGGCGTGGCGGTGGACCTGCTGGCCGGGGCCCGCGCCTGGAGCATCAAGAGCAGCATCTCGGTCGCCGCAGGCGCAAGGACGGCCTCGCCCCGGGAAAGCTTCGTCGATCCCATCGTCGCCCTGCGCGCCAATGTCGCGCTGGCCCCGCGCTGGTCGGCCATCCTTTACGCCGATCTGGGCGGATTCGGCGCCGGTTCCGAAAGCACCAGCCAGATCGTCGCCACCGCCAACTGGCAGGCGAACGACAACCTTTATCTCTCGGCCGGCTATCGCATGCTGAACGTCGATTATGAAAGCGGCGGCACACGCATGGACGTGACCATGTCCGGACCGCTGTTCGGCCTGACCTGGCGCTTCTGAACCTGCCGCCAAGACCGCCGCGCCGGTCCGCGCGACCCAAGGCCGCCGCAGCCGGCCCGGCCCGGGCCGGTCGCGAGCGCCAGCACCGGCAAGGTCGCAAAGCCGATGGTTTGACCCGCGGGACCGCGGCGCATGCATGGGATCCGGCCACCCGTCACCCCTGCCCCTGGACAGGGGACGGCGGACAGGGCTTCGCCGGACAGATCGGCTCCTTCCTTCGGCGCCCGGGCCGACCAAGCCGCGCATCCGCCCGGCTAACGGCACGCGGCCCGGGCTAGGGCTGGAAATCGGCCTGATAGGCGTCGTAGCGGCCGCGGAACTGCTCGAAGACGGCGATGGTCCGGCGCGCGATGCCGGTCCAGCCGAAGACGCGGCGGGCGAAGCGCGCGCCCTCGACGGCAAGCACGTCGCGCAGCCAGGGATATTGCAGGGGCATGTTGATCATCGCCGCGAACTCCTCGGGCCGCTTCGGGTCGGCCACCAGCGCGTGGCGGCCGAATTCGACCTGCTCGTGCAGGCCGCCGTGGATCGTCGTCACCGTGGGCGTGCCGCAGGCCATCGCCTCGACCGCCGTCATGCCGAAGGGCTCGTAGCGCGAGGGCAGCGCAAATACCCCGGGCGCGCGGTAATAATCCACCAGCTCCTCGTCGGGAACATAGCCGCGCCAGTCGATGAAATCGGCGACGCCGGCCTCGGCGGCCACCGCCTTCCATTCGTCGATCAGCGCGAAATCCGCCTCGGAATTGCCGCCGGCGGCCAGGACCAGCCGCGCCTCGGGCTGCAGGACCTTCAGCGCCGGCAGCGCCTGGATGATCAGGTCGTAGCCCTTGTTCTCGGCGGCGCGACCGACGACATAGACGTCGGAGGGGCCCATGTTCAGCCGCGCCCGCGCCGCGGCCACCTTGTCGGGCGTGGCGGGGGTGAAGCGGTTTTCGTCGATGCCGGGCGGGATCATGGTGATATGCTCGCGCGGCAGGGCATATTCGGCGACGATCAGGTCGACCTGCTGCTCCGAGGTGGCGATGACGTGATCGCAGTTGCGGTAAAGCACGAATTCCTTCTGGATGCGCTCGTCGAAGCGATAGCCCGCCATCTCCTCGGCGGTGGCGCCGTGCATGTCGTGCTTTTTCCACCAGCCGAGCGAATGCGGGGTGTGGATATGCGGGATCTGCAATTCCTCGGCGATCTTCTGGCCGCAGACCCCGGCATCCCAGTAATGGCTGTTGACCACGTCATAGCGCAGCTCGCGGCGGCGGATGGCGGCCAGGGCGTTGGTGATGAAATCGCCATACCAGTCGTGCATGTCCTCCTTGCGGATGAAATCCGGGCCGCCGAAGGGGATGCGCCAGATGCGCAGGTTGTCGTTGATGATGTCCTCGGCCGGCTGGTCCTCGAAACGCCGGGTCATCACGTCGACCTTGTAGCCCAGCCGCGCGAAGCGCTTGGCGAGTTCCAGCACGAAGACCACCTGGCCGCCGGTATCGGGCTTGCCCAGTTCGGGCGAGCCCGCGACATAGCCATGCAATGAAATCATCAGCAGCGAACCCACGGATTGGGCCATGCTCTCGTCTCCTCTCTTTTGTTGCGGCCGTGTGTCAGCCGGGCAGGATGCCCAGCGCGACAAGCCCCTCCAGGACACCCGCCGCATGGGGCGCCCGCGCGCGATAGCTCTTGCCTCGGGGCATGGCCTCGATCAGTTCCCGCCGCGCATTGCCGACGGCAATGGCGCGAAACCCAACGTCGAAAAGCGCCAGATCGTTTCCCGAATCCCCCGCCACCACCATGCGCTCGGCCGGAATGCCCAGCCTTTCGGCAAGAAACCGCGCCGCCGCGTCCTTTCCGGCCCCGGGGGCGAGCAGGTCGAGATCGCTTTGCCCGGAAAACACCGCCCGCACCGGCAGGTCCGCTGCGGCAAGCGCCTCCAGCACCCGGGCGCGCGCCTCGGCATCGGGCACGGCGAAGCTGAGTTTTCCGGGGGTCAGGAACTCGGCCGGATGCGGGGCGAAGCCCATGCCGGAGACCAGCGCGAAGACGGCCTCGGCCGGCCATTGCCGGAAACGGGCGGACCAGTCCTCGAGCCAGGCGCCGGCGACGCGGATCTCGGTGCCCATGCCGGTGATGATCGCGTCGGGGGCGAAATCCGCGGGGAATTCCCGGGCCAGGGTCGCATCGACGCTGGCCGCCGGCCGCGACGAGTTCAGCGCCAGCCGCAGCCGGTCGGGATGGCGCCGCACCGCCGCCCATAGCCGCTCCAGCGCCGGCCGGTCGCCGGTCAGCGTGTCGTCCACATCGCTGACCAGAAGCCAGGGGCCCTGCCCGGTCCCGCCGCTCATTCGCCCGCCCCGGCGCCGGCCAGCAGCTCGGGCGCCTGGGTGGTGGTATAGACCATTTCGGGCGCATGTTCGCTGACCGGCCGGCTCAGGGTCTCAAGCGTCACATCGCGAAGCCCCAGCGTCGCGGATTCGGTCCAGAACCCCACGGCGCCGCACAGGAAGCTGTCATCGACCAGGCTCAGCACCACATGGCCGTCGATGGACAGTTCCAAGTAGGTGCCATGCGCGACCACCTCGATCCGCCACGGTCCATGCGCCGAGCTGCGGAAACGCGCCTCCTGCAGCGACTTGTAGCGGAATGCGTGTTCGAATTCCGGCGTGGGATTGGCGCCCCAGGCGCGCATCTGCGCGATGCCGTTCACGCAATCGAGCGACAGGTGATAGCCGTCGCCCTCGTCGCTGGCGCGCAGGATCAGGCCGGTCTTGCCCGGCCCCTTGAGGGTCATCTCGGCCCGCAGGCGGAATTCCTCGTGCTGGCCGGGCAGCAGGAAGGCCTCGAAACCGCTATGGCTGCCGATGGACAGGCTGTCGCCGCGGATCTCGGCCCAGGCGGTGGGATTGCCGCAGAGCAGCCGGCATTCGGCCGCGCTGTCGACGGCCAGCCGGTCGGTCACCAGCGCGTCGAAGCCGTGAAAGGATTTCAGCCGCAGCCGGCCGTCGGGCAGGGCGACGATCTCCTTGGGGGGCGGCAGCAGGCGCTTGATGAATTCATGGCCGTTGATCAGCAGCTCGGTCTTGCTGAAGAAGCTGAACAGCAGCAGCCGGTCGCCGGCCCGGCAGATGCGGCCGGCATAGTTGCCATGCGGCAGCAGCACGTCGTCGCTGAAATTCTCGTAGGGCCCCTCGATGCCATCGGCATACCAGTAATGGATCTTGGTATCCTCGCGGATCGAGCCCATGAGGTAATAGCGGCCGTGGAAATGAAACAGGTTCGGCACCTCGATATCGTCGTAAAGCCCCGGCCGGTGCAGGGGCGGCCCGAATTCGAAGCGATCGGGCGCAACCTCGCGCGCCAGGCCGACGCAGCCGCGGCGGATCACCGGCCCGTCCTTGACCCGCGCCGCGGCCAGCAGCAGGCGGGTGCCGGTGCCGGGCTCGTGAAAGAAGAACGGGTCGCGGAAGCTGACCCAGTGGCGCCCCTCCTCGACGCCGGATTCGTAATGCGGGCCGCCGATCTCCAGCGGATAGGCCGCCTCGCAGCGGGTCCAGGCATAAAGATCCGGGGACCGCGCCATGCCGACCCGCTGGATGCGGCCGAATTCGGCACGGGTCAGGCCGGTATAGAACATCCGCCACTGGCCCGGCCGGTCCGGGTCGGGGGTGACATGCATGGTCCAGAGCATGTCGTCGTCCCATTCGCCGGGATCGCCGACAAAGAAGGCGTTCTTCACCCGCCGCCAGGACAGCCCGTCGGAGCTGACCGCATGGGCGATGAAATCATGGTTCGGCAGGACGAGGTGGAAGAGATGATAGATGCCCTCGTGAAACACCACGTCGACGTCGCCGATGTCCGAGCGCAGGAAGCCGTGCGAAGCATACATGCCCCGAACTTGCCGATCCCGGGCGCAAAGGTAAACCCCGTTTTCTGCCCCGCCGTCGAAGGGGCCACGCGGATCCGCCGGCACCATCCCGCCGCAGGTCGGTCGCGCGGCATGGCGATGCCCGTCCGCGGCCGCTACGGCGGGCATGCAACCGCTGCGGGGCTATGGGCCGAAGGACCTGCTGCAATCGGGCGGCCGGCGGCGCGAGGCGGGCCGATCCGCGCCGATTGCGCTTGCCCCCTATCCTGCCCCGAGCCCGCGGCTTTCGGAGCGCGCCCGCCGCGCAACACCGATGCGCCGGTGTGCCGCGGGCGCAGCAAGGCCACCCGCCGCCAGGTCAGGGCCTGCTGGCCAGCAGGGCCCGCAATTGCGCGGGAAACAGCTGCAGCAGCAGAGTCTCGGTGACCGCGTCCTCGGATCTCGCCACGAAGACCCGCAGGTCGATGGGGCTGTCGTCGCGGGGCATCAGCTCCTCGGGTCCGCCGAAGCCCAGGTCGAACATGGCGCGCCAGGTCGGGCGGCCGACGACGGGATAGACCGCGTCGTTGGACACCACCCCGCGCGAGGCGGTGATGTCGAGATGCGGCTTGTCGCCGGATTCCAGCGAAACCGGCGCGAAGTCGCAGACGATCTTCACCGTCTCCTGCGGGCGCGGCTGGCCGGGCACGCCGCCGGCGCCGATGCGGACCGCGACGAATTGCCCGGTGCTGCCGGCCAGCGGGCTGTCCTCCAGCCAGGACAGCCGGTAGTCCAGCCGGTATTCCTCGCCGGGGCCGGGCGGAACGGCAGGCTGCCAGAAGGCCACGATATTGTCGTGGATCTCGTCATCGGTGCTCAGTTCGACCAGGGTGACCGCGCCGTCGCCCCAATCGCCCTTGGGCGCGACCCAGGCGCTGGCGCGCTTTTCGTAAAAGACGCCGTCATCCTGATATTCCTCGAAATTCCTTTCGCGCTGCATCAGGCCGAAGCCCTTGACCGAGGGCGCGCTGAAGGCGTTCGCCATGGTATGCGGCGGATTGTTCAGCGGCCGCCAGATGCGCTCGCCCGTATGGGTCAGGATCTCAAGCCCGTCCGAGTCGTGGACCTCGGGCCGCCAGTCCGGCGCGATATGCGGTGAGTTCTTGCCGAACCAATACATTGAGGTCAGCGGCGCGATGCCCAGCCGCTCGACGCCCTCGCGCATGAAGATATGGGCGGTCACGTCCTGCTCGATCCCCGCCCCGCGGCGCGAGACGATGCGATAGGCGCCGGTCGCGCGCGGGCTGTCCAGCAGCGCATAGGTGGTCATGCCGCTGTCGGTTTCCGGCTCCAGCCAGAAATGGGTGAAAAGCGGGAACTCCTCGGGCCCGTCGGGGATGGCGGTGTCGATCGCCAGGCCGCGGGCCGAGAGGCCGAACTGGCCGCTATAGCCCGAGGTCCGCCAGTAGGAGGCGCCCAGGAACGCCATCCAGTCGAGCCCGGTTTCCGCATCCATGACGCTGAAGCCGGCGAAGCCGTCGGTCCGGGCCAGCCGACGCGCCGGATTGTCGGCGGGGATGTCGAAGAGATCCAGCGAGAAGGGGATCTCTGTCGCCATCCCGTCCTTGAGCGCATGGATGTGGACCGGCTGCTTGAAATAGCGGCCGGGAAAGAAGAACCGCACCTGCGACGAAGCCGGCTCGTCGCCCCAGAGCGCCCGGTCCTGGCGAAAGCGGATCTCGTTGTGGCGGTCGTAATCCACCTCTTCGAGGATCTCGGCCTCTTCGATCTCGGGCGGCCGATAGGCGGCCTCTGCCAACGCCCGGGCCCGCTCCGTCAGGCCCTCGAAGGAAAACGCCTCCGGCTCGGCATCGCCGGCGATGCTGTCCGCCGCACGCGCGATCCGGGGCAGCAGGAAGAAGGCGCCGCCCCCCAGAGCGGCCTGCAGCACGGTGCGACGGAGAAGTTTTTGCGAATACATGTTGCCCCAAGGATAGGTGATTCAGTCGCTTGCCATCGAGGCCCAGCCGGGGCGGTATTTCAAGGCATCGATCCCGCATTGGCCGAGTCTTGCCGATCGCCGCCGCAGACAAGGGCCGGTCGCGGCCGGCGGGCCGCGATCCAGGCCCCATCCGCCAGCAGGGCAGGCCCTCACCCGCCGCCGGGCGGCCACATGCGCTGCCAGACCCCGTCGCGGCGCACCAGCGCATGATGCAGGGCGGCAGAGACATGCAGCGCCAGCAGCGCGATCAGCAGCAGGGCGGCGATGAAATGCAGCCCCTGCGCGGCGGCGGCCAGGGACTCGGATTTCGGCAGCCAGGGCCCGGCGCCCATCGCGTCGAGCAGCTCGATGGGAAAGCCGCCCGCCCGCACCCGCACGAAGCCGCTCAGCGGCATGACCAACAGCAGGACATACAGCGCCACATGCGAGGCCGCGGCCGCCCGCCGCTGCCAGCCGGGAACCGAGGCCGGCAGCGGCGGCGGCGGATGCAGGCGGCGATAGACGATCCGCGCCAGGATCACCGGGATCAGCAGCGTGCCGGTATTCTTGTGAAAGATGAACAGCGCATCCTGCAAGCCGCGGTCCAGCCCCTCGCGCGTCATGGTCAGCCCCGCCGGGATCATCAGCAGCACGGCAAGCGCGACGATCCAGTGAAACAGGCGGGCGGGCGTTCGGTAACCGGATGCGGGCTCGGTCATCGGCTGGCTCCTTTGCGCCATCCTAGCGCAAACGCCGCCGGGCGCAAAGCCGTGGCATCTTGACGGAACCCACGCTTGGCGTAGCATTTTCCCATGTCAGACCCCGATCACGGCCCGCTTGCGCCGCCGCCTCGTCCGGCGGCCGGGATACCGGCGCAGGTTGCCGCCAGCGCCGCCATGGGCGTTTTCGCCATGCAGGCGCTGCGGCTTGGCGGCATCGGCGGCACGGCCGGGGGCTGGCTCGCCGCCAGCGCGCTTTATCTGGGCTGCTGCGCCGTGGTGCTGGCGCAGATGCGGCATAGCTATCCGCATGACCGGATCGGCGGCTGCAATGCGGTGACGCTGCTGCGGGCCGCGATCACCTGCGCGCTGCTGGCGCCGCTTGCGAACGGCGCCGCGGCGGGATGGGCGGTCGCCATCGTCGGGGGCATCGCGCTGGCGCTCGACGGGCTGGACGGCTGGCTGGCACGGCGCGCGGGCCTCGTCTCGGGCTTCGGAGCCCGCTTCGACATGGAGGTCGATGCCGCTTTCGCCCTGACCCTGGCGCTGCATGCCTGGCTGGGCACGACGCTGGGGCCCGGGGTGCTGCTGCTTGGGGTGCTGCGCTATGGCTTCGTCGCCGCCGGCCTCGTCCTGCCCTGGCTGCGGGCCGAACTGCCGCAGCGGCTGCGGCGCAAGGCGATCTGCGTGCTGCAGCTCGGCACGCTGGTCCTGCTGCAAACGCCGCTGCCCAGCCATGCGCAGGCCGGGTTCCTGGCATGGCTCGCCACGGCGGCGCTGGCGCTGTCCTTCGCGCTCGACATCCGCTGGCTGTGGCGGCATCGGCGATGACGATGCGCCGCGCGCTGCCGCTGCTGATCGCGGCGCTGGCGATCCAGCTGGCGCTGACCCTGCCCGGGGCCGCGATGCGCCCGACGCCGGAACTGCCGCTGCTGCTGCTTGCGCTGGTCCTCGGCGGCGGCATGGCGCGCCTGCCGGTTGCGGCGGCGCTTACGCTGCTGGCGGTGCAGAAGCTGGCCGATCTGGGCATGGTCGCGGCGCTCGGGCGGCCCTTCAACATCGCGGCCGATCTGCCGCTGCTGGATGCAGCGGTGCGGCTGCTTGCCGGCAGCTTTGGCGGGCTCGCGGGACTTGGCGCCGTGCTCGCCGCCGCCCTTGCCGCGGCCGTCGGGCTGGCGCTGCTGCCGGCCATGACGCCCAGGCTTGAGAATCTCCGCTATGCCAGCCAGCGCGCCGGGCTGGCCACCGCAACCGTCGCCGCGCTGCGCGACTTCCGGGCGGCCGCGGCACAGGACCCGATGGCCGAGCGGCCGGGCCTGCTGGGCGCCATCGACCGCGACGTGCTGGTGATCTTCGTGGAAAGCTACGGCCGGGCGAGCTTCGCGACGCCCCTCTATGCCGAAACCCACCGTGCCACCCTGCGCCGGGCCGAGGCCGATCTGGCGCGGGCCGGCCTTGCCATACGCTCGGGATACCTGGTCTCGCCGACGCAGGGCGGGCAAAGCTGGCTGGCGCATGCGACATTCGCCTCGGGGCTCTGGATCGGCGATCAGGCGCTTTATCAGGCCATGCTGGCCAGCGGGCGGCAGGGGCTGTTCCACCACGCGCGGCGCGCCGGTTTCCGCACCGCCGCCGTCATGCCGGCCATCACCCGCCCCTGGCCCGAGGCGGCGCAGATGGGTTTCGACCGCATCCTGGCCGCGCCGGATCTGGGCTATCGCGGCCCGCCCTTCAACTGGGTCACCATGCCCGACCAGTTCACCCTGGCCGCCGCCGACCGGCTGCTGCGCGGGCAGGACGGCGCGCCGCTTTTCGCACAGGTGGCGCTGATTTCCTCGCACGCGCCCTGGGTGCCGGTGCCGCGGCTGATCGGCTGGGACGAGGTCGGGGACGGCTCGGCCTTCGCCGCCATGGCCGCCGCCGGGGAAAGCCCGCAAGAGGTCTGGCGCGACCGCGACAACATCCGCCGGCATTACCGCGACGCGATCGACTATGCGTTGCAGACCGTCATGGCCTATGCGCTGCGCCATGCGGACAAGCCGCCGCTGATCCTGGTGCTGGGCGATCACCAGGCCGCGCAAGGGATCGCGCCGGATGGCGGGCGCGACGTGCCCATGCATGTGATCGGTCCCGCGGCGCTGGTCGAACGCAGCGCCGCATGGGGCTTTGCCCCCGGCCTGATCCCGCCGCCGGACAGCGCCGCGATACCGATGGACCGGATGCGCGACCTGATCCTGCAGGGCTTTGCCGCGCCGGGAATCGCGCCGATGGAACGCCCGGCCGCGCAGGGCCGTTCCTCCCCCAGTCCCGCCACGACCCGAACGGAGGTGCCCTCATGACCCATTCCCCGCTGACACGGCGCCGGCTTCTGCAGACGGGGGCGGCGGGGCTGGCGCTCGGCCTCTCGGGCCTGCCGCGCCCGGCGCGGGCGCAGGAAGCCGTGGCGCTGCAGCTGTCCTGGCTGCATTCGGTGCAGTTCGCCGGCAGCTATATCGCGCTGCAGAACGGCTGGTGGCGCGAGGCGGGGCTGGAGGTCTCGCTGCTGCAGGGCGGCCCGAACGCCCCGGTCGAGCCGCCGGTGGTGGCGGGCACGGCGCTGGTGGGCATCTCTGCCGCCGATTACGCCGCGGCGGCGGTGGCGCAGGGGGCGCCGTTCCGCATCATCGGCGTCGCCATGCAGAAGAACCCCTTCGCCATCGCCTCGCTGCCGGACAATCCCGTGGAAACCCCCGCTGACCTGCCGGGGAAAAGCATCGGCATGGCCATCGCCAACACGCCGGTGCTTCAGGCGCTGTGCAAGCTGAACGATGTCGATTTCGACGCCATCCGCATCGTGCCCACGCAATATTCCGCCCAGCCGCTGGTCGCGGGCGAGGTGGATTGCCTGCTCTGCTGGGAAACCGACCTGCCGGTCGCCATGGCGATCCAGGGCGTCGAGGCCCGCACCATGCTGATGGCCGATCACGGCTATGCCCTGCATTCCCAGACCTATATCGTCACCGAGGACAGCCTTGCCAACCGCCGCGAGGCGCTGGTGGCCCTGATGGCCGGCGAGGCGCGGGGTTGGGAAGCCTGCCGCGCCGACAGCGATGCGGCCGCCGATCTGACCGTCGCCCTGTTCCCCGATGCCGGGCTGGACCTGCCCACGCAAAAGCTGCAGGCGCGCCGGCAATTGCCGCTGATGTTCTCGGACCTGACCGAGCGGCACGGGTTCGGCTGGTGGAGCGACGAGGCGGTCGAGGCCAATATCCGCACCCTCTCGCTGCTGGGGCGCGAGGTGACGCCCACGCTCTGGGACCGCTCGATCCTGGAGGCGGTCCATGCAGGATAGCCGCGCCGGGATCGCCTGCCGGGCGCTGACCAAGACCTGGCCCGGCGGCGTGCAGGCGGTCGCGGGCTTCGATGCCGATTTCGCCGCGGGGCAGACCACGGCGCTGATCGGCCCCTCGGGCTGCGGCAAGTCCACGCTGCTGCGCCTGGTCGCGGGGCTGGAGCAGCCGGAGGGCGGGCAGGTGCGCATCGGCGGGCTGGACCCGGCCCGGCAGCGCCGGCAGGGCGCGATCTCGGTGGCGTTCCAGGACCCCTCGCTGCTGCCCTGGCTCAGCGCCGCGCAGAACGTGGCGCTGGCGCGCAAGCTCGCCCACCAGCCCGCCGATCCGGGCAAGGTGGCGCAACTGCTGCGGCTGGTCGGGCTGGAGGGCTTCGCCGCCACCCGCCCCGCGGCGCTGTCGGGCGGCATGCGCCAGCGCGCCGCCATCGCCCGCGCGCTGGCCACCGCGCCGCAGGTGCTGCTGCTGGACGAGCCCTTCGGCGCGGTCGACGAACTGACCCGCCGCCAGCTGGCGCAGGACCTGCCGCCGCTCTGGCAGGCGCAGGGCACCACGGCGCTGCTGGTTACCCATTCGCTGGCCGAGGCGGTGCTGCTCGCCGACCGCATCCTGGTCCTGTCGCCCCGCCCGGCGCGGATCGTCGCCGACATCGCCGTGCCCCTGCCGCATCCGCGCCGCCCCGGACTGGCCGACAGCCCCGCCTTCCGCCGCATCGAGGCCGAGGCGCGGGCGGCGCTCTCGGCCCCGGCCGGCGCGGCATGAGCATGCGGAACGCGCTGGCCGGGCTGGTGCTGCTGCTTGCCCTGTGGCAGGCCGCGGCCCTGGCCCTGTCGGGCCGCTACCTGATCGCAGGCCCGGCCGAGGTCGCGCAATGGACCGCCGCCCATGCCGGCCTGCTGTCGCGGGCGCTGGCCGTCACCGGGGCCAATGCGGCGGCGGGCTTTCTGCTGGGCAACCTGGCCGCCGTGGCGCTGGCCGGCCTGGCGCTGCTCTGGCCCAAGCTGACCGGGCTGGTCTCGGGCCTGGCGCTGGTGGTCTTCTGCCTGCCGCTGGTCGCGACCGGACCGATCCTGCGGGTGATGATGGGACCGGGCGAGGGGCCACAGATCGCCCTGGCGGCGCTGGCGGTCTATTACACCACGCTGATCCCGCTGCTGGCCGGCCTGCGCGCCGTGCCCGCCGCCTGGCTGGACCTGATCCGCGTCTATGGCCGCGGCCGCATGGCCGAACTGCGCCATGTCCGGCTGCGCGCCGCCCTGCCCTATCTGGTCGCCGGGCTGCAGATCTCGGCCCCCGCCGCCTTCCTCGGGGCGCTGGTGGGCGAGTTCACCGGGGCCGAGCGCGGCATGGGCGTGCTGACCATCCGCTTCACCCGCGCGCTGGACGTCCCCGCGCTCTGGAGCATCGCGGCGCTCTCCGCCGCCGTCGCGGTCGCGGCCTATGCGCTGATCGGCGCCCTGGCCCGCCGCTTCCTGGACGAACCGCCGCCCGTGCTGCTGGCCCCGCCGGGCGCCGCGCCCGGCGCGCGCCGCGCGGCGCTGGCCTCGACGCTCGCCGTGGTCGCGGCGGTGCTTGCCGCGTGGTGGGCGGGTCTGCGGCTGGCCGGGCTCAGCCCGTTCTTCGCCAAGCGGCCGGGCGACGTGCTGGCGGCGCTGGCCTGGGCGCCGGATGCCGCCCAGACCCGGCAGGCCCTTGCGCAGGCGCTGGCGCAGACCGGGGCGCATGTGCTGCCCGGCTATGCGGCTGGGCTGGCGGCGGGCGCGGGACTCGCCATCCTGCTGGCGCTGCTGCCGGCGCTTTCGGCGCTGGTCACGCCGGTTGCCATCGCGCTGCGCGCCATCCCGATCGTGACCACGGCGCCGCTGATCGTGCTGCTGGTCGGGCGCGGCGCGGCGGGGGTGGTGGTGCTGGTCGCGGTCATGGTGTTCTTCCCGACCTTCGTCGCCTGCCAGCACGGGCTGCGGCAGGCGCCCGGTCAGATCCTCGACGTGTTCCGCAGCTATGCCGCCGGCCGCTGGCGGCAGATGATCCATGTCCGCATCCCGGCCATGCTGCCCGCGCTTTTCGCCTCGGCCCGGATGAGCGTGCCGGCGGCGGTGCTGGCGGTCACCGTGGTCGAATGGCTGGCGACCGGCGGCGGCATCGGCGGGCTGATGGCGCTGTCGGCCTCGGTCTCGGATTACGACATGCTCTGGTCCGCGGTGGTGCTGGTGACGGCGCTGTCCTGGCTGGGCCATGCCGGTGTCGGCGCGGCCGAGCGCCGGGTGCTGGCCCGCTACGCCCCCGAACAGGTGCGCCCATGACCCGACCCTGCGACGCCGCCTTCGCCATCCCCGGCGACATCGCCACGCTGACCGGCGGCTATATCTATGAACGCCGCCTGCTGGAGGGGCTGCGCGCCCTGGGCCACGACATGCGTCACCTGCAGCTGCCCGCCAGCTTCCCCGACCCGACACCGGCCGAGATGGCGGCGGCCGTGGCGGCGCTGGCGGCCGAGGACCGGCCGCTGATCATCGACGGGCTGGTCTTCGGCGCCGTCGACACGGCCGGTCTCGCCCGGGTCCGCGCGCCCGTCGTGGCGATGATCCACCACCCGCTGGCGATGGAGACCGGCCTGGACCCGGCGCGCCGCGCGCATCTCTACCGGACCGAGCGCGACAACCTGCAACTGGCGCGGCATGTGCTGGTCCCCAGCCGCCATGCCCGGGCCATGCTGACCGACCGCTACGGCGTGCCCGCCGAGCGCATCACCATCGCCCGGCCGGGGGTCGAGCCGGCGCGGCTTGCCCCGTCGCCGGCCAACCCGCCGCTGATCCTGTCGGTCGGCATCCTGCATCCGCGCAAGGGCCATGACCTCCTGCTGACCGCGCTGGCGCAGCTGGCCGATCTGGACTGGCAGGCGGTGATCGTCGGCAATCCCTGGGACCGCGCCCATGCCGCCGCGCTGGCCCTGCAATTGGCCGAAAGCCCGGTCGCGGATCGGGTGACGCTGGCGGGGCGGGTCGATGCCGGGCGGCTGGAGCGGCTTTACGCGCGCGCGTCGATCTTCGCGCTCGCGACGCGATACGAGGGCCACGGCCTGGTCTTCGACGAGGCCCTGGCGCATGGCCTGCCGATCGTCAGCTGCGCGACGGGCGCCGTCCCCGACACCGTGCCCGCCGCCGCGGGGCTGCTGGTGCCGCCCGACGATCCGCCGGCCTTCGCCGCCGCGCTGCGCCGCCTGCTGGGCGACGAACCGCTGCGGGCGCGGATGGGCGATGCGGCGGCCCGGGCCGGCGCCGCCCTGCCGGGCTGGCAGGAGACCGCGGCCGTCGCCAGCCGCGTCCTGCAGCGCCTGCGCCTGCCGTGATCCCTTCGGGTGCCGATGCGCCGGACGGGGCTAGCGGCGGGTGATGCCCTCAAGCGGCGGCGGCGGGACCGGCCGCGTCACCAGATGGCTTTTGCGCTTTTCGTAGAAGGCATTGCCGCCGGCCACCAGGACGTAATGCATGTTGCCATAGGAAAACCGGTGCCCGGCCGCGTGAAAGAACATCGCGTTGCCGATCAGGGGATGGCGCTCGCCGCGCAGGACGGCGCGCGCCGCCTCGCTGACCTGCGGCGAGGGCCTGTCCATCCGCCGCGTCATGATCCCCGGCGCGAACTGCCCCTTTTGTCCGACGACACCGCAGACGGAATTGGGAAACTGATCTGACCGGACGCGGTTCATGACCACGCTGCCGACGGCGATCATGCCGTCCCGGCTCGAGCGGTTCGATTCGAAATACATCGCCCGCTCCATGCATTCCTGGGGGCTGTGCCGGTGGAACATCGAACAGCCTGTCAGCACCAGCAGCGCGGCCGCAAGCGCCGCGCCCATGCGCAGTCTTGGATAGGGAATCGTCATCGTCTGCTCGTCCTGCCGCTCGTGGAAGGGTTCTTCTCGTTGCGGCCATGCTTAGCAGCAGCGGGCGCAGGGCATCAACACCGCCGCGACCCGCCTGCTGGGCGCCATGGTCCGGTATTCGCCCCCGCGCGGACCGGAAGCGCCGCCGGAACACCGAAGGCGCAAACACGCAAGCCGTGTTCCGGTCCGATCCCCGTCCTCGCTCAACCGAGGATTTCGCGCACGGATGCGTCGGTGGCCTCGACGATCACATCCGCCTCGGCCTCGGTCAGGCAGAGCGGCGGGGCCAAGCCGACGATGTCGCCCTGCGGCATGGCCCGCGCGATCACGCCGCGCTTCAGCATCGCGGCGACGACCTTGCCGCCGATGCCCTCGGCCGCGTCGAAGAAGCCGCGGCTGTCGCGGTCGCGGACCAGTTCGACGGCGCAGAGCATGCCCTCGCCGCGGATCTCGCCCACGTTCGGATGATCGCCCAGCGCCGCGCGCATCCGGTCGTTCAGGGTGCGGCCGACCCGGCCGGCATTCTCGACCAGCCCCAGCTTGTCGATCAGTTGCAGATTGGCGATGCCCGCCGCCGCGCCGATGGGATGGGCGGAATAGGTCCAGCCATGGCCGAGCACGCCATATTCGTCGCTGCCCTGCATCAGCACCTCCCAGACCTTCTGCCCGACGATGCTGCCCGACAGCGGCGCATAGGCCGAGGTCAGGCCCTTGGCGATGGTGATGATGTCGGGGGTCATGCCGTAATGGTCGCTGCCGAACATGCTGCCCAGCCGGCCGAAGCCCGTCACCACCTCGTCCGCGATCAGCAGGATGTCGTGGCGCGCCAGCACCTTCTGGATCGCCTGCCAATAGCCCTTGGGCGGCGGCACGATGCCGCCCGTGCCCAGCACCGGCTCGCCGATGAAGGCGGCGATGGTCTCGGCGCCCTCGGCGGCGATCAGCCGCTCCAGCTCCTCGGCGCAATGGGCGCTGAACTGTTCCTCGGACATGCCGGCGTCCTTGCGGCGATAGTAATAGGGCGCCTCGGTATGGATCACCTGCGCCAGCGGCAGGTCGAATTTCTTGTGGAACAGCTCCAGCCCGGTCAGCGAGCCGGTCATCAGCCCCGAGCCGTGATAGCCCCGCCAGCGCGAGATGATCTTCTTCTTCTGCGGCAAGCCACGGATGTTGTTGTAATACCAGACCAGCTTGATGTTCGTCTCATTGGCATCCGAGCCGCCCAGGCCGAAATAGACCCGCGCCATGTGCTGGGGCGCCCGGTCCATGACCATTTTCGCCAGCGTGATCGAGGCTTCCGAGCCATGCCCGGCATAGGCGTGGTAATAGGCCAGCTCGCGCGCCTGTGCGGCGATGGCTTCGGCGATCTCGGGCCGGCCATAGCCCACGTTCACGCAATAGAGCCCGGCGAAGCCGTCCAGCAGCCGGTTGCCGTCCCGATCCGTGATGTGGACGCCTTCCGCGCCCGAGACGATGCGCTGCGCGCCTTCGCCGCGCGCGAACTGGCCGAGGTTGGTCGAGGGATGGAACAGGCTCTCGCGGTCCCATTTGGACAGCTGGTCATTGGTCAGCATCATGCTCTCCTTGTCTCTGCCCAGTCGCGGCAGACGTATTTGATCTCGGTAAAGGCTTCGAGCCCGTGGCGGCTGCCCTCGCGGCCCAGGCCCGACTGCTTCATGCCGCCGAAGGGGATCGGCGCGCCGGTGACCTTGGTGCGGTTGACCGCGACCATGCCGAATTCCAGCGCGCGCGACAGGCGATAGATGCGGCGCGGGTCGCGGCTGTGGACATAGGCGACCAGCCCGTATTCGGTGGCGTTGGCGATGCGCACCGCCTCGTCCTCGGTGTCGAAGGCGGCGATGGCGGCGACGGGGCCGAAGGTCTCCTCGTGGAAGATCCGCGCCTCGGCCGGCACGTCGGCCAGCACGGTCGGGCGATAGAACAGCGGCCCCTGCGGATCGCGGCTGCCGCCGGTCAGAAGGCGCGCGCCATGCGCCAAGGCATCGGCCACGTGCTCCTCCTGCTTCTGGACCGCGCCCTCGTTCATCAAGGGGCCAAGGTCGCGATCCTCGACCCCCGGCCCCAGGGTCAGCGCGGCGGCAGCAGCGGTGAAGCGGCGGCAGAATTCGTCATAGACCGGCCGCTCGATCAGGAAGCGGTTGGCGCCCAGGCAGTCCTGGCCCGAGGTGGCGAACTTGGCCTTGATCGCCTCATCCACCGCCAGGTCGAGGTCGCAATCGGCAAAGGCGACGAAGGGCGCGTGCCCGCCCAGTTCCAGCACCAGCCGCTTCACCGTCTCGGCGCTTTGACGATAAAGCAGCTTGCCGACCTGCGTCGAGCCGGTGAAGGACAGCGCCCGCACCCGCGGATCGGCGCACCATTCCCCGACGATCTCGGGTGCGTCGCCGGTCACCACGTTGAAGACGCCGGCCGGAAACCCCGCCCGATCCGCCAGTTCCGCCAGCGCGGTCGCCGACAGCGGCGTCTCGGCCGAGGGATGAACGACCACGGTGCAGCCCGCCGCCAAGGCCGCCGCCGCCTTGCGGGTGATCATGGCGCAGGGAAAGTTCCAGGGCGTGACCAGCGCCGCGACGCCCAAGGGTTCGCGCCACAGCTCCATCTCGGCGGTCGAAAGATGCGAGGTCACGCTTTCGATGTTCGGGCGCTTGGCTTCCTCGGCATAGAACTCGACGAAGCTGGCGGCATAGTCGATCTCGCCGCGCGATTCGGACAGCGGCTTGCCCTGCTCGGCGGTCATGATCCGCGCCAGATCCTCGCGCGCATCGACGATCAGCCGGTGCCAGCGCATCAGCACGGCGGCGCGTTCCTGCGGCAGCAGCGCGGACCAGCCGGCGAAAGCCGCCTGCGCCGCATCGACCGCCGCGCGCGCCTGCGCAGCGTCCAGCCGCGCCACCTGCGCCACGGGCCTGCCCGTCGCGGGGTCGGTGACGGCAAAGCGCGGCCCCGCCACCCAGGCGCCGTTCACGAAGGCATCCTCGCGCATCAGGATCTTGTTGGTGATCATGGCTGAACCTCCTCGCCGATGACGGCGACGCAATCGCCGGGTTTCACGATGCCGGGGAAATGCCGCGCCATCATCAGCCCGCCGCGGCGGGCATGGACCGCGACCGGGGCCAAGCCGGTGCGGGCCACCGGGAAGATGCGGGCGACCGGCTGGCCCTGTTCCACGGCATCGCCCAGATCGGCCAGGAACTCGATCAGCCCGCCATCCTCGGCAAAGGTGAAGCAATCCGCGTCGGGCATGTCCAGCCAGCGCGTCGGCTGCGCCGCCACCTCGCCGCGCATCACGCCCGCCGCGACCAGCAGGTTGCGCAGGCCGCGCCTGGCGATGCCGGCGGTGCGGGCGCTGGCGGTGCCGCCGCCGCCCAGCTCGGTGGTGACGAAGACCTTGCCCATTTCCTCGGCCGCGGTGTCATACATACCGACCGCGTCGATTTCGAGCATCCTGACCGACCAGGGCGCCCCGAAGGCGCGCACAAGATCGAAGGCCGCCGCCTCCTGCCGCTTGTCGGGCAGGATATGGGCGGCGCAATAGGGCAGGAAATCCAGCGTCTTGCCGCCGGAATGGAAGTCAAGCACCACATCCGCCATCGGCAGCAGCACGCGCTGGAAGTAATCCGCGATCTTCTGCGTGACCGTGCCGTCCGGACGGCCCGGAAAGCTGCGGTTCAGGTTGCCCCGGTCGATGGGCGAGGTGCGGGTGCCCGCGGCGAAGGCCGGGTAGTTCATCGCCGGCACGATGATGATGCGGCCGGTGACGTCCTCGGCCCGCACGGTCGCGGCCAGGTCGAACAGCGCGATCGGCCCCTCGTATTCGTCGCCATGGTTGGCACCGGTCAGAAGCGCCGTCGGCCCCTCGCCGTTGTTGACCACGGTGATCGGCGTCATGACCGAGCCCCAGGCCGCGTCATCGCGCGAATGCGGCAGGCGCAGGAAGCCGTGGTGAACCCCCGGCGCCGCGAAATCCACCGTCGCCGCGATGGGCGAGGGCGCAGGCTGCATCTGCAACATGGCGCTAGTCCTTCACGAACAGCTGGCGCGGGACATGGGCGAGGCATTCCACGCCGGTCTCGGTGATCAGGATCGACTCGGTGATCTCCAGCCCCATGTCCTCCAGCCACAGGCCGGTCATGAAATGGAAGGTCATGCCGGGCTGCAGCACGGTGCGGTCGCCGGGGCGCAGCGACATGGTGCGCTCGCCCCAGTCCGGCGGATAGCTGACGCCGATGCCGTAGCCGGTGCGGTTGTCCTTGACGATGCCGTATTTCGCCAGCACGTCGAAGAAACCCTTGGCGATGTCCTCGCAGGTATTACCGGGCTTCGCAGCGGCAAGCCCGGCTTCCATCCCCTCCAGCGTGGCCTTTTCCGCATCGAGGAAGGCCTGCGTCGGCTGGCCCAGGAACACCGTGCGCGACAGCGGCACGTGGTAGCGGTGATAGCAGCCGGCGATCTCGAAGAAGGTGCCCTCGCCCGGTTTCATCGGCTTGTCGTCCCAGGTCAGATGCGGGGCCGAGGCGTCGCGGCCCGAGGGCAGCAGCGGCACGATGGCCGGATAGTCGCCGCCGATGCCGTCGACGCCGCGGGTGCCGGCATCGTAGATTTCCGCCACCAGGTCGCATTTGCGCATCCCGACCTGCACCTTGTCGAGGATGCGGGCATGCATCGCCTCGACGATGCGCGCCGCGTTGCGCATATAGGCGATCTCCTGCGGCGATTTCACCGCGCGCTGCCAGTTCACCAGCGCCGTGCAATCGGTGAAGCGCGCGTCCGGCAGGTTCCGCGTCAGGCTGGCGAAGGCGGCAGCGGTGAACCAGTAATTGTCCATCTCGACGCCGATGCGCTTCGTGCCCCAGCCCTTGTCGCGCAAGATGCCCGAGAGGTAATCCATCGGGTGCATCTCGGGGTTCTGCACGTAATGGTCGGGATAGCCGATGATGTTTTCGGGCTTCAGGTAAGCCGTCAGCCTGGCACCGTTGGCGTCCTGTCCGCGGCCATACCAGACCGGCTCGCCCTCGGGCGGCACCACCACGCATTGATGGACATAGAAGGACCAGCCGTCATAGCCGGTCAGCCAGTTCATGTTCGACGGATCGGTGACGATCAGCAGATCGACGCCCTTGTCCTCCATCGCCCGGCGGGTCTTGGCGAGGCGGTCGGCATATTCCTCGCGGGTGAACTTCAATGCGACGTCTGTCATGGCGGTTTCTCTTACAGGGTGAAGCTGCGTCCGGCCCCGGCCTTGCCCGCGCGGGCAAGCGCCAGGGTGGCGATGGCGGTGTCCTGGATGCCGGCGCCGGTCAGGTCGGCCAGGGTGATCTGTGCGGGATCGCTGCGGCCGGGGCGCTGCCCGGCCAGGATCTGGCCCAGCTCGGGGAAGTCCCGCCCGGCCAGCGGCGCGTGGTGCAGCTCCCCCAGCTCGCGGGTCTGCGACAGGCGGTCGGCGACGTAATGGGCGCGCGCGATCAGGTCGGGGGCGATCTCGTTCTTGTGCTGGGCGTCCGAGCCCATGGCGGTGACATGCGTGCCGGCGGCGATATCGGCGGCGGCCAGGATGGGCCTTTCGGACGGCGTGGTCGTGACCACCAGATCGGCATCCCGCGTCGCCTTGGCCACGCTGGCGGCGGCGGTGACGGGGATGCGCAGGGCGGCGGTCATCTCGGCCGCGAAAGCCTGCGCCTTGGCGGGATCGCGCGCCCAGACCCGTGCGCCGGTCAGCGGGCGGACCAGCGCCAGCGCCTGAAGCTGCATCCGCGCCTGCATCCCGGCGCCCAGGATCGCCGCCGTGGCCGCATCCGGCCGGGCCAGCGCATCGGCGGCCACCGCCCCGGCGGCGGCGGTGCGCACATCGGTCAGATAGCCGTTGTCCAGCAGCAGCGCCTCGACCAGCCCGGTCGTCGCGGACAGCACCACCATCATGCCGTTGGTCGAGGGCAGGCCGAGCGCCGGGTTGCCGAAGAAACCGGGCGAGATCTTGATGGCGAAATGCGTGAGGCCGGGAACATAGGCGGTCTTCACATCGACCTCGCCCCGGTGTTCGGGGATGTCCAGGCGCAGGATCGGCGGCATGGCGACGGGCTTGGTCGCCAGCGCCACGAAGGCGTCGCGGATGCAGGCGACGGCCTCGCCGTCCAGCGGCACCAAAGCGCGCAGATCGGTCTCGGTCAGGATGGTCACGGGCGGTCTCATGCGGCCTCCGCCATAATGCGGGCATGCAGCGCGGGGTCGATATTCGCGCCGGAAAGGATGCAGACGGTCGGGCCCTGCGGGACGACCTTGCCGGCCAGCAGAGCGGCGCTGCCGACGCTGGCCGCGCCCTCGACCATATGGCCGGCACGGCCGAGATGGCGGATGCCCTCGGCGATCTCGGCCTCGGTCAGCAGGATCACATCGTCCAGCAAAGCGCGGCACAGCGGATAGGTCACGCGGTTGCGCAACCCGATGCCGCCGCCGAGGCTGTCGGCAAGGCTGGGGCTTTCGGCGACCTCGACCGGGTGGCCGGCGGCCAGGCTCGCGGCCATGGCGGCGCCGTTCTCCATGGTCAGGCCGATGACGCGCGTGGCGGGCGACAGCGCCTTGATCGCCACCGCGACCCCGGCGGCAAGGCCACCGCCGGACAGCGGCACCAGCACCGCCTCGGGCGTGCCGATTTCCAGGGCGATGGTGCCCTGCCCGGCGACCACGGCCTCGTGGTCGAAGGGCGGGATCTCGGTCATGCCCTCTTCAGCCACGGCGCGGGCGACTTCCTGCATCGCCTCGTCCTGGCTGGCGCCGATGATGCGCACCTCGGCCCCCAACTCGCGGATCGCCTGCACCTTGTTCTCGGGCACCAGCCGGGACAGGCAGACGGTGGCGGGCACGCCCAGCGCCCGGGCGGCATAGGCCAGGGCGCGGCCGTGATTGCCGGTCGAGGCGGTGACGACGCCGCGCGCCAGCGCCTCGGGCGGCAGCGACAGGATGGCATTGGTCGCGCCCCGCAGCTTGAAGGCGCCGGTGGTCTGGCGGTATTCGCATTTCAGCCAGACCGGCTGGCCCAGCCGCGCCGACAGCAGCTCGTCGCGCAGCAGCGGCGTTTCCACCACATGGCCGCGGATGCGTTCAGCGGCGGCGCGGATGTCGTCCAGGGTCACGGTCATGGCTGCCTCATCAACTGGCCCGGAGCGACCGGCCCGGTCACGCCGCAAGCCCGCGCCGCGGCCCAGAGCGTCGCGGAATTGGCCGAGACCACCGGCACGCCGACCGCATCCTCGATCCGGTCGATGATCGCGCAGGCGCGGACGGCGGTGCAGGCGAGAAACAGCGCCTGGCTGCCCGGCGCGAGTGCGGCGCGTGCGGCCTCGATGATCGTCGCATGGGAAATCCGCGCCATCTCGCGGTCGTCGGTCAGGTTCAGGCAGGAGACGCCCTGCAAGGCGAAGCCCCCCGCCTCGAAACATTCCGCCATCGGCTGGGTGGTGCGGGGCGTGTAGGGGGTCAGCAGGGTGATCCGCTCGGCCCCCAGCGCCCTGAGCGCCGCGAAGCCGGCCGAGATCGGCGTGATCGGTTCCGCCGAGGGCTTGCCCAGCCGGATCGCATCCCGCACCGCCCGGTCCCCGATCACCACCGAGGCCGAGGTGCAGCTATAGACCACCGCGTCCAGATCCTCCTCGGGCAGGATCAGCGCCGCGGCGGCGGTCACGTCGCGGGCCATGGCGGCCAGCGTCTCGGGCGTCACCGGGTTGGCGAAGGGGATGCGGGTGGCATAGACGCCCACGCCATGCGCCGGCAGGGCGGCGAAATCCACCTCGGTCGTGTGGTCGGTGGCCAGCGTCACCAGACCGACCCGGCGCGGCAGCGGGCGGTCGTCCAGCACGACCGGAACGGACAGGACAGTCACCGCGAAATCCTCCCGTAACGGCGTTCCAGCCAGCGCAGCACCACCACCGAGATCAGGCTGACGACCAGGAACATCACGCCGACCAGCGTCATCGGCTCGACATAGCGATAGGAGCTGTTCGCGACCGACTTCGCCTGGTTCATCAGCTCCAGCACGGTGATCGCGGACAGCAGCGGCGTTTCCTTGAACATGGCCAGCAGATAATTCGCCATGGCCGGGATCATCGGCGGCACCGCCTGCGGCAGCACCACATGCAGCCAGGTCTGGCGCGTGGTCAGGTTGGTGGCCTTGGCCGCCTCCCATTGCCCGCGCGGCACCGCCTCGATGCCGCCGCGATAGACCTCGGCGGCATAGGTCGCGTAATGCAGCCCCATGCCGATCACCCCGGCGGTCAGGGCCGGCAGGCGGATGCCCAGCCCGGGCAGCACGTAGAAGATGAAGTAAAGCTGCACCAGCAGCGGCGTGCCGCGGATGAACTCGACCACGAAGCCGGTGCCGCGCGCCACCAGCCGGTTGGGCGAACGGCGCAGGATGGCGAAGACCAGCCCCAGCACCGCCGCGACGATGGCGCCGAGGAAGGTGGCGACAAGGGTGATGCGAAACCCGGCCAGCAGGGTCGGCATGATCGACCAGGCGAAATCCCAATCCCATTCCATCTTAGCGCACCCCGTCCAGGCCGCGCGTCACCCGCCGCTCCAGCCGGCGCATGCCGAAGGAAAGCGCCGAGGACATGGCGAAATACAGCAGCAGGATGGTGACGAAGGGCATCAGCGTGCTGCCGGTCTGCGAGCGCACCACCTGCGCCTGAAAGGTCATGTCCGACAGCGAGATCAGCGACACGACCGAAGTCGCCTTCAGAAGCTCGATGGCATTGTTGCCGAAGGTCGGCAGCATCAGCGGCAGCGCCTGCGGCAGGATGACGTGGCGCATGCGCTGGAAGCGGGTCAGGTTGACGGCGACGCAGGCCTCGTGCTGGTCGCGTGGCACGGCAAGGATGGCGCCGCGCACCACCTCGGCCCCATAGGCGCCGACATTCAGCCCCAGCGCCATCACCCCGGCCTGCATCGGCGTCAGCTGCATCCCGGTCATCGGCAGCACGAAATAGATCCAGAACAGCTGCACGAAGATCGAGGTGCCGCGGAAGAACTCGATATAGGCGGTCGCCAGCCAGCGCACCGGAGCATGGCGCGAGATGCGCCCCAGCCCGGCGATGAAGGCCACGACCAGCGCCAGGGCCGAGCCCATCAGCGTCAGCTTGACCGTGACCCATGCCCCCATAAGGATGAGTGTCAGATATCCTGCCCAGTCGCCCATGCGCTGATGCCTGCCTCTCTTGCTGATGGATGGGCGGGGTCTCCCCCCCGCCCGGCTGCCTTACTGCGCGGCGCAGAGCGCGTCGCGGGTGGTGGACATCGCCGCGGCGGCCGAGAAGCCATAGGGTTCGACGATGGCGGCGAATTCGCCCGATTCCTTCAGCTTGGCCAGCTCCACATCGAAGGCGTCGCGCAGCGCGGTGTCCTTCTTGTTGAAGGCGGCGCCGTCGCAATAGACCGGCGCGCCCTCGACCGGGGCAAAGACCTCCAGGTTGGCGTCGCCCGACTTCGCCAGCAGGTCGTTCAGCGACAGGACCGGCAGCGAATAGGCGTCGATCCGGCCGTCCTGCACCATCTTCAGCCCCGATTGCGGATCGGGCACCACCACCAGCCGGTCGCGCGGCACGCCGGCATCCAGCGCCAGCTTTTCCTCGGTGCCGCCGCCGGGCGCGCCCAGCCGGGCCGAGCCGTCATTGGCGATGTCGGCATAGGACTTGAAGCCCTTGGGATTGCCCTTGGGCAGCAAGAGCGCCTCGGCATCGCAGAGGATCGGCTCGGAATAGGCCACGGCGTTGCAGCGTTCCGGCTTCATGAACAGGCCGGCGGTGATCGCATCGACGCGGCCGGCCTGCAGGCTGGGGATCATCGCGCCATATTCGGCGATGGACGCCTCCAGGTCCTTGATGCCCAGCTTTTCGAACACCGCGCGGGCCACGTCCGGCGCCGCGCCCGAGACCTTGCCGTCCGAGGCGACGGCGGTATAGGGCGGCTCGTTGCCGATGGCGATGCGGACATAGCCCTGCTTCTGCAGGTCCTCGAGCTTGTCGGCCATGGCGGGCAGCGGCGCGGCCAGCAGCGCCGCGACAATCAGGCATTTCTTCATCATTCTCTCCTGTCGGGTTGCATCACACGCGCTGTCCTGCGGCGATGATCTTGCGCAGGAAGGACTTCGTGCGGTCCTCTTGCGGCGCGGTGAATATCTGGGCGGGCGGGCCCTGCTCGACGATGCGGCCCTTGTCGAAGAACAGCACGCGATCGGCGAAATCATGGGCGAAGCCCATCTCATGCGTGACCAGCAGCATGGTCATGTCGGTCTCGGCGGCCAGGCGCTTCATCACCTCCAGCACCTCCTCGACCAGTTCTGGGTCCAGCGCCGAGGTCACCTCGTCGAACAGCATGATCTGCGGCTGGAGCGCCAGGGCGCGGGCGATGGCGACGCGCTGCTTCTGGCCGCCGGACAGCTGGCTGGGCATGTAGTCGGCCTTGTCGGCCAGCCCCACCATGTCCAGCAACTCGCGCGCCCGCTGCTCGGCCACGGCCCGCGGCTCGCCCTTGGTCAGCATCGGCGCCAGCGTGATGTTCTGCAAGACCGACTTGTGCGGGAACAGGTTGAAATGCTGGAACACCATGCCGATGTGGCGGCGCATCCTGTGCAGATGCGCCTCGTCCGCGGGCACCTCGGCGCCGTGCTTCTGCATGTGGTAAAGCGGCTCGCCGCAGACCTCGATGCGGCCGCCGGAAATATCCTCGAGCGTCATCAGGATGCGCAGGATGGTGGTCTTGCCCGAACCCGAGGGGCCGATCAGCGCCAGCTTCTCGCCCTTCATCACGTCGAAATTCAGCCCGTCGATGACGGTCAGCGTCCCGAAGGACTTGCGCAGGTTCTGGATGCGAATGATCGGCTGGTCCAAAGACGTCCCCCTTGCTGTCCAGAGGAACTTTGCAGCGAGATCAAATCAGGTCAATATTTAAATAATATCATAACAATTTTCCGCGACAATCTGCCCGTCAAATCAGCGGAAGCAGGGGTTCGGCGCTGCCGCCCAGGGTTTCGGCCACCAGGGACAGGCCCCGGCGCAGCTCTTCCGCGCTGGTCGAGCC
Source organism: Paracoccus sp. MA (assembly GCF_020990385.1). Lineage (NCBI taxonomy): Bacteria > Pseudomonadati > Pseudomonadota > Alphaproteobacteria > Rhodobacterales > Paracoccaceae > Paracoccus > Paracoccus sp. MA. Next base: position 40,352 of record NZ_CP087597.1, read on the forward strand.
AAGCGCGATTCGCACCGCGTCGCGCCGGCCGCGCTCGCTCAGCCGGAAGGCCCGGCCCGAGGCGACGGCCACGCCGCGCTGGCGCGCCTGGGCGACGAATTCCTCCTCGTCGCGGCCGGGGGGCAGTTCCAGCCAGATATGCAGGCTTTGCGGATGGGCGCGGAACGGCGCCGCGCCCAGAACTTCGCGCGCGATGCGGTGGCGGACGGCCAGCGCCTCGCGCTGCCACAGGATCAGCCGCTCCACGGTGCCGTCGCTGATCCAGTGGCTCAGCAGCTCGACCATGGCGGGGGTGGCCATCCAGTTCGTCACCAGATGCCGGTTGGCGGTGGCCGAGGCAAGCCGCGCCGGCGACAGCAGCCAGGCGACCCGCAGGCCGGGCAGCGTGGTCTTGGTGAAGCCGTTGATGTGCAGCACCCGCTCGGGCGCCAGCGCCGCCATCGGCGGCGGCCGGTCGGGGATCATCGCGTTCAGCATGTCGTTCTCGACGATCAGCAGGTCGTGGCGGCGGGCGATGGCGGCCAGTTCGGCGCGGCGCTCGGCGCCGGTCATGATCGCCATGGGGTTGATCGCCGCCGGCTGCATGTAAAGCGCGCGCAGGCTGCCCTTGCGCGCCAGATGGTCCAGCGCCTCGGGCACGATGCCGTCGTCATCGACCGGCAGGGCCTCCAGATGCAGGCCGAGGTATTTGCACAGCGGCATCAGCAGGTGATGGGTCAGCGCGGCTGCGGCCAGCGTGCCGCCGGCGGGCACCGCGCTCATCACCGCGGTGGTGATGGCCGAGGTGGCGCCGTCGGTGATGGTGATGTTTTCCGGCGCGGCCTCGATGCCCTTGCGGCGCAGCCAGTCGGCCGCGACCTGCCGGTGCTGCGGCAGGACCGAGTTCGGCCGGAAGGACAGCGCGGCCGGGGCGGTCAGGTTCTCGGCCACCCAATGCAGCCCCTCGCGAAAGGTTTCGACATGCATGCGCTCGGTCACGGGCTTCAGGATCGACAGATCGACCAGCTCGCCCAGCCGCTCGGCCAGATAGGGCGGGCTGTTCTCGGACCCCGGCGGCAGCACGAAAGAGCCGCGCCCGACCTCTCCGACCACCAGGCCGCGGCGGATCAGCTCTTCATAGGCGCGCGAGACGGTCTGGACAGACAGTCCCAGATCGTCGGCCAGCCGGCGCTGCGGCGGCAGGCGGCTGCCGGCGGGCAGCATGCCGTCGCGAATCGCCCGCGCATATTGCTCGGCAAGCGAGAGATAGGCTGGACGATGCAAGCCGCCGGGATCGGGGGTCCATATTGTCATGGGTCGAGATTAAGACAATCCTGCCGATAGGCAACAATGTTATGATTTCTTCGGCGCCGGCCGATCAGGACCGGGCGAGCACGCAGTGGCGCCGGACTTTGCAGCCGCCCGGTCCGCGCGCCGGGCGCGCTATCCGCGCAGCCAGCCCGGCGCATGGCGGATGTCTTGCACCCCGGCCAGCGGCGCGATGCGCCGCAGTTCGGCGGCCAGCCCCGCGATGCGGCCCTGGCCCATGCGCAACCCCGGCTCGGGCCAGAAGGCGCGGACGGCCAGCGCGCCCTCCTCGCGCCGGGCGTCCAGCCGCCCGATCAGCCGGTCGCCCTGCAGGACCGGAAAGACGTAATAGCCGTATTGCCGCCGCCCGGCGGGCACGAAGATCTCGATACGGTAGCGGAAGCCGAACAGCCGCTCGGCCCGCGCCCGGTCGCGCAGGGCCGGATCGAAGGGCGAAAGCAGCCGGATGCGCGAGGACGGCTCGGGCAGCGCGGGGACCAGATCCAGCAGCGCCGGGCTGGAATAGCTGCGCCGGATCGCGCCATCGGCCATTTCCACGTCGATTTCCACGATCCGGCCCGCCGCCAGCGCCTCGGCGCACCACCGCTTCGCCTCGTCCGGCGTGGCGATGGCGAAGAAGGCGGCCAGCTCGCCGCTGGTGGCGAAGCCCAGCCGATCCAGCGCCGCCGCCAGCGCCCAATCGACGATCTCGGCATCGTCGAGCCGCGTCGCCAGATGCTCGGCCGGGATCACCCGCTCGGCCAGGTCGTAGACCTTGCGGAAGCCCGAACGGTGGCGGATCGCCAGCCGGCCCGAGCGCCACAGATATTCCAGCGCCGTCTTGGACGGGTGCCAGTCCCACCAGCCGCCCGAGCCCCTGGGCTCCTCTCCGCCCAGATCCGAGGAGCTGGCCGGGCCGTGATCGGCGATATGGCGCAGCACGCTGTCGAATTCCGCGTCCCAGCCCTCGCGCCGCCATTTCGGCCAGCGGCGCTGCATATGCGCCTCGTCCCGGGCGAATTTCAGCCGCCACATCGGATAGAAGCGCATCGGGATCACGGCCGCGTCATGGGTCCAGTGCTCGAAGGCGGCGCGGTGGCGGGCGATCAACCCCTCCAGCGCCGGGGGCCGGTAGCGCCCGCGCCGCGACCACAGGATCAGGTCATGCGCGCGGGCCAGGGTGTTCACGCTGTCCACCTGCGCGAAGCCCAGGCCATTGAGCACGGCTTCCAGATCCGCGCCCCGGCCCGCGCCCGAACCGGGTCGCAGCAGCAGGTGACGGTCCAGAAACAGCCGGCGCGCATCGCGGTTTTTCAGGAAATGGGGCATTTGCGGGATCTGTTTCATCCTCGGACGGTTTGTGAAATACAGGTTTGCCACATCAAGGGGGACAGACAATGACCAATCCCGACCTGAATGCGCTGTCGCTGGCCGAGCTGAAGCAGCTGCGCAAGGATGTCGAAAAGGCGATCGAGGGTTTCGAGGCCCGCCGCAAGGCCGAGGCGCGGGCCAAGGCCGAAGAGGCCGCGAAGCAGTTCGGTTTTTCTCTGGCCGATCTGGTCGCGGCGGCCGCAAGCCGGCCTGCGGCGGTGCCGAAATACGCCCATCCGGAAAACCCCGAGCTGACCTGGAGCGGCCGCGGCCGCAAGCCGGGCTGGATCGCCGAAGCCCTGGCCGCCGGCAAGACGCTCGAGGATTTCGCGATCTGAACCGGCCGGGCGCGGCGGGGGTTTGCGAATCGCGGCGCGGGCGGCGAATGATGGCGACAGCCCCAGGGCACCCTTGCCAGCAGCCGCGGAGCCGTCATGCCGAAGACCCTGCCCCAGCCTGTCGACGCCGCGCGCATCCCGCGCTTCGCCGGGCATTCCACCTTCATGCGGCTGCCCGCCGCCGACAGCGCCCGGGGGCTTGACGTCGCCATCGTCGGCATCCCCTGGGACGGCGGCACCACCAATCGCGCCGGGGCCCGCCACGGCCCGCGCGAGGTGCGCAACCAGTCCAGCCTGATGCGCCGCGTCCACCATGCCACCGGCATCGCCCCCTATGAGCGGCTGGCGGTGGCCGATATCGGCGACCTGATCGTGCAGCCCATCGACCTGATGGCGGCGCTGCGGCAGATCGAGGAAGGCATCGCGGCGATCTGCGCCGCCGGCGCGCTGCCGCTTGCCGTGGGGGGCGATCACCTGACGACGCTGCCGGTGCTGCGGGCGCTTCGCAAGGCCGATCCCGGGCGCGGGCCCTTGGGCCTGGTGCAGTTCGACGCCCATTCCGACACCAACGACCGCTATTTCGGCGACAATCCCTATACCCATGGCACGCCCTTCCGCCGCGCCATCGAGGAGGGTATCCTGGACCCCCGGCGCGTGGTGCAGATCGGCATCCGCGGCTCGATCTACGCCGCCGACGAGCATCGCTGGGCGCAGGACCAAGGGGTGCGCATCGTCTATATCGAGGAATTCGCCCGCCGCGGCCCCGAGGAGGTGATGGCCGAGGTCCGCGCGCTGATGGGCGATGCGCCCGCCTATGTGACCTTCGACATCGACGGCATCGACCCTTCCATGGCGCCCGGCACCGGCACGCCCGAGATCGGCGGCTTCACCACCCGTGAGGCGCAGGCCATGCTGCGCGGGCTGGCCGGGCTGAAGATCGTCGGCGCCGATGTGGTCGAGGTCTCGCCGCCCTTCGATGTCGGCGGCATCACCGCGCTGACCGGCGCGACAATGCTGTTCGAGCTGCTCTGCGTGCTGGCGGGCGGCGCCTAGGACCGCCGCGCGTCGGTCCGGGTCCGATTTCCGCCGTTTTCCCGCGCCATTGTGCGCCGGCGCACAGACCGCCGCCCGCGCGCAGGGTAAGGCGGCGGCATTTCAAGGTTGACGAGTTCCTTGTTACCCGTTCCGCATTTCGTCACCAAATCCTTGACCGCAGGCCAAGGCCCGCCCCGTTCCCTGCCGGAGCGGGGCTTTTTCCTGCGCCTCCCCCGCCCCGGCGCCGATCCCGGCGGGCTGTCCGCGGGGCTTTCCTCGGCGGCCCGGCGGCTCTATAGGGAAACCTGCGATTTTACTCGGGAATGCGGCGCCACGATTCCGTCCAGCCAGTCCGCGCAAACCATGACGGTGACATGATCGGAAAACACGGCGCTTGCCGCGACATCCTTCTGCGCGCCCTGCCGCACCGCATCCTGGCCGCGGCGCTGGCGCTTCTGCTGGCCCCCGCCCTGCCCGCCGCGGCGCAGGACCGGCTGGCGGCGGGCGAAAGCCTGGCGCTGCGGCTCGACCCGGCCAGGCCGGTGCAGCTGCGCATCGAGGCCCCGCCCGGCAGCTATCTGGCCGGCCGGATCGAGGCCGGGGCGCAGCCGGTCGATGCCGCGCTGCTGACCGCAGAGGGCGCGCATTTCCGCCAGCTGGCGCAGCAGGACCGCGGCGCCATCCGCTTCCAGGCGATGAGCGAGGGCGAGGCGATGATCCTGCGCCTGTCGGGGGCCGGCGAAACCCGGGTGGCGCTGGACCAGCTGGTCGCCCCCGCCGACCTGCAGCCGCCGGCGCCGGACTATCTCAGCCCGCGCATGGCGGCGCTGGCCGAGACGCTGGCCCAGGGCGGCGACACGGCCGGGTTCTGGCGCGCCGTCGCGGCCGAGGGCACGCCGCTGGTCGAGGAGGCCGAGGCCGGCGAGGTCGTCCTGACCTTTCTGTGGCGCGGGGCGCAGCGCAATGTCCGGCTGTTCGGCGGCCCGTCGAGCGATCACGACTGGCTCGACCGGCTGGGCGACAGCGACGTCTGGTTCAAGAGCTTCCGCGTGCCGCGCGCGACCCGGCTGTCCTACAAGCTGGCGCCCGACGTGCCCGACCTGCCCGGCAATGCCCGGGCGCGGCGCATGGCCATCCTGGCCACGGCGCAGATGGACCCGCTGAACCGCCATCCCTGGCCCGCAGAGGCGCCCGACCGCTTCAACCAGCACGCGACGCTTACCCTGCCGCAAGCGCCGCCGCAGCCAGGCACCCCGCCCGCGCCCGAGGCCGATCCGGCCATGCGGCGGGTCGTCTTCGACAGCCCGACCCTGGGCAACAGCCGCGAGCTGCTGATCGCGCATCCGCGCGATTTCGACCCCGCCGATCCGCGTCTGGTGCTGGCGCTGATCTTCGACGGCGAGCGGGCGCTGGCCGAGATGCAGGCGCCGCAGATGCTGGACACGCTGACGCGGCAGGGCCGGCTGCCGCCGGTGCTGGCGGTGCTGATCCCCTCGATCGACGGCATGACCCGGGCGCGCGAGCTGCCCGGCAACGACGCCTTCGCCGACGCGCTGGCCGATGAGCTGCTGCCGCTGATCGCGGTCGAGACCGGCATCACCCCCGACCCGGCCCGCACCGTGCTGGCCGGGGCCAGCTATGGCGGGCTGGCCGCCGCCACCGTCGCGCTGCGCCGGTCCGACCGTTTCGGCAATGCCCTGTCCATGTCGGGCTCGTTCTGGTGGGCGCCGCAGGGCTCGGCCAGCGACGGCACGCCGCATGTCGCGGCCGAATTCGCCGCGCGCGAGCGCCTGCCGATCCGCTTCTTCCTCAGCGCCGGCAGTTTCGAGACCTCGCGCCATGGCGGAGACGGCATCCTGCAGACCTCGCGCAGCCTGCGCGACATCCTGCTGCTCAAGGGCTATGCGGTCGACTGGCGCGAATATGCCGGCGGGCACGATTATCTGGTCTGGCGCGGCGCGCTGGCGGACGGGCTGATCGCGCTGTTCGGCGCGCGCTAGGCGGCAGGCAAGCTTCCAAGGCGAAGGGTCAGGACCGGCCGGAAGGGCGCGCGTCATCCGGGCAACGCCCTTCCCGCACGCCCGGGTTCGCGCGGCGATCTTCCCGGGACGTGACGCCGGCCCCGGATGCAGCCCTTGCCCGCGCCGCGGCGGGGGTCAGCCCTTGTGTTCGGGCTTGCCCTTGCGCTTGGTGGCAGCCAGCTCCTCCAGCTGCTTTTCGCTCATCGATTCATACATATCCCGCGAGGCGTCGCGCAGTTCGCTTTTGCTGGTCTCGCCGCGCTTGGCGGCAAGGGCCGCGCCGGCCGCCTTCTGCTGCGCCTTGGACTTGGCAGGCATGGTCTCGTCCTCCGGATTGCCGCGGCTTCGGAAATGGCCCGAAGCCTTCCGCGAAAGAAACCGCCCGCGGCCCGTCATGTTCCCGCCGCACCGCGCTGAGACAGGGGATTCGGGTCCGGGCGGGGGTGTGACCTCTGGCACACAGGCGGCGCACCTGTCTCAAAGGCGAACTTCCGCGACTCGGCGCAAGCGCGCAAGGTGCTGGTATGGAAGGAGGAAGGGACAGGCAAATGAAACGCACGGTCACCCTTACAGGCCGCAAGGGCGCGCTGGTTTCCGGCGAATACGAGGTCGTCGGCGACACGATCCGGGTTTCCTACGCAGGGCACGAAAGATGCGTGCGGATCGACGGCGGCTCGGTGGACCATCTCGCGCAATCACTGCTGCGGGATCTTTGGCTGGAATGACGCAGGCCGGCTGAGCGTCGCGGGCGCGCACCGCTCGCAGGCCCCTGGGCCACCCTGCCGTGGCGGCGGAAAGCGCATCAGCGCCCCTTCCGCCCTGCCGCGATTTCATGCGAGAATCCGCAAGGACAGGCGGACGAGGGACTGAATGACGGCGACGATACCGGCAAGACTGACCCGCGCGGGCCTGGTTGCGACCGCGCGCATCCTCATCAGCCTGCGCGCCATCGACCTGCCGCCGCCGGGCGGCGCGCCGCGCATCCTGGTCGCGAACCATGTCAGCCATGCCGATTTCGTGGCGCTGTGGTCGGCGCTGCCGAAGCCGCACCGGCTGCGCACCCGCCCGGTCGCCGGCGCCGATTACTGGGAACGCTCGGCCATCCGCCGCTGGATCGCCCATCAGGTGTTCCGCGCCGTGCTGATCGACCGCGACCCCGCCAGCCGCCGCGCCGATCCCGTCGAGACCGTGGCCGAGGTGCTGCGCGGCGGCGAGGACGTGATCTTCTTTCCCGAGGGCACGCGCAACCTGACCGACGCCCGGCTGCTGCCGCTGAAATCCGGCATCTACCACTTGGCCCGCGCCGTCCCCGAGGCCGAGATCGTGCCGGCCTGGATCCTGAATCTCGACCGCATCCTGCCCAAGGGCGCCTTCCTGCCGGTGCCGCTGAACTGCGCCGTGCGCTTCGGCAGCCCGATGCGGGTCGAGACCGGCGAGAGCCGCGAGGATTTCCTGCAACGCCTCGCCGCCGCGATGCTGGCGCTGGCCGAGGCGAAAGGCTGATCCATGGACCGTTTTCATTCCCCCTCGGCCTTCTTCTTCTACGGGCTCTTCGCCTTCCTGATCCTGGCCTCGCTGGTGGCGCGGATGCTGATCCGCTCGGGGCGCGTCGCCGGGCCGACGGCGCAGAACCTCGCCGACCGCATCCGCGCCTGGTGGGTGATGATCGGCGTGCTGGCGCTGATCTTCACCCTGGGCGCCGGGGCGATCACGCTGTTCTTCGCGCTCTGCTCGATGGCGGCGCTGCGCGAATTCGCCACCATCACCCACACCCGGCGCGACGACCATGACGGGCTGGCCATCGCCTTCTACCTGATCCTGCCACTGCAATACCTGCTGGTCTATTTCCACGTGCCGGTCTTTGCCGCGCTGCTGATCCCGGTCTACAGCTTCCTGCTCTTGCCGGTCGTGACCGTGTTCAAGGGCGAGGTGCAGGGCTTCCTGACCCGGGTGTCAGAGACGCAATGGGGGCTGATGGTCTGCGTCTATTGCGTCTCGCATATCCCGGCGATCCTGACGCTGGACATTCCCGACTATCGCTACAGCGCCTTCACGCTGGTCGCCTGGCTGATCCTGGTGGTGCAGGCCTCAGACGTGCTGCAATATGTCTGGGGCAAGAGCATCGGCCGGCACCTGCTCGCCCCGCGCGTCTCGCCCTCGAAGACGGTCGAGGGGCTGGTCGGCGGCGTGCTCAGCGCCAGCGCGCTGGGTGTGGCGCTGACGCCCTTCACGCCGTTCCGCTGGTGGGAGGCGGGGCTGATCGCGCTGACCGTGACCACCTTCGGCTTCTTCGGCGGGCTGATCATGTCGGCGATCAAGCGCGACCGCGGCGTCAAGGACTGGGGCACGCTGGTGCAGGGGCATGGGGGCATCCTCGACCGGCTGGACAGCCTGGTGTTCTCGGCCCCGATCTTTCTGCACATTCTGGCATGGGGGTGGATGTGACCGAGGATTTCAGCCGGCGGCCGATCGCCAGCCGCAACACGAAATGGGCCGCCCATGTCACCCGGCGGCTGGTCGAGAAGGGCGTGGCCCCGAACCGCATCTCGGCCGGCTCGGTGCTGGCAGCGGCGCTGTCGGGCGGGGCCTTCGCCCTGTCCGCGCTGGTCGGGCCGGGCTGGGCGGCGGGGCTTCTGCTGGTGCTGGGCGCGGCCTTCTGCCAGCTGCGGCTGCTCTGCAACCTCTTCGACGGGCTGGTGGCGGTCGAGGGCGGCATGGGCACGCCGGACGGCGCCTTCTGGAACGAGGTGCCGGACCGGCTCTCGGACCTGATGATCCTTGCCGGCTTCGGCCTGGCGGCGGGTTGGCCGGCGCTGGGGCTGCTGGCCGGGGCGCTGGCGATCCTGACCGCATACCTGCGCGAATTCGGCCGCGCCTCGGGGCTCGGCTCGGATTTCTCGGGCCCGGGGGCCAAGGCGCACCGCATGGCCGCCGTGACGCTGGGCGCGCTGGCGCAGACCGGCGCCTGGATCGCCGGCGCGGGCTGGCCGGTGCTGGCCTGGGCGCTGGGGCTGGTGCTGGCGCTGACGGTGGCGACGATCATCCGCCGCAGCCGGCGCATCCTGTGCGGGCTGGCCGGCGGGGCGTGAAATCGGGGGTGGTCGCCGCCGTCCAGCGTGATAAGGGATAACCTCGCCAATTCCTTCGTGATACTGGCCGCTCAGCACGGACAATCAGACGACAGAGAACCCAGCCATGCCCGCATATCGTTCCCGCACCACCACCCACGGCCGCAACATGGCGGGGGCCCGTGGCCTCTGGCGTGCGACCGGGGTGAAGAACAGCGATTTCGGCAAGCCCATCATCGCCATCGTGAACAGCTTCACGCAGTTCGTGCCGGGCCATGTACATCTGAAGGACCTGGGCCAGATGGTCGCGCGCGAGGTCGAGGCGGCGGGCGGCATCGCCAAGGAATTCAACACCATCGCGGTCGATGACGGCATCGCCATGGGCCATGACGGGATGCTGTATTCCCTGCCCTCGCGCGAACTGATCGCCGACTCGGTCGAATACATGGTCAACGCGCATTGCGCCGACGCCATGGTCTGCATCTCGAACTGCGACAAGATCACGCCGGGCATGCTGATGGCGGCGATGCGGCTGAACATCCCGGCGATCTTCGTCTCGGGCGGGCCGATGGAGGCGGGCAAGGTCACGCTGGGCGACGGGCGCAAGGTCTCGCTGGACCTGGTGGACGCCATGGTCGCGGCGGCCGACGACAAGGTCTCGGACGCGGACCTTGCCGCCATCGAAGAGGCCGCCTGCCCGACCTGCGGCTCCTGCTCGGGCATGTTCACCGCCAATTCCATGAACTGCCTCAGCGAGGCGCTCGGCCTGTCGCTGCCCGGCAACGGCTCGACGCTGGCCACCCATGCCTTGCGCAAGAACCTGTTCCTGGAAGCCGGCCGCCGCATCGTCGAGGTGACGCGCCGCCATTACGAACAGGACGACGCTTCGGTCCTGCCGCGCGCCATCGCCAGCAAGGCGGCGTTCCGGAACGCCATGTCGCTGGACATCGCCATGGGCGGCTCGACCAATACCGTGCTGCACCTCCTGGCCATCGCGCAGGAAGGCGGGGTCGATTTCACCATGGACGACATCGACGCGCTGTCGCGCAAGGTGCCCTGCCTCTGCAAGGTCGCGCCGAACACCGCCAACGTGCATATGGAGGACGTCCACCGCGCCGGCGGCATCATGGCGATCCTTGGGGAACTGGACCGCGCCGGGCTGATCGACCGCGACTGCCCGACCGTACATGCCCCCACCATCGGCGCCGCCATCGACCAATGGGACATCGCCCGCAGCAACGACCCAGCTGCGCGCGAGCTGTTCCTGGCCGCGCCGGGCGGCGTGCCGACGCAGGTCGCCTTCAGCCAGACGACGCTCTGGCCCGACCTGGACCTCGACCGCGAAAAGGGCGTGATCCGCTCGGCCAAGGCGCCGTTCTCCAAGGATGGCGGGCTGGCGGTGCTGAAGGGCAATATCGCGCTGGACGGCTGCATCGTGAAGACCGCGGGCGTGGACGAATCGATCCTGGTGTTTTCCGGCCGGGCCAAGGTCTATGAAAGCCAGGACGCCGCGGTGTCCGGCATCCTGACCGGCAAGGTCGAGGCCGGCGACGTGGTGGTCATCCGCTACGAAGGCCCCAAGGGCGGGCCGGGCATGCAGGAGATGCTGTATCCGACCAGCTACCTGAAATCGAAAGGGCTGGGCAAGGCCTGCGCGCTGATCACCGACGGCCGTTTCTCGGGCGGCACCTCGGGCCTTTCCATCGGCCATGTCAGCCCCGAGGCGGCGGCCGGCGGCACCATCGGCCTGGTGCGCGACGGCGACCTGATCGAGATCGACATCCCCAACCGCTCGATCCGGCTGGCGGTGCCCGAGGACGAGCTGGCCGCGCGCCGCGCCGAGCAGGACGCCAAGGGCTGGAAGCCCGCGCAGCCGCGCCAGCGCCAGGTCTCGGCGGCGCTCAAGGTCTATGCGCAATTCGCCGCCTCGGCCGACAAGGGCGCGGTGCGCATCCTGCCCGACTGAGGACGGCTGCCCCGGCAGCGCCGTTCTCGGGTCCATGCCGCCCGAGCCCCTCGCGCAGGGCCGGGCGCCGATCCGCCCCGGGGGACCGGCTTCAGGGCAGCGGGATATGTTCGTCGCGGTCGGTGGGCGGCAGGTCGAACAGCCCCTGCCCCCAATTCGCGGCGCGCCATTGTTCCTTGGCATGTTCGATGCGCTCGCGCGACGAGGCGACGAAGTTCCACCAGATGAAGCGCGGCCCGTTCAGCGTCGCGCCCCCCAGCGCCATCAGCCGCGCGCCCCGCGGCCCGGCGGCGACGGTGATGCGGTCGCCGGGGCGGAACACCATCATCCGCCCGGATTCGAATTCCTGCCCGGCGATGCCGACCGAGCCCTGGGTGATGTAGAGCCCGCGATCCTCGTGATCGTCGGGCAGCGGAAAGCGCGCGCCGGGCGCCAGCGTCACGTCCAGATAGAAGGTCTCGGAATACAGCGTCGCCGGCGCCCGCTCGCCATAGGCATGGCCCAGGATCAGCCTGGCATGCACGCCCTCGGCCTCGATCTCGGGCAGCGCCTCCTTGCCGTGATGCTCGAAGATCGGCGCCATGTCCTCGCGATCCTCGGGCAGGGCGATCCAGGTCTGGATGCCGAACAGCCCGTGCGGCCCGGCGCGGCCCGCGGCCGAGGTGCGCTCGGAATGGGTCACGCCCCGGCCCGCCACCATCCAGTTGACCGCGCCGGGCAGGATCACCTGATCGCTGCCGATGCTGTCGCGGTGATGGAAATCGCCGCGATAGAGATAGGTCACCGTGCCCAGCCCGATATGCGGATGCGGGCGGATGTCGATGCCCTGCCCGGTCAGGAACTCGGCCGGCCCGGCCTGGTCGAAGAAGATGAACGGCCCGACCATCTGCCGCTTCGGCGCGGGCAGGGCCCGGCGCACCTCGAAGCCGCCGATGTCGCGGGCCCGCGGGATGATCAGCGTCTCGATCTGGTCCATGCCGGCCGCATCGGGGCAGCCGGGGGTCAGGGCGGGGTTCCAGCTCATTGCGGCCTCTCCTTCTTCCTGCCGCGATTCAGCCGTCCAGTTCCAGCAGGCGCAGCGCCTCGCGCAGCTGATCCTCGACCGACAGGGCCATGTCGACCACCACGCCGTCCTCGTCGGCGGCCAGCGGCTCCAGCGTCGCCAGTTGCGAATCCAGCAGCTTGGCGGGAAAGAAATGCCCCGCGCGATGCGAGAGCCGGCTTTCCAGCAGCGCGCGCGTGCCATGCACGTGCAGGAAGCGCACGACCGGCGCCCCCTCGCGCAGGATGTCGCGATAGGCCCGCTTCAGCGACGAGCAGCCCATGACCGAGGACTGGCCGCGCGCCTCGTTGCGGGCGATCTCGGCGGCCAGCGCCCGCAGCCAGGGCGCGCGGTCGTCGTCGTCCAGCGGAATGCCGGCGCGCATCTTGGCGACATTGGCCTCGGGGTGGAAGCTGTCGCCCTCGACGAAGGGCCAGCCCAGATGCCGGGCCAGCGCCTCGCCCGTGGTGCTTTTCCCGCAGCCCGAGACGCCCATCACCACGATATGCTGCACCGCGCCCTTCACAGCAGCCACCAGCCGATCAGCGCGAAGCCGAAGGCGATGCTGCCCAGCAGCGTCTCCATCACCGTCCAGGTCTTCAGCGTGGTCTTTTCGTCCATCTCCAGGAACCGCCCGACCAGCCAGAAGCCCGAATCGTTGAAATGGCTCAGCACCGTGGCGCCGCCGGCGATGGCCACCACCAGGAAACAGCGGTCGAATTCGGAAAGCCCCGTGGTCGCCGCCACCGTGGGCGCGATCAGCCCGGCGGTGGTGGTCAGCGCTACCGTAGCCGAGCCCTGCGCCACCCGCAGCGCCATCGAGATGACGAAGGCCGCGACGATCAGCGGCATGCCCACCGCGTCGAGGCTGGAGGCCAGCGCCTCGCCGATGCCGCTGGCGCGCAGCACGCCGCCGAACATGCCGCCCGCGCCGGTGACCAGGATGATGGCGCAGATCGGCGCCAGCGCGCCGTCCATGATCTTCTCGATCTCGGCCGCGCCGCGGCCCCGGCCCAGCAGCGCCATGGCGACCAGCACGGTGATGAGCAGCGCGATGGGCGTCTGCCCGATCAGCCGCAGGACCGTGACCCAGCCCGCACCGCCATCCACCACCCCGGCCGTCGCCAGCGTCCCCAGCCCGGTGTTCAGGAAGATCAGCACCAGCGGCAGCAGCAGCACCAGCATCACGGTGCCGAAGCTTGGCGGGATGCGGTCATGGCTGCTGTCGTCGACCGCGCCCAGGATCTGCGGGATCGGCAGCACGAAGCGCCGCCCGGCCCAAAGCCCGAACAGATAGCTGCCGAAGAACCAGGTCGGCAGCGCGACGACCAGCCCGACCAGCACCAGCAGGCCGATATCGGCCCCCAGCAGGTCGCCCGCCGCCACCGGCCCCGGATGCGGCGGCAGCAGCGCATGCATGGCCGCGAAGGCCCCCGCCGCCGGCAGCGCGTAAAGCAGCACCGAGCCGCCGAAGCGATAGGCTACGCTGAAGATGATCGGCAGCATCACCACCAGCCCGGCATCGAAGAAGATCGGAAAGCCGAACAGCAGCGAGGCCACGCCCAGCGCAAAGGGTGCGCGCTCGGCGCCGAACTGGCCGATCAGCCGGTCCGCCAGCACCTGCGCGCCGCCGGTGATCTCCAGCAGCCGCCCGATCATGGCGCCAAAGCCCACCAGCAGGGCCACCGTGGCCAGGGTCGAGCCGAAGCCCTGCAGCAGCGTCGGGATCACGTCGGCCAGGGGAATGCCCGCGACCATGGCGGTCATCAGGCTGACCAGCACCAGCGAGACAAAGGCATGCAGCCGGAACCGCATGATCAGGACCAGCAGGACAAGCACCGCCGCCAGGGCGATGAACAACAGCATGGCCGTGCTGTAAGCGGGCTCGACAGAATTCATGAAACTCCTCCAGCGGAATGGTTTGGGTCAGCCTGCGATCTGGTGCTGCCGCGCCTCCTCCGGGGGTTCGCGGCAGCTTTGGGTTGTTAGCGTTAACACGTGCCGGACGAAAGGTTAAGAGGCTTCGCTAGCGCCGCGCCGCGCTGGCCAGATGGTCGTGCAGCAGGCGCATCTCGTCCGACAGGGCCAGTTCCAGCGCCGCCTCGGGGCCGGGAACCACGCCGGGATCTTCCTGCCCGTCCAGCATCACCTCGCGATCTTCCAGCCATCGCAGCATCTCGGCCCGGACGCTTTCGGGCGAAAGGTCCAGCAGCCTCTCAAGCGTGCGGCGATGCGCGATCATCCGGCCCTCGATGCCGTCGATCCGGGCGGCCAGCCTGTCCATCCTGTCCATGCCATCTCCCTGCGGTTGTTGGGAATCATGATGGCACAGAAGCCGGAACCGGCAAACCCGTTCAGTTGCGCGCGGTCAGGCTGCCGCCCTCGATGCGGCGCAACGAGATTTCCAGCCGCGCCTCGGCGGCCATGATCTCGGCGCGGACGCGCTTGGTATAGCTCATGTGATCCTGGGCGGCACGGGCCGCCGCCTCGGGGTCGCGGGCCATGATCGCGTCGTGGATGGCGCGGTGCTGGGCGCGCAGCACGTCGCGCACCTCGGGCCGGGCATAAAGCTTTTCGCGGTTGTGGAACACGCCCTTGCGCAGCATGCCCGACAGCGCCCGCATGATCTGCAGCAGCACGATGTTGTGGCTGGCCTCGTAGACCGCGATATGCAGGTCGACATCGGCCTCGGCCTCGTGGCGGGGATCGGCCTCCTCATGGGCCAGGTCGATGCGCTCCATGCAGCGGGCCAGCGTCGCGCGGTCCACGTCATTGGCCCGCGTCGCGGCCAGGCTTGCCGCCATGCCCTCCAGCGTGCCGCGCAGTTCCAGATAGTCGTCCACCACCTCCCCGCGCGAGGCCATCAACTCGACCAGCGGATCGGTGATGCTGGTGGCCAGCGCCGCCACACGCCGCCCGCCGGCCGGATCGGCGACGATCAGCCCCTTTTCTTCCAGCATGCGGATGCCTTGGCGCAAAGTCGGGCGCGAGACGTTCAGGCGCAGCGCCATCTCGCGCTCGGGCAGCAGCGGGTCGCCGGGACGCAGCGAGCCTTCGAGAATCAGGTCCTCGATATGCCGGGCGGTGGTTTCCGCGGCGGGGGGACCTTTGTTCACTTCGCTGGCCATGCTCGACTCCTTCGGGGACTGCCGGGATTTCAGGGCTTTAGCCTGCGGCATCCGGCCTTGAAAGATAGCTGAATCGCCCGATCTGGTGCAATCGATTTCCCGCTTGACCCAAATGGTCAAATTATTTTACCAAGACAGAGGGGAAGGTAAAGCGATCTGCTCATGCCGTGCCATGCGGCGCGGAGCCTGCCCCCCATGACGGGAGGGGAAAGCCATGACGCGACCCGGCCATGCCGAGGCAGCCGCAGACCGTGGGCCATTGCTGGATCGCCTGCGCGAAATCGTGGGGCCGGCGCATGTGCTGACCGCCGACCGCGCCACCCGCCGCTATACCCGCGGCTTCCGCTATGGCGAGGGGCCGGTCGCGGCGGTGGTCCGCCCCGGCTCGCTGGTGCAGATGTGGCGGGTGCTGAACGCCGCCGTCGCCTCGGGCCGCGCGGTGATCCTGCAGGCGGCGAATACCGGGCTGACCGGCGGCTCGACCCCCTGGGGCCAGGATTACGACCGCGAGATCGTGCTGCTCTCGGTCATGCGCCTGCGCGGCATCCATCTGCTCGGCGCCGGCGAACAGGTGCTCTGCCTGCCCGGCGCCACGCTCGACGCGCTGGAAAAGCGCCTGCGCCCGCTGGGACGAGAGCCGCATTCGGTGATCGGCTCAAGCTGCATCGGCGCCTCGGTTCTGGGCGGCATCTGCAACAATTCCGGCGGCGCGCTGATCCAGCGCGGCCCGGCCTATACCGAGATGAGCCTTTACGCCGAGGTGCGCGCCGACGGCTCGGTGGCGTTGGTCAACCATCTGGGCCTCGACCTCGGCGACGACCCCGAGGACATCCTCGCCCGCGTCGAGGCGGGCGACCTGCCTGCGCCTGCGCCCACCGACGCCTGGGCCTCGGACCGCGAATATGCCGACCATGTCCGCGACATCGAGGCCGCGACGCCCGCCCGCTTCAACGCCGACCCGCGCCGGCTGCACGAATCCTCGGGCTGCGCCGGCAAGCTCGCGGTCTTTGCCGTGCGGCTGGACACGTTCCAGGCCGAAAAGGACACGGCGGTCTTCTATATCGGCAGCAACGACCCCGACGAGCTGACCCGGATCCGCCGCCATATCCTGGCCAATTTCGACAGCCTGCCCATCGCCGGCGAATACATCCACCGCGAAGCCTATGACGTGGCGGCAAAATACGGCAAGGACACCTTCCTGTTCATCCGCCATGCCGGCACCGACCGCATGCCGGCCCTGTTCGCCGCCAAGGCGCGCATGGACGCGCTGACCGAGCGGCTGGGACTGGGCGCCACCCTTTCCGACCGGCTGGCGCAGGGGATCGCCGCGCTGGCGCCCCAGCACCTGCCCAAGCGGATGAACGCCTTCCGCGACCGCTACGAGCACCACCTGCTGCTGCGCATGGGCGGCACGGGCATCGCCGAGGCGCGCGACTATCTCTCAGCCATCTTCCCCTCGGCGCAGGGCGACATGTTCGAATGCACCCCCGAGGAGGGCAAGGCCGCCTTCCTGCACCGTTTCGCCGTGGCCGGCGCCGCCGTGCGCTACCGCGCCATCCATGCCCGCGAGGTCGAGGACATCGTGGCCCTCGACATCGCCCTGCGCCGCAACGACCGCGACTGGATCGAGCGCCTGCCGCCCGAGCTCGACGCCAAGATCGAGAAGAAGCTCTATTACGGCCATTTCTTCTGCCACGTCTTCCATCAGGATTACGTGGTGAAAAAGGGCCAGGACTGCCTGGCCGTGGAACATGAGATGTGGCGCCTGCTGGACGACCGCGGCGCCGAATACCCGGCCGAGCACAATGTCGGCCACCTTTACAACGCCAAGCCGGAGCTGGCGGGCTTCTATCGGCAGCTGGACCCGACCAACAGCCTGAACCCCGGCATCGGCCAGACCTCGAAATGCGCGCATTGGCACTAGGCCGCGCCATCCAAGACGACCGCGCAGGAATGCGCACCCGCAACGGCGGAACCGCCCGCCCCATCTGAGGAGGAAAGATGGCTGGACTAATCACATTCATCCTGGCCCTGCTGCCCATCGCCACGGTCTTCGTGCTGCTGGTGGTGCTGGCGAAATCGGCCAAGTTCTCGATGCTGGTGGCCTATCTCGTCACCGTCGCCACCGCCCTGCTGATCTGGGGCACCCAGCTGAACACGGTCATGGGCGCCACGGTGAACGGCGTCGTGACCGCCGTCAGCCTGCTCTACATCGTGTTCGGCGCCATCCTGATGCTCTACACGCTCGAGGAAAGCGGCGGCATCCGCTCGATCCGGGCCGGCTTCACCTCGATCTCGCCCGACCGGCGGGTGCAGGCGATCATCATCGCCTGGCTCTTCGGCTCGCTGATCGAGGGCGCCTCGGGCTTCGGCACGCCGGCGGCCATCGCCGCGCCGCTGCTGGTCGCCATCGGCTTTCCCGCCATGGCCGCCGTCATGGTGACGCTGATCATCCAGAGCACGCCGGTATCCTTCGGCGCGGTCGGCACGCCGATCCTGGTCGGCGTGCGCACCGGGCTGGCCGACCAGCAGATCGTCGAGTCCACCATCGCCCCGATGGCCTTCGGCGACTACCTGCTGGAGATCGCGGTCAAGGTCGCCACCCTCCACGGGCTGATCGGCTTCCTGATCCCGCTGATCCTGGTCGGCATGCTGACCCGCTTCTTCGGCGCCAACCGCTCCTTTGCCGAGGGCTTCCGCATCTGGAAATTCGCGCTGTTCGCGGGCCTCGCCTTCACCGTGCCCTATTACATCATCGCCGCGACCTTGGGGCCGGAATTCCCCTCGCTGCTGGGCGGCATCATCGGGCTGCTGATCGTGGTGCCGGCGGCGCAGCGCGGCTTCCTGATCCCGAAGGAAAGCTTCGACTTCCCGCCGCGCCGCGACTGGAACGACAACTGGGTCGGCAAGCTCGACGATCTCGAGGATCACAACGCCCACAAGCCGGTGATGCCGCTGGCCAAGGCATGGGCGCCCTATGTCTTCGTCGTGGCGCTGCTGGTCGTCACCCGCTCGATCGCGCCGATCAAGGCATGGCTCACCTCGCCCGAGATGACGATCGCCTTCCGCGACCTGTTCGGCTCGGGCATCAACGCCTCGGTGCAGGTGCTGTTCCTGCCCGGCACCATCCTGATCCTGGCCTCGCTCTTCACCTTCGTGCTGCATGGCATGTCGGGGCGCGACTACGGGCGGGCGCTGAAATCCTCGGGCACGACCATGATCGCCGCCGCCCCGGCGCTGCTGCTGGCGGTGCCGATGGTGCAGGTGTTCCTGAACTCGGCCTCGGACAGCTATGCCAGCATGCCCATCGTGCTGGCCCAGGGCGTTTCCTCGGTGGTGGGGGATGCCTGGCCGATGTTCGCACCGCTGATCGGGGCCATGGGCGCCTTCGTCGCCGGCTCGAACACGGTCAGCAACATGATGTTCTCGCTCTTCCAGTTCTCGACCGCCGAACAGATCGGCCTGGGGGCGGCGGGCGCGGGCACCGTGGTGGCGCTGCAGGCCATCGGGGGCGCGGCGGGCAACATGATCTGCGTGCATAACGTCGTCGCCGCCTCGGCCACCGTCGGCCTGACCGACCGCGAGGGCGCGATCATCCGCCAGACCCTGATCCCCATGGCCTATTACGTGGTGCAGGGCGGGCTGATCGGCTTTGCGCTCTTGACCGGCAACCTGATGTGGTGGGCCGCCGCCGCGATCTGGGCCGCCGCGGTGCTGTTCTTCATGTCGCGCAGCCGCGGTTCCGTGCCGGCCACCGTGACCAACTAGGGGAAAGCCCATGACCGGAGAGCCAAAACCGACGGTCGGTCTGTTCGTGACCTGCCTTGTCGACGCCATCCGCCCGCAGATCGGCTTCGCAACCCTTCAGCTTCTTGAGGAAGCGGGCTGCGTGGTCGAGGTGCCGCAGGCCCAGACCTGCTGCGGCCAGCCGGCGCTGAACAGCGGCGACGACCGCGATGCGGCGCATCTGGCCCGCCAGACCATCGCGGCCTTCGAGGGCTACGACTATGTCGTCCTGCCCTCGGGCTCCTGCGCGGCAACCATGGTGCATGGCTATCCGGACCTTCTGGCGGGCGACCCGGACTGGGCCGCCCGCGCCAGAGCCATGGCCGCGAAAACCCATGAGATCACCAGTTTCCTGGCCGATGTCATGGGCTACGCGCCCGCGGGGCGGAGGCTCAATGCCTCCGCCACCTATCACGACAGCTGCTCGGGCCTGCGCGAGCTTGGCATCGCCGCCCAGCCCCGCGCGCTGCTCAGCCATGTGGAAGGGCTGGAGATGCGCGGCCTGCCCGGCAACGATGTCTGCTGCGGCTTCGGCGGCACCTTCTGCGTGAAATATTCCGACATCTCGAACGCCATCGTCACCGAAAAGGCCGAGGCCATCGAGGAGACCGGCGCCGAGATCCTGCTGGCCGGCGATCTCGGCTGCCTGATGAACATGGCCGGCAAGCTCAACCGCCGCGGCGCAAAGACCCGCTGCTTCCACACCGTCGAGGTTCTGGCCGGCCAGGCGGATGGCCCCGCCATCGGCGAGGAGGCATTATGAGCGCCCTGCCCGATTTCAAGAACCGCGCCAGGGCGGCACTGGCCGACCCGGTGCTGAAGGTCGCCATCGACCGCACTACCGGCAATGCCGAAAGGAAGCGCGCCGCCGCCGTCGCCGCCTTCCCGGAATTCGAAGCCGCCCGCGCCCGCGGCAAGGCGATCAAGGACCATGTCACCGCCCATATCGACCATTACCTGGAACAGTTCGAGCGAAACGCCACCGCCCGCGGCGCCCAGGTCCACTGGGCTGCCGACGATGCCGAGGCCCGCGCCATCGTCACCCGCATCTGCCTGGCCGCCGACGCGAAGCTCGTGACCCGTGCCAAATCCATGCTGGGCGAGGAAATCGGCCTGCCCCACGCCCTTGCCGATGCCGGCATCGAGCGGGTCGAGACCGACCTGGCCGAGCACATCATCCAGCTGGCGGGCGAGGCCCCCTCGCATATCATCTGGCCCGCCATGCACCGCACCCGCGAACAGGTGGCCGAGCTTTTCAAGGCCGGCCACCAGCCGCCGCCCGCCGCCGAGGACCCGGCGACCATGGTGCAAAGCGCCCGCCGGGTGCTGCGTCAGAAATTCCTGTCCGCCGATATCGGCATATCCGGCGCGAATTTCCTGGTCGCCGATACCGGCGCCACCTGCACGGTCACGAACGAGGGCAATGCAGAGCTGACCACCACGCCGCCGCGCATCCATATCGTGACCGCGGGAATCGAGAAGCTGGTGCCCTCGACCGCCCATGCCTTCGCGCTGCTGCGCCTGCTGGTGCGTTCGGCCACCGGCGGCGAGATGACGCAATACACCACCTTCCACGCCGGCCCCAGGCGCCCCGGCGATGCCGACGGCCCCGAGGAGATGCATATCGTCCTGGTCGATAACGGCCGCAGCCGGATGCTGGCGAACGAGTTCCGCGAGATGCTGCGCTGCATCCGCTGCGGCGCCTGCATGAACCATTGCGTGGTCTATCGCCAGATCGGCGGCCATGCCTATGGCGGCACCTATCCCGGCCCGATGGGCTCGGTCCTGACGCCGGTGCTGGACGGGCTGGCGGCGTCCCGCGACCTGCCCAATGCCTGCACCATGAACGGCCGCTGCGCCGAGGTCTGCCCGGTCGGCATCCCGCTGCCCACCCTTCTGCGCGCCTGGCGCCGCCGCAGCTGGCGCGAGGGGCTGGAGCCCGGATCGCTCCGCGCCGGCATCGGGATCTGGGCGCAATTGGCCCGCCGCCCCCGGCTCTATCGCCTCGCCACCCGCATCGGCCTGCCGCTGATGCGGCTGTTCGGCAAGGGCGGCTGGATCGCGCGCCTGCCGCTGGCCGGGGGCTGGACCGCGCATCGCGACCTGCCCCGCCCGGCGGCCCGCAGCTTCATGGACCAATACCGCGCCCGGCAGAAAGGCCGCAAATGACCGCCCGCACCCGCATCCTTTCGGCGATCCGCACGGCCCTCGGCCCCGGCAAGCCGCCGGCGCAGATCGCGGCCGAGGCCGCCGCCCTGCTCGACCCCGCCGACATCGCCCGCCCGCGCCTGGCCGCGCCGAGCCTGCCCGACGCCTTCGCGCAGAAGGCGACCGCGCTCGGCACCAGCATCGACCGCGTGGCCAGCCTGGCCGATGTGCCGCGGGCCATGGCCCGCTATCTCGACGCCCATGGCCTGCCGCCCCGCTTCGCCATGCAGCCCGCGCCGGACCTGGCGGCGCTTGACTGGCAGGGCCTCGCCCCGCATCCGGGCCTCGCCCCGGATGAGCCCGCCGCGCTCGGCCTTGCGCTGCACGGCATCGCAGAAAGCGGCTCGCTGGTCATCCATTCGGGACCGGAAAACCCGATCCTCATGGCCTTCCTGCCGCTGCACCATGTCGTGCTGCTGCGCGAAGCCACGCTCCTGCCCTATCTGGAAGACTACGCCGCCCGCCTCTCGGCCGAGACCGTGCCGCGCAACGCCATCCTCATCACCGGCCCCAGCGGCACCACCGATATCGAGGGCAGCTATGTGCGCGGCGCCCACGGCCCCGGCTTCCTGCATGTGATCCTGATCGCGGAACCGGGCTGACCGCCGCCGCGATCTGGCCTAGCATGGCGGCAGCCATGGGAGGCCGCGATGACCGACGCCCCGCAAACGCAGGAAAGGCCGCAGGACATCCCCCGCGAGCATTTCCTGCTTTTCGTCGCCATCCCGCCGCCCGGGGTGGCGGCGCGGATCGAGGACGCCTGGCGCCTCGCGAACCGCCGCGACCGCTTTCGCCGCGCCACGCTGCACATGACCATCCTGCCGGTGCTGCGCACCCCGCAGCTGGCGCCGGGCATGGCCGAGGCGCTTGGCCGGCCGCTCGACGGGCTCGACTTTCCCGCCTTCGACCTGGTGCTGGACCGGCTGACCACCTTCGGCCCGCCGCGCCGCCGCGACCGGCCGCTGGTGCTGGTCGGCCAGCAGGAAAACCCCGCCCCGGACGCGCTGTGCCAGACGCTCTGGCAGCGCCTCGCTGCCGCCGGGCTGGCCGTCGCCCGCCACCGCGTCACCCCGCATGTGACCCTGGCCTATGGCAAGCCCCTGCCGCCCGAAGGCATCTCCGTGCCGCCGGTGCATTGGCGGGTGGACGAGCTGGTGCTGATCGACAGCCTGCAGGGCCTGGGCCGGCATGTTCCGCTGGCGCGCTGGCGGCTGCCCTGAAACGGCCCCGAAGCCTTATCGACAATCCCCGCCCCCCGGCTTATCCATGCCGCCATGAGCGCAGGATCGGAAGAAACCCTGGCGGTCCGCATCAGCCGCGTGCTGGCCGACCGGATCGTATCGGGCGAGATCGGCCCGGGCGAGCGGCTGCGCCAGGACCATATCGCCGAGGAATTCGGCGCCAGCCACGTCCCGGTGCGCGAGGCCTTCCGCCGGCTGGAAGCCCAGGGCCTGGCGATCAGCGAACCGCGCCGCGGCGTGCGCGTCGCCGCCTTCGACCTGCCCGAGGTCAAGGAGGTGGCCGAGATGCGCGCCGCGCTGGAAGAACTGGCGCTGCGCCACGCCGCGCCGCACCTGACCCCGGCGATCCTGCACGCGGCGGAAGAGGCGACCAAGGCCGGCGACGCCTCGCGCGACGTGCGCAGCTGGGAGGCGGCGAACCGCCGTTTCCACAAGCTGATCCTGACCCCCTGCGCCATGCCGCGCCTGCTCGCCGCCATCGACGACCTGCATGCGGCCAGCGCCCGGTTCCTGTTCGCCGCCTGGCAGTCGAACTGGGAAACGCGCACCGACCACGACCACCGCGCCATCCTCGCCGCGCTGCGCAAGGGCGAGGTAGACCTGGCTTGCGCCACGCTGGCGCGGCATGTGCGCTGGATCGGCCGCCGCCCGGTGCCCGCCAGCGGCGACAAGCTGCGCGACGCCTTCGCCATCCACGGCTAGGGCGTCTTCCGCGCCACCAGCCAGCTTGCGACATAGGTCAGGGCCACGCCTCGCCCCCCGCCCTGCCGCGCCTCGTAACGCGCCATGAAATCGCGCAGCGCGCCGGGCGAGCGGATTTGCCCGGCGCAGGCGTTGACCCCGGTGGCGCGCAGATGCCGCAGCACCTCCAGCGCGCCGGGGAAATGCAGCGCGATGCGCCATTCCCCCGCGCCGCCGACCCGCCAGCCCGCCGGCAGCAGCGCCGCCATCTCGGCCCCGGTCAGATAGGACGGCGCCGCCGCCCGGCTGCCAAGGTCGCGCAACTCGGGAAAATGTCCGGGCGCGAAGCCCGAGAGCGCCAGCCAGCCGCCCGGCGCCACCGCCCGGCACAGCCGGCCGACGACCCGCGCCGGATCGGGAACCCATTGGATCATCGAGGCCGAGGCGGCCAGCTCCACCGCCCCCGGCAGCGCCACCTCGGCGATATCGCCCGGCAGGTGGTCCGCCGCGACCCCCGGCAGTTCCGGCGCCGCCAGATCGTTCAGCCACAGCCGCGCCGGCCGCAACCCCAACAGGTGCCGGGTCAGGTGGCCCGAACCATAACCCGCCTCCAGCACCCTTGCCGGGCAATGCCCCGGCGCGGCGCGGCGATAGGCCGCGAACAGCCGCGCCGCGATCCGCCTTTGCGCCAGCGCCGCCCCGTCATAGGTCGCCATGCCGCGCGCGAAGGACCGCGCCACCCGCCCGGCCAGCGCGTTCATGCCAGCACCTCGGACCAGTCGCGCCATTGCGCAAAGGGATTATGCCCGCAATCCAGCAACTCGACCGGCCCGCCCCGCCAGGCACGGCGCAGGTTCTCCGGCGGAAAGATGCGATCGGCGGCGCCCAGCCAGATGCGGTCGAAGCCGGGGTCCCGCCCGCTGTCCCGGCCCATCACCGCCTCCAGCTCCTCGCGCAGCGCGGCCAGATCGGCGCCGCCCGACGCCATGGGACACCCCGCCCGCCGCGCGAATTGCCGCAGCGAGGCTTCGGACAGATTCTCCGCCGTGGCGCGCACCATATCGCGCGGAATCCCCAGATCGTCGTCGCAAGGCGCCCAAGAACCGCAAACCGCCACCTTGCGGCGAAAGCCCCGCAGGTCCGGCAGGTGGCAGGCCGCCGCCACGCCGAAGGACCAGGCGACCAGGTCCATCGCCGCATAGCCGCCGGGCCAGTCCGGCGGCGTCAGCTCGCGGTAATCCGACAGCACCAGCACATCGGCCGGCCCGGCCAGATGCCGCAGCGGCGCGGACCCGACCGCCCAGCCGGTCAGCACCACGATCAGCTCCTCGGCCCCCGTGCGGCGCAGCCATTCCGCCCTCATCGCCAGCCCGCGATCTCGACCATCACGGCACAGATGCGCGCCACCTCCTCGGGCCGGGCGACAAAGGGCGGCATGCAGTAAAGCAGCCGCCCGAAGGGCCGCAGCCACACCCCGCTCTCGCGGCAGAACCCGTGCACGCGCACCATATCCACCGGCGCCTGCGTCTCGATCACCCCGATGGCGCCCAGCACCCGCACATCGCGCACGCCGGACAACCCGCGCGCCGGGGCAAGGCCGTGGCGCAACCCCTCCTCGATCCCCGCGACCTGCCCCGGCCATGCGCCTTCCGCCAGCAGATCGAGGCTTGCGCAGGCCGCGGCGCAGGCCAGCGGATTGCCCATGAAGGTCGGCCCGTGCATCAGGACCGGCGCCGGCCCCTCCGCAATCGCCTCGGCCACCCGGCTTGACGCGACGGTGGCGGCAAAGCTCATCATGCCGCCGGTCAGCGCCTTGCCGAGGCACAGGATATTCGGCACCACCCCGGCGCGTTCCATGGCGAACAGCGTGCCGGTGCGGCCGAAGCCGGTGGCGATCTCGTCCAGGATCAGCAGCACGCCGTGCCGGTCGCACAGCGCGCGCAGCCCGGCCAGCCAGCGCGGGTGATAGAACCACATGCCGCCCGCGCCCTGCACCACCGGCTCGACGATGAAGCCGGCGATCTCATGCGCCTTCTCGGCAAACAGCGCCTCGACCGCGGCAAGCCCGTTCCGCGCCGGGTCCTCGTCCCATTCCGCGCCGAAGGGAATGGGCGGGCGCGGCACGAAATGCTGCACCTGCAAGGCGGCGCCGAAATGGCGGTGCATCCCGGTCACCGGATCGCAGAGGCTCATCGCCTTCCAAGTATCGCCGTAATAGCCGCCGCGGGCGCTGGCGAAACCCGTCCGCCCCGCCTGCCCCAGCCCAAACTGCGCCTGCACCGCCATCTTCAGCGCCACCTCGACCGCGACCGAGCCGCTGTCGCTGTAAAAGATGCGGTCCAACCCCGCGGGCAGCATCGCGACCAGCCGCCGCGCCAGCCCCACGGCCGGGGCGTGCGTCAGCCCGCCGAACATCACATGCGGCAGGCGGTCCAGCTGCGCCTGCATCGCCCCGACCAGCTTCGGGTGGCGATGCCCATGCGCCGCCGCCCACCATGACGACATGGCGTCGATCATCCGCGCGCCATCGGCCAGTTCCAGCCAGACCCCCTCGGCCGCCGCGACCTCATGCACCGGCCCCGGATCGCGCATCGAGGAATAGGGATGCCACAGGTGCCGCCGGTCGAACGCCGCGTCCATCACAGCACCCCCCGGATCGCCGCCACGTCGATGCCGGCGAAGGCATCGGCCAGCGCCTCCTCCGTCACCCTTTCCAGCACCGGCAGCCGGCCCAGGTCGCGCACCGCGCCGATCTCGCAGATCACCCGGCGGCTGTCCTCGGCCTCCGCGCCGATGAAGGCCACGCCGGCCACCCGGCAGCCGGCGGCGCGCAGGGCCCAAAGCGACAGCAGCGCATGGTTGATGGTGCCAAGCGCGGTGCGGCAGCACAGCACCACCGGCGCCCCCCAGCCCGCGATCACCTGCAGATAAAGCAGGCGCCGGGTCAGCGGCACCATCAGCCCGCCCGCCCCCTCGACCACCAGCGGGGCCACCGCGGGCAAGGCCAGCCGCGCCGGATCGATCTCAACCCCCTCGCGCTCGGCCGCCAGATGCGGCGAGGCGGGCAGGCGCAGCCGATAGACCTCGGGCAGCACCGGACGCCCGGAAAGCCGCGCCACGACCTCGCTGTCGGTCTCCTCCTCCAGACCGGCCTGCACCGGCTTCCAATAACTCGCGCCCAGCGCGCGGGTCAGCCCGGCGCTGAACACGGTCTTGCCGATGCCGGTATCGGTGCCGGCGACCACGACCGCGCTCATGCCGCCGCCCTTTCCAGCGCCGCGATGGTCGCGAACAGCGCCGCGATATCCCCCGCCCCGACATTGCCGGTGACCGAGACCCGCAGCCGCGCCGTCCCCTTCGGCACGGTGGGCGGCCGGATGGCGCGGATGTCGAAGCCCCGCGCCTGCAAATCCGCGGCCATCGCCAGCGCCCGGAAATCCTCGCCGACGAGCACCGGCACGATCTGGCTCTGCGCCGCGATCCCGCAATCCCGCGCCGCCTCGGCTGCCAGCGCCATGCGCGCCCGCGCGCCCTCGACCAGCGCCGGCACCTCCGCCAGCGCCCGCAAGGCCGCCCGCAGCACCGCCGCCGACAAAGGCGAGGGCGCGGTGGCATAGATGAAGGGCCGCGCCTTGTTCACCAGCGTCTCGACCAGCGTCCGGTCGGCGCAGACCAGCGCGCCCGAGCCGCCCAGCCCCTTGCCGCCGGTATGCAGGCTCACCAGCGGGCAGGCCAGTCCATGCGCCAGCCCCCTGCCCTGCGGGCCGAAAACGCCGGTCGCATGCGCCTCGTCCACCACCAGCACCGCGTCCTCGCGCGCCGCCAATGCCGCAAGCGCCTCCAGCGGCGCCAGATCGCCCTCCATCGAATAGACGCTTTCGACCGCGATCCAGACCCGGCCGCGCCCGCCCGAGGCCCGCCAGTCCGCGATCACCCGCGCCGCATCGCCCGCGTCGTTATGGGCAAAGCCGCGGCATTCCGCCCGGCCCAGCCGCATCCCCTCATGCGCGCTGCCATGGACCAGCGCGTCATGCAGCACCAGATCGCCCTGCATCGGCAGCGCCGAAAAGATCGCCTGGTTGGCCTGGAAGCCGCCGCCCATATACAAGGCGGCCTCGGCGCCGAAGAACGCGGCCGCCTCGGCCTCCAGCGCCTCATGCTCGGCATGGTTGCCGCGCAGCAGCCGCGACCCCCCTGCCCCGACCGGCACGCCGCGCGCCAGCGCATCCCGCGCCGCGCCGGCCAGCAGGTCCGACCCCGCCAGCCCAAGATAGTCGTTCGAGGCGAAATCCAGCCCCGCAGCCGGCGCCAGCCGCCGCAGCCGGCCACGCTGCGCCAGCGCCTCCAGCGCCGCCGCGTGCCGAGGGAAGCTCATGCCGCACAGCCCTCGGACGAGGTCTCCAGCACCTCGGCGCGCAACCCGAGCTTGGTGAACAGCACCGCGTCCTTGTCCTCGCCCGGGTTGCCCGCGGTCAGCAGCGTGTCGCCGACAAAGATCGAATTGGCACCGGCAAGGAAGCACATGGCCTGCATCTCGTCGCTCATCTCGGACCGCCCGGCCGAGAGCCGCACATAGGATGCCGGCATCAGGATGCGCGCCGTGGCGATGGTGCGCACCATCTCGATCGGGTCCAGCTTCGGCACATCGGCCAAGGGCGTGCCCGCCATCGGCATCAGCATGTTGATCGGCACCGATTGCGGCGGCACCTCCAGCCCGGCCAGCGTCTCCAGCATGGAAATGCGGTCCTCGGCCGTCTCGCCCATGCCGACGATGCCGCCGGCGCAGACATTGATCCCCGCCGCCTGCACCCGGTCCAGCGTGTCCAGCCGGTCCTGGAAGGTCCGCGTGGTGATGATCTCGGAATAATAGCGTTCCGAAGTGTCGATATTGTGGTTGTAGTAATCCAGCCCCGCATCCTTCAGCCGCAGCGCCTGGTCCGCGTCCAGCATGCCCAGCGTCATGCAGGTCTCCATCCCCAGCGCCTTGACGCCGCGGATCATCGCCAGCACGGCGGGCATGTCGCGTTCCTTGGGCGAGCGCCAGGCGGCGCCCATGCAATAGCGCGTGGCCCCCGCTTCCTTGGCGCGCCTGGCCTCGGCCAGAACCTTCTGCACCTCGACCAGCTTCGAGGCCGACAGTTCCGAGCCGTTGCGCGCCGATTGCGCGCAATAGGCGCAATCCTCGGGACAGCCGCCGGTCTTGATCGACAACAGCTTCGAGCATTGCACCAGATTCGGGTCGAAATGCGCCCGATGGACGGTCTGGGCCTGAAACAGCAGGTCCATCAGCGGCTGGTGATAGATCGCGGCGGCGCGGCGCGCTTGCTGGGGCATGGATACCTCCCTAAGCCTCATGTGGAGATATCTATAAAACCGCCGGGTGCGCTTTGTTAATCCATATATATTATCTATTATTTTTAGAAACGATCACGGGGCCGCGGCGCGCCCCTTCGACCAGAGGTGCGCCGCCTGTTCAATCATCCCGGCCGATTTCCTGAAAACTGACCGGATCGAACAGGACTTCGACCGACAGGCCGGTCTGGTCCTCTCCGCGAACCTCGTAACAGCCTTCCTCCAGTTCGATCTTGCCGACGGTCCAGCCCTTGGCCGTCAGTTCGGCGCGCAACGCAGTGGCCGGGCGGCGCTGATCCTGCGGCACAGTGCAGTGGTCATGGGCGGCGGCCGGGCTCGCCAAGGCCGAAACGGCCAGCATCAAAGTGACAAGGCGCATGATTCCCTCTCCTGCATTTGCGTTCTGCACGACCGTCTTAGCAGGGTCAGGCTTACAGCCCGCTTACAGCGCCGGGCGATTCGCGGCGCGGCTCAGGGACCGATCAGGCGCACCTTGCCGACGCGCCCGTCGCTGCGCTGCACGGCGATGCGCAGCCGCTCCAGCAGATGCGTCTGCACATAGGCGGCGTGAAAGCGGCTGGGGGCGAACAGGGTCAGGCAGGTCTCGGTCCGCTCGGCCTCGATCAGCCCGGCGAACCAGGCGTCGAACAGCGCCGGATCCTCCTCGGCCAGCCGGGCCCGCGCCTCGGCCCACAGCCCCTCCGCCGGCATCGGTTCGGGCCGGTGCAGCGGCACGACATTGCTGGCCGGCTCGGCGCGCTGACCGCCGACGCGCTCGACGAAATCCGGGCCGATATTCGGCCATTCCGCCTTTGTATCCAACAAGATGCGTTCGAGATTCAGCCGCAGCACCGAGACCCGCCCCCGCGCGCCCTGCTGCTTGATCTCGATCCAGCCAAGCGCCCGCAGCTTGGCCATCTCGCGCTTGACGGTGCGCTCGTCGACGCACCACAGCCGGGCGATCTCGCGCTGGCCGATGGTCAGCTCGTCGCGCTGCCAGTTATAGCGGGTGGTGATCAGTGCCATCAGCCGCAGCACCAGGCGCTGGCGATGCTTGTCGCCGGCCAGCCCGTGCGCCATCATCGCCGAGAGCAAATCGTATTTCTTGGCCGCGGCCTCTCGGCCGACGGCACGGATCACCTGCATGTCTGCTCCTGCCCCCGGATGCGTCCGGCTGCCTTTCCTCTGCCCGATGGGCCCTGCCTGCTGGGTCAGGACCCGGATGACGGCGTCGGTCTGGTGCCGTTTGAAACGCTTTTCGCCATCTGTTTCGTATTTGCGTCCTGAAATCCGATTCTGTCAAGCGATTCCCCGCCGGCCCGATTTCCCGGCCCAAATCATCAAAGAAAAAACGGTATCAATGGTATAGCGGGACATCCTGAACGTCCCCCTATCGCGCGGTTTTGTCCCCTATTCCGGCACGCTCCGGGTCGTGGCGTCCCCCATTTCCGGCTTTGCGTCCGGCCGGGTCCGGCCAGGGGGATTCGCCGGGCGATTCGCCGGCGGGGGCCGGGAAATCCGGGATTTTCCGCATCTTGGCACGGTCAATGAAAACGCCTTTTGCCAAAAGTGCAAATCCGGCGTAAAAGCGAAACGGAAGAAAATCTGCGTCCTATAAATACAGGCATCCTATGTACACGCATGAAGACCTCGCCAAGCTGCAGGCGCAATCGCTGAAGATGCAGGGCTGGATCCGGCGCCAGACCTTCAGCCCGGCCAACGAGAAGACCCTGCGCCGCTTTTCCAGCTGGGAGGTCGCCGAGCTGATCTTCCGCATCAACCAGTCCACCTTTCGCGGCAAGCTGGCGGCCGAGCCGAACCTTCCCCTCGGGGAAGTCGAGGAGGACGGCCGCCAGCGCTGGTTCTCGCTCGACGAGATCAACGAGCTGCGCCGCCGCATCCGCATCAACCGCAAGACGCTGATGCCCTGGCGGCCCGAGGGCAAGCGCGCCTTCCGCGCCGCCATCGCCAATTTCAAGGGCGGCGCCGGCAAGTCGACCGTGGCGCTGCACTTCGCCCATGCCGCGGCGCTGGACGGCTATCGGGTGCTGGTGGTGGACTTCGACCCGCAGGCGACGCTGAGCCATTCCATGGGCCTGACCGATGTCGGCGAGGACCATACCGTCTGGGGCATCATGGCCCGCGACCTGGAGCGCGAGACCGACCGCATGAACGCCGCCGCGCGCGGCGCGGAAAGCGGCACCGCCCTGCCCCAGCGCAAGCTGCCGGCCTCGATCCGCGCCATGGGGCTTGGCACGCTGCGCCCGGCCGATTTCATCAAGCCGACCGCCTGGTCCACCATCGACATCGTGCCGAGCTGCGCCAATGCCGCCTTCGTCGAGTTCGCCAGCGCCCAGTATCGGCATCTGAACCCGGAATGGACCTTCTTCGGCGCGGTGTCGCGCTTCCTCGACAGCCTGGCGGACGATGCCTATGACCTGATCCTGTTCGACTGCCCGCCGGCCATCGGCTACCAGTCGATGAATGCCGTCTTTGCCGCCGACATGCTCTATATCCCTTCGGGCCCCGGCTATTGGGAATACGACTCGACCACCAGCTTCATCGGCCAGCTTTCCGAGGCGCTGGAGGACCTGTCGCATGGTTTCGAGAACTTCCCCACGGGGAAGATCAAGCTGCCCAAGGCCTTTGCCGACATCCGCTTCCTGATGACCCGCTTCGAGCCCTCGAACGAATTGCATCAGGCGATGTATGGCGCCTTCCAGCAGGTCTTCGGCAATCACATGGCCCAGCACCCGATCGAGCTGACCCGTGCGGTCGAGCAATCCGGACGCTTCCTGTCCTCGATCTACGAGATCGACTATCGCGAGATGACGCGCGGCACCTGGCGGCGGGCGCGGGCGACCTTCGATCAGGCCTATGAGGAGTTCAAGTCCCATGTCGTCGCCGCCTGGGACAAGCTGGAGGATGAGGCATGACCCGCAAGCGCCGCATGTTCGAGATCGAGATGCCGGATGCCGAGGCGGCGCCGGAAACCTTCCCCGCGGGGAAGGAGGAAAAGGAGCATCGCCGCGGCCCGATGGCCACCGCCATCACCGAGACGGCGGAATCCACCCGCGACCGTGCCCGGCTGGAGGCGCAGATCCGCGCCGAAAACGATGCGCTGGCGCAGGAGCATGTGCGGCTGAAGCGCGCCGGGCTGATCACCGACATGATCCCGCTGGATGCCATCGACACCCGCAAGCTGATCCGCGACCGCGCGCCCGGGCCGGATTACGAGCTGTCGGAACTGGTCGAATCCATCCGCGAGATCGGCTTGTCGAACCCGATCCGGGTCGAGCCGGCGGGCGAGGGCCGCTATGAGCTGATCCAGGGCTGGCGCCGGCTGTCGGCCTATCGCCAGCTGCTGGAAGAGACCGGCGATGCCGAGAAATGGGGCCGGATTCCGGCCGGCATCGCGGCCCGCGGCGACGAGCTGGAGAGCCTTTACCGGCGCATGGTCGACGAGAACATGGTGCGCAAGGACATCTCATTCGCCGAGATGGCGCAGCTGGCGCTGCATTACGCCATGGACCCGATGACCGAGGAGCACGACCCGGAAAAGGCGGTGGCGATCCTGTTCAAGTCGGCCGGCTACCAGAAGCGCAGCTATATCCGCAGCTTCATCCGGGTGATCGAGGCGCTTGGCGAGTCGCTGATGTATGCGCCGGAAATCCCGCGCGCGCTGGGGCTGGCGCTGGCGCAGCGGCTGGACGAGGTGCCGGGCATGGCGGCGGCGATCCGGGCCGAGCTGAAGGATTGGGACACGCGCTCGATCCGCGACGAGCTGGACATCCTGCGGCGCTATGCGGGGCAGGGGGGCGATGGCGAGGCGGGCCCGGCCGCACCGCGCAGCCGGGCGCCGTCGGTGCCGGCCGGCAAGGCCCGCGTCAGCTTCCAGATCCAGCAGCCGCATGGCAGCGCGAAATGCACCGCCTCGAACGGCCGGCTGGAGATCCGCCTGCCGCGCGACTTCTCGGCTGTGGACCGGCGCAAGCTGGAGGCGGCGGTGCGCGCCATGCTGGAGAGCCTGGACTGATCTTCCCCGCGGGGAAGATCCTGCCCCCGAGGGCGCGGGTTTCCGGGCCGGAAAAGGGGGTGCGGCGGGGGGCTGGAAAGCCCCCTTCCAGTGATCCGCAAAATGGGGATATTCTGCGGATAAGATTGCTTGCAGGTCGGGAAACATGCCATCCGCTTCGGACATGGAATATCACGGAACACGGGGGGTGCGCCAGCTTTTTGATGCGGGTGCGTGGCTTTCCGCCCAGGCCGGGCTGGCCGCCGATTTGGCGCGCGCGGCCTTCGCGCTGGGGCGGCTGGAGGGCGCGCTGGCGGCGCTGGAGCCCGAGGCGCGGGCCGGCGCCAACCGGCGGCTGGCGCTGGTCGAGGTCGAGGCGATGCTTTGGGCCCAGGGCACGCCCCTGCGCCGCGAGGAGATCGGCCGCGACCTGATGGAGGCGCGGGCCGGCGCCGATCTGGAGGCGATGCGGCTGGCGCGCTGGGGCATCCGGCGGCTGGAGGGGCAGGGCGATCCGCGCGACCTGCGCGGCTTTCTGGGCCTGCACCGGGCCGAGGTCTCGGGCCTGGACGACCTGCTGGCGCTGCGGCCGACGGGGCAGGATTTCGACGCCGCCGTCGGCGAGTTCCGCGAGCTTGCGGCGCAGGTCTCGGGGCTGGAGCCGCTGGCGCGGGCCCCGGCGCTACGGGTGCTGTGGCGGCTTTGCGGGCTGTCGGCGCCCGAGCTGCTGGCCGAGCCCGCCACCTGGACGGCGCGCGACATGGCCGCGGGCTGCGAGGCGCTGCGCTTCGTGCCGCTGGGCCGGCATGGCCGCGCCGTCTGGGTCGATGCCGGCACGCCCGCCGAGCGCATGGCGGGGCATCTGGCGGCGGTGACGGCCGGCATCGCCGATGCGCGGCACGAGCTGGCGCGGGTGGCGGAGTGGCAGGCCCGGGCGCTGGCGGCGGTGGCGCGCATCAAGGGCGACAATCCGGGCCGGGTGGTCCGGGCGCTGGCCGCGCATCCGCTGCTGAGCGCGGCGATGCTGGAGGAAAGCGCCGGCATCAGCCGCGACACCGCCGAGCGGCTGCTGGCGCGGATGCGCGACCTGGGGCTGGCGCGCGAGATCACCGGCGGGCGGCGGTTCCGGCTGTGGGTGCTGGCGGGCTGAGCGCGTCGCGGCGGAAGGCGGCGGGCGTGGTGCCGGCGAGCTTGAGGAAGGCGCGGTGGAAGGCGCTGGGTTCGCCATAGCCGAGCCGGGCGGCGATCTCGGCCACGCTGAGCGCGGTTTCGCGCAGAAGCTGGCGGGCGCGCATCAGGCGGATCTCGGCGCGGATGGCGGCGAAGCCCTGGCCCTCGGCCCGCAGGCGACGGCGCAGGGTGGCGGGGGCCAGGCGCAGCTCGGCGGCGAGGCGGTCGAAATCGGGCCAGTCCTCGGGCGGGGCGGCGCGCAGCCGGGCGCGGATCCGCGCCGACAGCCCCTGGTCGTGGCGATAGCGCAGCAGGATATTGGCGGGGGCGCCGCGCAGGAAGGTTTCCAGCGCCTTTTCGCTGCGGATGGTCGGCAGGGACAGGTAGCTGGCGGCAAAGGTCAGGCGGCTGGCGGGCTGGCCGAAATGCACCGGGGCGCCGAAGAACTGGTGGTAGTCGCGGCGGTTTTCCGGTGCGGGGCAGGCGAAATCGACCTGCATCAGCGGGATGCGGCGGCCGATCAGCCAGCACATCACCCCCAGCAGGATCAGCCAATAGGTGCGATAGGCGAAGGCGCGGCGCGGCGGGCCGGCGTCGCCCAGCACGATCTCGGCCTGGCCGTCGCGCAGGCGCAGCGTGCCGGTCGGGTCGTCGAGGGTGACGGACAGGAACAGCAGCGCCCGGCGCAGCGCGCGCTCCAGCGTGCCGGCATGCAGGACCGCATGGCAGAGCAGCTGGAAGCTGCCGGGGCGCATGGGGCGGGCGGCCTCGTCGAAGAACTCGTCGCGGATCCGCTCGGCGATGGCGAGCCAGAGCCTGCCGTATTGCAGGTTCGAGACCGGCTCGCCCAAGGCCGCGATGCCGGCATGGGCCAAGAGCGGCGCCGGGTCGATGCCGCGGCGGTGCAGGCAGTCCAGCGCGTCCTCGACGAAGCCGGGGGAGATGGTGCGGCGTTCCATGGCGGCCGTATTGCAAAACCGATCAGATATTCTGGCCGCGAATGTCATTGTTTGCAATGCATCCGGCGCTAAGCTGCCGCCGAACTCGAGGAGCCCGCGGGAATGCGGGAGAGTTGAGGAGGAAAGACATGTCTGCGACGACCCTGTCCCGGTCGCGGCCCGGCTATGAGCAGGCCGTGGCGCAATTCCGCATCGAGGACGCCATCGCCGGGCTGCGCGGCGACCTGGAGACCGGGCTGAACGCCTGCGTCGAATGCTGCGACCGCCATTGCGGCGCGGATCGGGTGGCGCTGCGCTGCCTCTCGGCCGACGAGGCGCTGACGGAATACACATTCGAGGATCTGCGCGCGCTGTCGGCGCGGGCGGCGAACCTGATGCGCGACAAGGGCGTCCGGCCGGGCGACGTGGTGGCCGGGCTGCTGCCGCGCACCGTCGAGCTGGTCGCGACGGTGCTGGGCGCCTGGCGGCTGGGCGCGGTCTATCAGCCGCTGTTCACCGCCTTCGGTCCCAAGGCCATCGAGCACCGGCTGAAGACCAGCGGCGCCAAGCTGGTGGTGACGAATGCCGCGCAGCGGCCCAAGCTGGACGAGGTCGAGGATTGCCCGCTGGTCGCCACCCTGCGCGGCGAGGCGCCGCTGGCGCCGGGCGACGTGGATTTCCGCGAGGCGCTGGCCATGGCCTCGGACGCATTCGAGCCGGTGATGCGGCGCGGCGAGGACCTGTTCATGATGATGTCAACCTCGGGCACTACCGGGCTGCCCAAGGGGGTGCCGGTGCCGCTGCGGGCGCTGCTGGCCTTCGGCGCCTATATGCGCGACGCCATCGACCTGCGCGAGACGGACGTGTTCTGGAACATCGCCGATCCGGGCTGGGCCTATGGGCTTTACTACGCGCTGACCGGGCCCTTGCTGCTGGGCCAGCCGACGATCTTCTACGAGGGCGGCTTTACCGCCGAGAGCACCTATCGCATCATCGGGCGCATGGGGGTGACGAGCCTTGCCGGCTCGCCCACCGCCTACCGGCTGCTGATCGCGGCGGGGCCGGAGGCGGCCGCGGCGGTCAAGGGGCAGCTGCGGGTGGTCAGTTCCGCCGGCGAGCCCCTGAACCCCGAGATCATCCGCTGGTTCGGCGAGCATCTTTCGGTGCCGATCCACGACCATTATGGCCAGACCGAGATGGGCATGTGCGTGAACAACCATCACGGGCTGGAGCATCCGGTGCGTCCGGGCTCGGCGGGCCTGGCCATGCCGGGCTATCGCGTGGTGGTGCTGGACGATGCGGGCTGCGAATTGGGGCCGAACCAGCCGGGCGTGCTGGCCATCGACATGAAGCGTTCGCCGCTGATGTGGTTCTCGGGCTATCTGAACCAGGCGACGCCGGCCCTGGCGGGGGGCTATTACCGCACCGGCGACAGCGTGGAGTTCGAGCCGGACGGGTCGATCAGCTTCATCGGCCGGTCGGACGACGTCATCACCTCCTCGGGCTATCGCATCGGGCCCTTCGACGTGGAAAGCGCGCTGATCGAGCATCCCGCTGTGGTCGAGGCGGCGGTGGTCGGCGTGCCCGACCCCGAGCGGACCGAGATCGTGAAAGCCTTCGTCGTGCTGGCCAAGGGGGCCGAGGGGACCGAGGCGCTGCGCGAGGAACTGGCGCAGCATGTCAAGAAACGCTTGTCGGCCCATGCCTATCCCCGGATGATCGATTTCGTCGCCGACCTGCCCAAGACGCCGAGCGGCAAGATCCAGCGTTTCATCCTGCGCAAGGCGGAAGTCGAGAAACTGGCCCGGGAGTAAGGACATCATGCAGATCGAGAACAGGGTTTTTCTGGTCACCGGCGCCGGCTCCGGCCTTGGCGCGGCGGTGGCGCGCATGGCGGTGGGCGCCGGCGCGCGGGCGGTGCTGCTGGACGTCAATGCCGATTCCGGCGCGGCCATGGCAGCGGAACTGGGCGCGGCGGCGCGTTTCGTCAGGACCGACGTGACCAGCGGCCCGGAGGGCGAGGCGGCGGTGGCCGCGGCGCTGGAGGCCTTCGGCCGGATCGACGTGGCGGTGAACTGCGCCGGCGTGGCGCCGGGCGAGAAGATCGTCGGGCGCGAGGGGCCGCACGGGCTGGAGAGTTTCGCCCGCGCCATCCAGATCAACCTGGTCGGCACCTTCAACATGCTGCGGCTGGCCGCCGATGCCATGGCGAAGAACGCGCCGGGCGAGGGCGGCGAGCGCGGGGTGATCGTCAACACCGCCTCGATCGCGGCCTATGACGGGCAGATCGGGCAGGCGGCCTATGCGGCCTCGAAGGGCGGTGTTGCGGCGCTGACCCTGCCGGCGGCGCGGGAACTGGCGCGGCACGGCATCAGGGTGGTGACCATCGCGCCGGGCATCTTTGCCACGCCGATGATGGCCGGGCTGCCGCAGGAGGTGCAGGACAGCCTGGGCGCCAATGTGCCTTTCCCGCCGCGGCTGGGCAATCCGGCGGAATATGCGGCGCTGGTGCGCCATATCGTCGAAAACCAGATGCTGAACGGCGAGGTCATCCGGCTGGACGGCGCGCTGCGCATGGCACCGAAATAAGGGGGGTTCATCATGGATAGCGATCCGATTGTCATCGCGGGCGCGGCCCGCACGCCGATGGGCGGCTTTCAGGGCGATTTCGCCGGGGTCGAGGCCGCCGCGCTGGGCGCGACCGCGATCAAGGCGGCGCTGGGCGGGCTGGACCCGCAGGCGGTGGACGAGATCATCATGGGCTGCGTGCTGCCCGCCGGCCAGGGCCAGGCCCCGGCGCGGCAGGCGGCGCTGGGCGCGGGCCTGCCGCTGGGCGCCGGCGCCACGACCGTCAACAAGATGTGCGGATCGGGCATGAAGGCGGCGATGCTGGGCCATGACCTGATTGTCGCCGGCTCCGCCGAGGTGGTGGTGGCGGGCGGCATGGAGAGCATGTCGAACGCGCCCTATCTGCTGCCCAAAGCGCGCGGCGGCTATCGCATGGGCCATGGCCAGGTGATGGACCACATGTTCCTGGACGGGCTGGAGGATGCCTATGACAAGGGCCGGCTGATGGGCACCTTCGCCGAGGATTGCGCGGAAGCCTATCAGTTCACCCGCGAGGCGCAGGACGAATTCGCGATTTCCTCTCTGACCCGGGCGCAGAAGGCGATTGCCGCCGGGCATTTCGCGGGCGAGATCGCGCCGGTGACGGTCAGGGGCCGCGGCGGCGAGACGGTCGTGGATACCGACGAGCAGCCGGGCAAGGCGCGGCTGGACAAGATCCCGACGCTGAAGCCCGCCTTCCGGCCGGGGGGCACGGTGACGGCGGCGAATTCCTCGTCGATCTCGGACGGGGCGGCGGCGCTGGTCTTGATGCGGGCCTCCGAGGCCGAGCGGCGCGGGCTGACTCCGCGGGCGCGGATCCTTGGGCACGCGACCTTCGCCGACAAGCCCAGCCTGTTTCCGACCGCGCCCATCGGCTCGGTCCGGCGCTTGCTGGAGCGGACCGGGACGGCGCTTTCGGATTACGACCTCTTCGAGGTGAACGAGGCTTTCGCGGTGGTCGCCATGGCGGCGATGCGCGATCTTGGCCTGTCGCATGAGGTGGTCAACGTGCATGGCGGCGCCTGCGCGCTGGGCCATCCCATCGGCGCATCCGGCGCGCGGGTGCTGGTGACGCTGCTGGCGGCGCTGGAGACGCATGGCGGCAAGCGCGGCATCGCGTCCCTGTGCATCGGCGGCGGCGAGGCGACGGCGGTGGCCATCGAGAGGATGCCATGATGCTGACCGAGGAACAGGAACAGATCCGCGACGCTGCCCGCGACTTTGCGCGCGAACGGCTGGCGCCGGGGGCGGCGCAGCGCGACCGCGAGCATGCCTTTCCGCGCGCCGAGCTGACCGAGATGGGCGAACTGGGCTTTCTGGGCATGCTGGTGCCCGAGGAACATGGCGGGTCCGAGACCGGCGCGGTCGCCTATGCGCTGGCGCTGGAGGAGATCGCGGCGGCGGACGGGGCATGCTCGACCATCATGTCGGTGCACAGCTCGGTCGGCTGCGTGCCGATCCTGCGCTTCGGCACCGACGAACAGAAGGCGCGCTTCCTGCCGAAGATGGCCAGCGGCGAGTGGATCGGCGGTTTCGCGCTGACCGAGCCGCATGCCGGCTCGGACGCTTCGAACCTGCGCACCAAGGCGCGGCGCGAGGGCGACCATTACGTCATCGACGGGGCCAAGCAGTTCATCACCTCGGGCAAGAACGGCAAGGTGGTGATCGTCTTTGCGGTGACGGATGCGGCGGCCGGCAAGAAGGGGATTTCCGCCTTCATCGTGCCGACGGATACGCCGGGCTACGAGGTGGTCTCGGTCGAGCACAAGCTGGGGCAGCACAGCTCGGACACCTGCGCGCTGGCCTTTACCGGCATGCGCGTGCCGGTCGAGAACCGGCTGGGGGCGGAGGGCGAGGGCTACAAGATCGCGCTGTCGAACCTGGAGGGCGGGCGCATCGGCATCGCCGCGCAGGCGGTCGGCATGGCGCGCGGCGCCTATGAGGCGGCCCTGGCCTATGCGCGGGAACGCATCACCTTTGGCCGGCCGATCATCGAGCATCAGGCGGTGGCCTTCAAGCTCGCCGACATGGCGACGCAGATCGACGCGGCGCGGCTGATGGTGCTGCGCGCCGCCATGCTGCGCGAGGCCGGCAAGCCCTGCCTGACCGAGGCCAGCATGGCCAAGCTTTTCGCCTCGGAAATGGCGGAAAGGGTCTGTTCGGCGGCGATCCAGCTGCATGGCGGCTATGGCTACCTGGCCGATTACCCGGTCGAGCGCATCTATCGCGACGTGCGCGTCTGTCAGATCTATGAGGGCACGAGCGAGGTGCAGCGCCTCGTCATCGCCCGCAACCTGTGAGGGGGGAGCATGGCTGAACTGATCGAGATCACGCGGGAGGGCCGGGTGGCGCTGATCCGGCTGAACCGGCCCGAGGCGCTGAACGCACTGGACTC
>NZ_CP087598.1:0-225000 GCF_020990385.1 Paracoccus sp. MA
GACGCCGCGATCAGCGCCCGCATCACCGATGCCATCCGCACCCGTTCGGAAGGCAAGAGCCTGCTGTCGGCGGTGACCGCGCGGCTGACCGGCGCCCGCGCCGCCCCGGCGCGCGCCGAGCCGCCGCTGAGCGCCGAGGAGGACGAGGACGAGGATTTCGCCGAACCCGTCAGCGCCGCGCCCTTCGGCGCAGAAACGCCGCGCGTCGTGGTGCCGCCGAAGAAACCCGCCCCCTCGCGGCAGGCGCAGTCCGAGGCGCAGCCGGCGCTGCGCTTCGACGAATCGGCCAGCCATTACGAGCATCCGCCGCTGTCGCTGCTGACCGCGCCGACCACCGTCGAGCGTCACCAGCTGTCGCAAGAGGCGCTGATGGAAAACGCCCGCATGCTGGAAGCGGTGCTGGACGATTACGGCGTCAAGGGCCAGATCACCGAGGTCCGCCCCGGCCCGGTGGTCACGCTTTACGAGCTGGAGCCGGCGCCGGGGCTGAAGGCCAGCCGGGTGATCGGCCTGGCCGACGACATCGCGCGCAGCATGTCGGCGCTGTCGGCGCGCGTCTCGACCGTGCCCGGCCGCTCGGTGATCGGCATCGAGCTGCCCAATGCCCGCCGCGAGAAGGTGGTGCTGCGCGAGATCCTGGCCTCCAAGGCCTATGGCGACGGCACCCAGCCGCTGCCGCTGGCGCTTGGCAAGGATATCGGCGGCGGGCCGGTGGTGGCGAACCTGGCCAAGATGCCGCACCTCTTGATCGCCGGGACCACCGGCTCGGGCAAGTCGGTGGCGATCAACACCATGATCCTGTCGCTGCTCTACAAGCTGACGCCCGAGGAATGCCGGCTCATCATGATCGACCCCAAGATGCTGGAACTGTCGGTCTATGACGGCATCCCGCATCTGCTTTCCCCCGTCGTCACCGATCCCAAGAAGGCGGTCGTCGCCCTGAAATGGGTCGTGGGCGAGATGGAGGAACGCTATCGCAAGATGTCCAAGATGGGTGTGCGCAACATCGAGGGCTATAACGGCCGCGTGCGCGAGGCGCTGGACAAGGGCGAGCTGTTCAAGCGCACCGTGCAGACCGGCTTCGACGAGGACACCGGCGAGCCGGTCTTCGAGACCGAGGAATTCCAGCCCGAGACCTTCCCCTATATCGTCGTCATCGTGGACGAGATGGCCGACCTGATGATGGTGGCCGGCAAGGAGATCGAGGCCTGCATCCAGCGTCTGGCGCAGATGGCGCGGGCCTCGGGCATCCACCTGATCATGGCGACGCAGCGGCCCTCGGTCGATGTCATCACCGGCACGATCAAGGCGAACTTCCCGACCCGGATCAGCTTCCAGGTCACCTCCAAGATCGACAGCCGCACCATCCTGGGCGAGCAGGGCGCCGAGCAGTTGCTGGGCCAGGGCGACATGCTCTACATGGCCGGCGGCTCGCGCATCACCCGCGTCCACGGGCCTTTCGTCAGCGACGAGGAGGTCGAGGAGGTGGTGAACCACCTGAAAAGCTTCGGCCCGCCCAGCTACATGTCCGGCGTGGTCGAGGGCCCGGACGAGGAGCGCGCCGACAGCATCGACCAGGTGCTGGGGCTCAGCACCGGCGAGGGCGGCGATGCCGAGCTTTACGACATGGCCGTCGCCATCGTCGCCAAGGACCGCAAATGCTCGACCTCCTACATCCAGAGGAAGCTCGCCATCGGCTACAACAAGGCCGCGCGGCTGGTCGAGCAGATGGAAGAGCAGGGCGTCGTCAGCCCGGCGAACCATGTCGGCAAGCGCGAGGTCCTGGTGCCGGAGGTCTGAGGCCGGCCGCATATCGGAATCGGGGCCGGGCCGCTGCGCCCGGCCTTTTTCATGCCTCTGGCCGGTGCGCCGGGGCCCTGCTAGAAAAGCTTGGCAGCGAAACGGGATGCATCATGCGGATTGGCACGACGAACGAAATATGGGCGCTGTGCCGGCAGCGCAGGCTGCGCATCCCCGAGATCGGCCAGGCCGCCGCCGCGCTGGCGCCCGAGATCGAGCAGCAGAGGGAACGGCAGGGATTGCAGGCCGGCGGGCCCTGGCACTTCATCTCTCGCGGCCTGCCGAAGGATGGCGAAACCCTCTTCGACTGGTCGATCTGCCGCCCCGTCATCCGGGCAAGGCAGGAGAACGGCGCGGCCGGGCTTTGCCATCTGCCGGCCGTCCCCGTGGCCAGCCTGATCCATGCCGGGCCGCTGGCGACCCTGTTCGGCGAAGGCTACGCCCCGCTTCTGGCGGCGATCCGTGAATCCGGCCGGACGCTGACGGGCGAAAGCCGCGAGGTCTATCACGACTGGACAGGGGCCGGCGAGGACCGCCAGACCATCGAAATCCAGTTCTGCCTGGCCGATTGAGCGGGAGGCGGGCAGGCCGGGCCGCCCCTATCCCGCATGACCCATGATCAGCGGCGCGGCGCTGGCAGAGTGCTCCTGCGCGGCCGAACCCTCGTCCACGGTGACCACCACCGACAGGCCGGGCTCCAGATAATCCGCCATCTCCTGCCCCGGGTCGATGCTGATGCGCACCGGCAGGCGCTGCGCCACCTTGGTGAAATTGCCGGTGGCGTTTGACGCGGACAGCAGGCTGAACTCGGAGGCCGTGGCCGGCGAGAACGCCTCGACGCGGCCGGTGAAGCTGCGATGCCGCATCGCGTCCACGGTGAAGGTGGCACGGTCGCCGACGCGCATGCCATGCAGCTCGGTCTCGCGGAAATTGGCGATGACCCAGACCTCGGGGCCGACATGGCTGACCAGCGCGGTGCCGGCGGTCACATACTGGCCCAGCCGCACCCCGACCTGACCCAGCCGCCCGTCCGAGGGCGCGCGGATCACCGTGTTGTCCAGGTCGATCTGCGCCAGTTCCACCGCCGCCCTGGCCGA
Source organism: Paracoccus sp. MA (assembly GCF_020990385.1). Classification (NCBI taxonomy): domain Bacteria; kingdom Pseudomonadati; phylum Pseudomonadota; class Alphaproteobacteria; order Rhodobacterales; family Paracoccaceae; genus Paracoccus; species Paracoccus sp. MA. The sequence goes on from NZ_CP087598.1 coordinate 2,898, forward strand.
GGCGATCTCGGCGCGTTTCGCGGCCAGCCCGACCTCGGCGCCGGCGACGTTCTCGCGCGCGACCGCGATGGCGCTTTCGGCCTGGGTGACGGCGGCTTCGGCCTGACGCAGCGCCAGTTCGGTTTGGTCGGCCGAGCTTTGCGCGGTCACGCCGCGCGATTGCAGGGCCTGCGCCCGGTCCCATGTCGATGCCGCCGTGTCCCGGGCCGCCTGCGCCGCGGAAAGCGCCGCCTCGGCCGAGTGCTGGCTGGCGCGGGCGGATTGGACGCTCTGCTCCTGGATCTTCAGCGCCGCCTCGGCGCCTTGCAGGCTGGCCTGGGCCTGGGCCAGCTTCTGGCGATACTGCCGGTCGTCGAGCCGGGCGATGACCTGGCCCCGGGTCACCGGCTGGAAGTCCCGCACCTCGACCGCCGCCACATAGCCCGAAAGCTGCGGCGCGATGGTGGTCAGCTGGCCGCGGATATAGGCGTTCTCGGTCTGCGGATGCGCCGGGCGAAACGGCGGCAGGTGCCAGGCGTAAAGCACGATCAGCAGGCCGGCCAGGCCGGCGGCAAGGGCGATCAAGGTCGGGACAAGGTGGTTTCTGGTCATGATGTCTTGGGCTCGGAAAGGGGCTGGGCGACAGCCGGCAGCGGCGCGCGGCGCGCCACCAGCCAGTCGCGGAACAGGTGCAGGAGCAGCGCGCAAAGCGCCGCCGCCGCGACGAGGAAGGTCAGGAAATAGGCGTCGTTATAGGCCATGACATAGGCCTGCGCGCCGGCGTCCTGGGCGATCTGCGCCACCGCCTGCGCCTGGCGCTGCGCGGCATCGGCGATCTGCGGCGCCAGCGCCATGCTGCGCTGCGCGATCTCGGCCGCGGTCAGCGGGTCGGCGGCGGTCAGCTCCTCGCGCAGCACCTGCAGGTGCAGGGCCTGACGGTGATTGATGAGGGTCGAGAACAGGCCGGACCCCACGGCCCCGCCCAGCGATTGCGTGGACAGAAAGACGATCACGAAGGACAGGATGTAGTTCGGCCCGCGCGCCAGGGCCGAAAGCAGCCCGCGCATCATCGCCGGCGCCAGGAAGAACGAGCCGGCAAAGGCGATCATCGCTTGGCTCAGCATCATCTGCGCCGGCCGGGTGTCGATGGTGGCATGGCTGTCCATGAAGGCGCCGGCGGCGATCAGCGCCAGCGCGATGATGTGGAACAGCGGCACGCGCTCGGGCTTCATGAAGGGGATCAGCGCCAGCCCGCCCAGCACCGTCGCGGCCGAGATCAGCGCGAAAAGCGGCACCAGCTGGTCCTGCGTCACGCCCAGCACCTGGAACATGCGCGGCGCGCCCGAGCTCTGCTCGGACAGCACCAGCCGGAAGATCAGCAGCGTCGCCGTCAGGTGCAGCATGGCCGGGCTGGCCAGCCAGCGGATGTCCAGAAGCGGCGCCTTGCGGTGCAGCTCGATCACCACGGCCAGCGTCAGCGCCACGATGGCCAGCGCCAGCACCCAGCCCAGCCAGGCGACATCGGTCCACCAGTAGATCGAGCCCATGACGAAGGCCACCGTCAGCCCGCCGAATCCGGTGGCGATCAGCAGCCAGCTGACCAGGTCCATCGCGGCGATCACCTTGACGCGCGGCTGCGAGGCCAGCGGCAGGGCATAGACCAGCCCCAGCGAGACCGCCGCCATGCCAAGCGCCATGACATGCAGCCCGTCCCAGCCGTGATCGCCCATCAAAGCGGGCGAGATCACCCGCGCCAGCATCGGCCCGGCGGCGACCATGGCCAGCACCATCGGCAGGCCCAGCCGCATCTTCCAGGCCGGCGGCAGCGGCTCCAGCATATACATGAAGGCCAGCGTCGACAGCGGCGCCGAGGCCATGCCGGCGAAGAACTGCACCATCACCGCCGAGCGCAGGTCCGAGATGGCGAAGGCCGCCAGCGAGACCGCCAGATAGACCAGGATCGCCACCTCGGCAAAGCGGCGCAGGCCGAACTGGGTGCGGATCTTGATCAGCAAGATCGGCATCGAGGCGCGCGGGATCATGAAGGCCGCCATCAGCCAGCTCGCCTGTGTGGTGGTGGCGCCCAGGTCGCCGGCGATCTGCGGGATGTTGGTGCTGACGAAGCCCTGCGCCAGACCCTGCGTCAGGCCGATGGTCACCGAGGCGCCGATATAGCCCAGCGTCGCCGGCCAGGACATCGGCACGAAGGGCGGCGGCGCGGGCGCGGCCGGGGCAGGGTCGGCGGCGGGCTGGCTCATGCCTGCCTCAGCTTTTCCGCATTCAGCGCCATCTGCGCCAGCGTGCGGCGCGTCGCCGCCAGATCCTCGGGCGGGATGCCCTCGGCCAGCGCGGCATCGACCTCGGCACGGAAGCCCAGCAGCGGCTCGATGCGCGCCGCCTCGGTCAGGAAGATGGCGTGCTTGCGGCCGTCCTCGGGGATCGGGCGGCGTTCGGCCAGGCCCTGATCCTCCAGCGCGTCCAGCAGGCGCTTCAGCGTCGGCGTCTCGATGCCGAGGATGGCGGCAAGCTCGGCCTGGCTCGCGCCCTCGTTCCGGCCGATGGTGGTCAGGAGCCGGGCGCGGGCAAAGGTCAGCCCGTGTTGTTCGACGCGGTTCTCGAAGGCCGAGCGCAGCGTCTGGGTCAGGGCGATCAGCGATTCCAAAAGGGTGAAGGAACGGTCTGGCATGGAATGTCCTGGGGCAAATTTCATTAGCTAGCTAATAAACTCGCCGCAGTTATTCAAGACCCCGCCGCGCGGCTGCGGGCGGGGTCCATCGCTGCGGCCTGCGGAACAGGCATCAGTAGTCGCGCTCGTAGAACAGGCCGATGGTGCTTTCGCCTTCGCTGTCCACCGAGCCGCGGGCGGTCAGGGTCTGCGAGATGTCAAGGTTCAGGTTCAGCTTGGTCTTGCCGTCGCCGCCGACCTGCACGTCGGTATAGAGATTTTCGGAGAGATACTTGCCCGCCCGGACCGAGACATTGCCCTGATCGTCCGTCGCCAGGTCCAGGTCGTCAAGCCCGGTCGAGGCGCGCAGCCGCCCGACGATCCCCTCGCCGCCACGGCCGGCCAGGGTCGCCACGGCGCTGGCCAGCTGCGCGGCCTGCAGCGCGCTGATATTGTCGAGGCCGCGCCCGAACAGCAGCTGCGACAGCACCTCTTCCTGCGGCATGTCGGGCGAGGATTCGAAGGTGATCTCGGGATCCTGCGCCTCGCCGTCGATGATGATGCGGGTGGTGATGCCGTCCTGCACCGTCTCGGCCACCAGCCGGATCACCGGGATCAGGCTGCCCTGCAGCTCGATCAGCCCCTCGGTCATGTCGAACCGCTTGCCCAGCAGGTCGACGCGGCCGCGGATCAGCTCCAGCTGGCCGATGGGGACGGGCTGGCGGGCATTGCCGGTCAGGCGCAGCTCGCCGCCCAGTTCGGCATCGACGCCGCGGCCGCGCACAAAGACCTGCGAGGGGGCCGAGATCAGCAGGTCGAAGCGCGCCGGATTGGCCGGCGGCGTCGCCGGCGGCGCGGCCATCCCGGCCTGGCGCGAGGCTTCGCTGGGATATTCCAGCAGCCCGGCCTTGGCGCGGGTCTGGCGCTGCGGCGGGCGTTCGGAACGGTGGATGATGTCCGGGATCGCCTTGGCGCCGCCCAGCCCGGTCGAGGGGATGCGCAATTCGGTATGGCCGACATCGATGCGGCCCGAGACCATCGGCCCCTGCCCCACCGTGCCGGCGACGTTGATCGCGCCGTTCACCAGCGTCTGGTAAAGATTCGGGTCGCGCAGCACCACGTCGGACAGCCGCACGTCCAGGTTCATCTGCCGGTCGCCGACCAGATTGACCGGGCCGCTGACGGTGATGATGCCGCCGGCCTCGACCGCGCCGCGCAGATCGACGGCGATGCGCCCGCCGTTGAAATCGGCATTGGCGTTCAGGCTGCCGACCGTCAGGCCGAAGCGCGGCTCGGCCAGCCGGCCATTCGTCAGCGCCACCCGGCCCGAGAGCGATTCCAGCGCCGGCCGGCCGTTCAGGCGCAGGTCGAAGCTCAGCGGCCCCTCGATCGAGCGGGTGCGCAGGAAGGGGTTCGCCGCGGCGGCGTTGCTGCTGCCGCTGACCGCGATATCGGCGGTCGAAAGATCCGTCGCCGCCGTGCCGGTCACCCTTGCCTGGGTATTGCCCGGCCCGGTCGCGGTCAGGTTCACGTCATAGGCGCGGCCGGTGTTGCGGACAGTGCCGGCAACGGTGGCCGGTCCGGGAAAGCCCTGCACCAGCAGGCCCAGGTCGTTCAGCCGGGCATCGAGGTTCAGCCCCTCGGTCGGGTTGCCATCCCCGGTGATGCTGAACTGGCCGTTGCCGGCGCGCAGCCGGCTGACGGTCAGGCTGCCGTCCGGGCGCTGCGCGGCGGCAAGGTCGAAGCTGGTTTCGCCCGCCAGCACGGCATCGGCCTGCGGGTTGCCGATGCCCAGGCCGCGCGCGGCGCCGCTGGCGGTGATCTGCCGCCCGCCGCCCTGCTGGTCCTGGACATGGCCCGAGGCATTGACCGCGCCCCGGAAGCCGCGGCCCAGAAAGCGCAGGTCGTCGGCGCGCAGGGTCGCGGTCAGGTCGGTGGCGCCCTGGCCGACGCGGCCCTCGGCGCCCAGGTTCAGGCGCGGGTTGTCGACCGTCGCGGTCTCGATGGAAAACACCCCGTCCCGCTCGACGCCGTGCAGGGCCAGCCGGGTTTCGCCGGCCAGCGCGCCATCGACCTGCGCCTGGCCAAAGGAGAGGTCGGTACCGGTGCCGGTCACGTCCAGCCGCCGCGCGCCCGAACCGTCGTCCTTGAAGCTGCCCTGCGCGTTCAGCGCACCGCGCCAGCCGCGGCCGAAACTGGCCAGAGAGCGGATCTCGACCCGGCCCTCCATGTCGGTGCCGCTGGGCGCGATGCGGCCCTGCGCGGTCGCCAGCATCTGCTGGTTGGTCAGGTTGAAACCGTGCACGGTGATCTCGTCGCCGCGCTGCTCGGCCGAGAGCCGCAGGTCGGTCACGCCGGTCAGCGCCCCGTCCACGTCCTGCTGACCGAAGCGCAGGTCGGTGCCGCGCCCGGTCAGCTCGATCCGGCGGGCGCCGTCCTGTTCCACCGCCGTCGCCTCGGCGGTCAGCCCGCCCGAGAAGCCGCGCCCCAGCACCGCGAGGTCGGGCATCGACAGGTTCAGCGTCGCATCCATCGCGCCCTGCGCGAAATTGCCCCGGCCCTCGGCATCCAGCTGCGGGTTGGTCAGCCGCAAGGTCTGCACCTCGAAGCTGCCCTGCGTCTCGGCGGCCTCGACCAGCAGGTCGGTTTCGCCCTTCAGCGCGCCGTCGAGCTCGGCGATGCCGGTGACGAGGTCCTGCGCCTTGCCGGTCAGGGTGATCTTGCGCGTGCCGGCAGCGCCGGTGACGCGGGCCTCGGTGCGGACGCTGCCCGCCATGTCCGGGTCCGCGACCGACAGGTCGGGCATGGCGATGGTCGCGGTCAGGGTGCTGGAAAAGCTGTCCAGCCGGCCCTGCGCCTCGGCCGTCAGGTTCCGGGCGTTCACCGTCAGCTTGCGCAGGTTGATGCCCGCAGTGTCGCGCCGGGCGCTCAGCTCGATGCGCGACTGGCCGGCCAGCATGCGGTCGGCGTGCTCCTGCCCGATGCGGATGTCGTTGCCCTGCACCTCTGCCTCGACGTCGAATCCCTTGCCCAGCAGCGCGTAGCGGCCCTTGATATGCGCGTCGGCGGTGCCGCCCAGCTCGCGCCCGGCCAGGGTCGAGAAGCGCCCGACATTGCGGTGCTGCGCGGTGATGTCGCCCGACAGGGTGATGCCGGTCCGCAGGCCCGAGACGGTCGTCTCGCCCCTGAAGCCGAAATCCTCGCCGTTGATGTTCATGCCCCACAGCCGCAGCGCATTGCCGGGGGTGAAGGCGAAGTTGAGGCCGCCGTTCAGCGTGTCACCCAGCGCCTGCGCCAGTCCGGGATCGGCCGGCGCCAGGTCGTCCATGCCGAAGGCGATCCAGCCGCGCACCTCCTCCAGCGCCTGCTCGGGGGTCAGCGCGATGCGGCCGCGCCCGTCCATCCGCAGCTCGGACAGCGCGATGTCGTCGCGGGAAATGTCGCCCACCACGCCCTTGAGCACCCAGCCCGAGCCCTGCGCCGCGTCGTAATCCAGCCGCAGGCTGCCCGAGCGCACGGTGGTCGGCCTGTCGGCCCAGGGCAGCCGCACCGGCAGTTGCGCAGCCCCCGCATCCTCGCCCAGCAGCAGCGTCAGATGCGCGCTTTCCGGCGCGCCGCGGCTGGTGGTGGCCAGGTTGCCGTCCAGCCGCAGCGCCTCGGTCGCCAGCCGCAGCGTCGGAATCACCAGCCGCCCGTCCTGCCCGCGCCAGCCCTCGGCCACCAGCTGGGACTGCGTGCCGAAAAAGGCGCGATGCTGCGGCGGGGCCAGCGCGGCCACATCGCCGCCCAGCTCGGCACGGAAGGCGGTGCCGGCAGCGCCGTCGCGCTCCTCTGCATCGACCGAGACGGTGCCGGTCACGCGCGGCTGGCCGTCGGTCGCCAGCTGGATATCGGCGGCGAAATCCGACATCGGCCCTTCGCCGGTGATCTCGGCCCGCACGGCGGGGCGGTCGTGCAGCTTGACCGCATTCGCGAACAGCCCGTTGCGATCCTCGTCCAGCTTGAGATCGAAGCGCAGCACCCGGGTCTCGTTGGAAAAGCCCGCATCCAGCGCGAATTCGCCGCGCGGCCCATCCACGCGGTTGATCGTCAGCCTGGTCTCGCCCTCGCCGCCCGAGAGGTTCATCGAGCCGTCGATGGAGATCACCGCTTCCTGCCCGATCACCGGCTGGCCAAGCTCGACCCGGCCGACGGCGATGCGGGCGATGTTCACCCCCACCGGCAGCTGCGGCAGGGAAAATTCCCGCGCCTCGGCCTGCGGCGCGCTTTCGCCGGTGCCGGGCAGGCGCGGCAGGATGATGCGCTCGGCCGAAAGCTCGTTGATCTCGACCCGGCGGGCCAGCAGCGCCGAGCGGGTCCATTGCATGGCGCCGTTTTCCAGGGTGATCCAGACGCCGTCGTCGTCGGCGATGGTCATGCGGTCGAAGGTGGCGCGCGAGGACAGCGCGCCGCGAAAGCCCTCGATCACCACCTGCCGGCCGGCGCCCGACAGCTTTTCCTCGAGGAAGCGGGTGATGAAGCCGCGGTCGTCCTCGACCTCCTGCGAGATCTCGGCGGCGGTATCCTGCGCCAGCGCGGCCAGGGGCGCGGCCAGCACGAGGCAGAAGGCAAGGATGAGCCGATAAGCCAGATCACGCATCAGAAAGCCTGCCCCAGACCGATATAGAGCTGCACCCCGCCCCCGTCGCCATCGCCGCCGCCGACCGGCGTGGCAATGTCGAAGCGCAACGGTCCGACCGGGGTGCGATAGCGGATGCCCGCCCCGGCCCCGGCCTGCCAGCCGCTGGCGCCGGACCAGGCGCTGTCTTCCCAGACCCGGCCGGCATCGGCAAAGACCGCCAGCCCGATGCGCTCGCGGACCTGGATGCGGGCCTCGGCGGTCAGGGTGGCGATGGACATGCCGCCGGTGCGCACCGGGCCCTCCGGGCCCTGGATCGCCTCGACGCCCAGCGATTCATAGGAATGCCCGCGCACCGTGCCGCCGCCGCCGGACCAGAACAGATAGTCGCGCGGCGTTTCCTCGATCTCGGGGCCGACCACGGTGCCCAGCCGCGCGCGGCCCGCCAGGGTGAAGCGGTCATCGCGGCCGAAGCTGTAATAGGCCCGGCCCTCGGCCAGGATCTGCGCGCCCGAGCCGGTTTCCTCCTGCAGGCCGACGAAGGGGGTGATGCCGCCCGACAGCCAATAGCCGCGCTTGGCGTCGTTCGGCTCGTCCCGCTTGTCCCAGATGACCGAGGCAGGCAGCGCGAAAAGCCGGAAATCGGTGCGGCCGCTGTCGTCGTCCACCCGCAGCGCCCGGTATTGCAGGGCGATGTCGGCAGTCAGCTCGTCGCTGGGGATCCAGGTGAAGCCCAGGCCGAAGGTGCCGGACTTGAGGTCGTAATCCTCTTCCTGCAGGCTTTCGACCTTGGCCAGCACATAGCCGGTGGTGTCGGCGGTGATGGTGGCGGGCCGGTCGAGGCGCAGTCCCAGGCTGTAGTCGCGCCCGGTATCGCCGCCGATATCCGAGACGCTGGCATCGACGCGCAGCCGCTCGCCGCCGCGGAACAGGTTGCGGTTGATCCAGTAGCCGGTCAGCGACAGCCCGTCGGTGCTGGAATATTCGAAGCCGGCGCCCAACCGGCGCAGCTTCTGCTCGACCACCAGCAGGTCCACGTCCAGCGTGTTGCCGGGGCCGATGTAATCCGCCTCGGTCAGGGTGATGGCCGAGAACACGCCCGAGCGGCGCAGGCGCTTCCTGACATCCTCGAGCTTCTCGGGGTCGAAACGCTCGCCCTCGGGGAAGCCGGCGATCTTGCGCAGCCGGCGCGGGTCCATGCGCTGGTAGCCGCGGATGGTCAGCTGGCCGAAGCGCAGCTCGGGGCCCGGCGCCAGGCGGATGCGGCTGTCGATCAGGTTGGTGGCGTGATCGGCGATGATCTGGGTATCGGCCACCTCGGCCTTGGCATGGCCGACATCGCGCCAGCCGGCGACGCCAGCGGTCGCGGCATTCTTCATGTCGCCGGTGCGGGCGATCTCGCCCCGGCGATAGTCGCGCGGCAGCTCGGTCCCCGGCGCCACCGGCGCGATCTCGGCCCGGCTGTAGCGGAAGCGCGGTCCCGGCTGGACCGAGACCACCACCTTGCGCACCTCTCTGGGCGCATCGAGCGGCGCGATGCTGGCCGCCTCGACCCCGTCCAGGGTGATGTCGATGATGCCCGAGTAATAGCCCTGATCGTAGAGCACGCCCAGGATGCGGGCGTAATCGCCGCGCGCCGCGGCCAGCATGTCCTGCCCGGTCACCCGCCCCTCGTCCTGGGCGCTGACCAGAAGCGAGGTCTGCCGGATCGCCGGAAGCAGGGCGTCGTCGCCGCCATGCACCTGAAAATCCAGATCGACGGGCGAGCGGTCATTGCGGTCGCCGCCGCCGAACCAGCCCGAGAAGGGCGAGGAGGAGGGCGAGGCCGAGGATTGCGCCCAGACCATGCCCGCGCCGGTTCCCAGCATGATTGCGGCAGCCGTTCCTGCCTTGATCCAGCTTTTCATTGCCTGACTGCCCTGCTTCTGGCGGTTTTGCCGAAAGCATTGCAGGCCGCGTTAACAAAATCCAGCATCCCCGCCCGAATCCGGGCATTTTTCAGCGGATTGCGGCCAGACAGCCATGCAGCGCGGCCATGTCGTCCCGGATCACCCCGACCGGAACCGCCTGCGGAATCCGCGCCATCAGCGGGTCGGACAGGAAGGCCGCCTCGAAGATCTCGAAGCGGTCGGTGCAGGAACGCGCCACGCTGCCGGCCAGGAACATCCCGTCCATCGGCATGAATCGCAAGGCAAGTTCGCGGCAGAACAGCCCGAACAGCCGGGCATAGAGCGCCAGCGTTTCCTCGGCCGCGCCATCGCCTTCGGCGGCGGCCGCGACCACGGCTTCCGCCCGGCCCTGGGCGCCGCCCATGCGCAATGCGTGCAGCCGGGCGAGACCGCGGCCGGCGAAAAGCTCCTCGACCGAATCGATGGCGCGGCCGGGCTCGCCCAGCGCCTCGGCCAGCGGAGCGGCCACCGAAAGCGGCAGGCGGGTATGGCCCTCTTCGGCCTCCAGGCAGGCGATGCCGCCGTCCGGCAGAACCTTGACCGCGCAGACGTTGAAGCCGGTGCCGGCATTCACCACCAGCCGCTGGCCGTTCGACAGCGCGCCCTGGGGCGCCGCGCGCAGGAAACCCGCCGCCTCGCCGTCCAGCGCCGGCGTGGCATAACCCAGCGCGATCAGGTCGTTGATCAGCCGGGCGCGCGGGGCGCCGGACAGCGCGCAAAGCCGCGCCTCGGAAAAGGTCCAGTCGCGGTTGGTCAGCCGCGCCTCGTCGCCCCAGACCGGGCCGGCGACGGCGACGCAGACCGCCTCGATCTGCGGGCTGCCCTGCTGGGCCAGGAACCTCGTCACCACCTCGTCGAAACTGGCATGGTCGTCGCCGCGAAACCGGGTGATGGTCCCGGTCGCAAGCGCGCCGTCCCGCGCCAGCGCCATCCGCGCATTGGTGCCGCCCACATCCGCCAACAGGATCGCCATGCTGCCTTCCCCCTTCGCCCGGCCTTGGTTCCGGTCCTTCTAAGCCATTCCAGCGAAAGCTGCTACCGCTCACATTCGCGGTCGGATCGGAACCTTTCGCGAACCCCGGCGGTTTTCCCTCGTCACCTGCGCAAGCGAAAGGTTGAGGCGATGAAAACGACCCTGATCCCCCGCATCGCGCCCGTGCTTCTGGCGGGGCTTCTGGCCCTGCCGGCCCTGTCCGCGCAGGCCGCGATCCAGACCCGCGAGGAGAACGCCGCCAATCCGCGCGGCTGGTCCGCGGTCGCCGGCATGGACCCGCGCGCCGTGCGCGAGCTGGCCCGCACCCTGCCGCTGTCCGACGAGGCGGTGGACGACCAGCCCTGGTGCGACCGCAAGGCCGCGATCGAGGCGACCCTGCGCCACGATTTCGGCGAGAGCAGAATCGCCAGCGGCAGCCAGGGCACCACGCTGTGGGGCTCGGACCTGATGGGCACCTGGACGGTGGTCTTCGAGCGCCCGGACGCGACCAGCTGCGTGATCGCCTCGGGGATCGGCTTCAGCGACCAGACCAGCCCGCAGGTCTTCTTCGTCAAGGCCGGGCTCAACGGCTGACCGCTTCGGTTTGCAGGACCGCGCCGGGAATGCTAAGGCCGCGCCAACAGCACAAGGCGCGAGGGCCCCATGACCGATTCCATCATCCGAGACATCGCCCTGGCCGATTACGGCCGCAAGGAGCTGGACATCGCCGAAACCGAGATGCCCGGCCTGATGGCGTTGCGCGCGGAATATGGCGAAGCGAAGCCGCTGAAGGGCGCCCGCATCGCCGGCAGCCTGCACATGACCGTGCAGACCGCCGTGCTGATCGAGACGCTGGTGGCCTTGGGCGCCGAGGTCCGCTGGGCCTCGTGCAACATCTTCTCGACCCAGGACCATGCGGCGGCGGCCATCGCCAAGGCCGGCATCCCGGTCTTTGCCGTCAAGGGCGAGACGCTGCCGGAATACTGGTCCTATACCGACCAGATCTTCCAGTTCCCGGAAGGCACGGCGAACATGATCCTGGACGACGGCGGCGACGCAACCATGTATGTGCTGCTGGGCGCGCGGGTCGAGGCGGGCGAGACCGGGCTGATCGACGTGCCGACCAGCGAGGAGGAAGAGGCGCTGTTCGCCCAGGTCAGGACGCGGCTGGACGCCTCGCCCGGCTGGTTCACCCGGCAGCGCGACGCGATCCGGGGCGTCTCCGAGGAGACGACGACCGGGGTGCATCGGCTTTACGACCTGCACCGGAAGGGGCTTCTGCCCTTCCCGGCGATCAACGTGAACGACAGCGTCACCAAGTCGAAATTCGACAACAAATACGGCTGCAAGGAATCGCTGGTGGACGGTATCCGCCGCGCCACCGACGTGATGATGGCCGGCAAGGTCGCCGTGGTCTGCGGCTATGGCGACGTGGGCAAGGGCTGCGCGGCCAGCCTTCAGGGCGCCGGCGCGCGGGTGAAGGTGACCGAGGTCGACCCGATCTGCGCGCTGCAGGCCGCCATGGACGGGTTCGAGGTGGTGCTGCTGGAGGACGTGGTCTCGACGGCGGACATCTTCGTCACCACCACCGGCAACAAGGACGTGATCCGCATCGAGCACATGCGCGAGATGAAGGACATGGCCATCGTCGGCAATATCGGCCATTTCGACAACGAGATCCAGGTCGCCGCCCTGCGCAACCACAAATGGACCAATGTCAAGGACCAGGTGGACATGATCGAGATGCCCTCGGGCAATCGCATCATCCTGCTGTCCGAGGGCCGGCTGCTGAACCTCGGCAACGCCACCGGGCACCCCAGCTTCGTGATGTCCGCCAGCTTCACCAACCAGGTGCTGGCCCAGATCGAGCTGTGGACCAAGGCGGCGGAATACCGGCCCGGCGTCTATATCCTGCCCAAGGCGCTGGACGAGAAGGTCGCCCGGCTGCATCTGGACAAGATCGGCGTCAAGCTGACCACGCTGTCCAGGGAGCAGGCCGACTATATCGGCGTGACGCCGGAAGGCCCGTTCAAGTCCGAACATTACCGCTACTGAACTGGCGTGATCAGCCGGGGGGATGCCTGCATGTCCGACGATTGCCTGTTCTGTCGCATCGCGCGCGGCGAATTGCCGGCGCATCGCGTGCATGAGGACGACGAGATCCTGGCCTTCCTGGACCTGCATCCCATCCGCCCCGGCCATTGCCTGATCATCCCCAGGCGGCATTACCCTTGGTTCGAGGACCTGCCCGAACCGCTGGCCACCCGCATCACCAGCTGCGCGCAGCGCCTCGCCCGCCACATGAAGGCGCTTTACGCGGTCGAGCGGGTGGCGCTGTTCTATACCGGCATCCATGTCCCCCATGCCCATGCCCATGTGGTGCCGATGCATCATGTGCATGACGTCTCGTCGCAGGCCTATCTGCAGGACGGCAGCGGCAGCTTCTCGGCCCCGCCGCAGCTGCCGGCCGAGGAGGGCGAGCGGATCGCGGCGGCCCTGGCCCCGGCCTTCGCCGTCTAGGACCGCGCAAGCGCGCGGTTTCGGTTGATATTTGTCAGTCCGGCGCTAGGCTTCCCCTCGGGATGAAACAGACCCGAGGGGGACGGAGCATGAGCAAGCGCGACGATCTGATCGCCAAATACGCCGCCGACATGAAGGAAAAGCTGGGCGTCACGCCCGACATGGAGCTGCTGACCAAGGTGGTCATCGGCTGCGGGCCTTCGATCTACAATGCCGATGGCGAGACCGTGGCCGCATCCGACAAGGCGGAACTGGAGCGGATCAGGACCAACTACCTGGTGAAAAAACTGGGCCTGCCCGACGGTCCCGAGCTTTCCGCCGCCATCGACGAGGTGGTGGCGCAATATGGCAGCGCGAACCGCAACAAGTATCGCGCGGTGGTCTATTACCAGCTCTGCACGCATTTCGGCAAACAGAGCGCCTATGCCTGAACCTTGTGACGCAACGTCACGGCGGGGCCGGCGCGGCGGCTGAAACCGGTCCGCGCGCCGGCAGCGCCGGGGCTGGCGTCAGTCCAGCATCCGCTTGATCGCCGCGACCTGCTCGGCGCCGGCGGCGCTTGCATCCGCAGCCAGGGCCGCGGCCTCGTCCAGCAGCGCCTCGGGCGCGACCAGCCGGTCCACCAGCCCCCAGGCCAGCGCCTCCTCGGCGGGGATCTTCTGGCCGGCCATCAGGATCATCTTCGCCCGCGACGGCCCGACCAGCGCCCGCAGGCGCGGCGGGTCGCTGGGCTGGGGCAGGAAGCCCAAGCGCATGACCGGATAGAGGAATTTCGCCCCCGGCACCGCCAGCCGCAGGTCGCAGGCCAGCACCATGCCCATGGCGCCCCCGGCCACTGTGCCGTTCAGCGCGGCGATGGTCAGGCAGGGCATCGCCGCGACGCGGGACGATAGCCGCTCCCATTCCGGGGACAGGGCCAGCCCGGCGCGGGCCTCGTCCAGATCGGCCCCGGCCGAGAAGACCGCGCCCTCGCCGGTCAGGATGACGGCGCGCAGGCCGGGCTCGGCGGCAAGGGCGTCGAAGGCGGCCGTCAACTCCGCCAGCATGGCGCCGGTCAGCGAATTCGCCTTGGCCGGGCGCGCGATGGTGATGCGCCCGATTGCGCCGGTGAATTCCCTTGCGATCATCATTCCCTCCTTGGACCCGCGCGCCGGCTGTGGCAGAAACCGGGCTGGCGTTTCAAAAGCAATTCTCGCCCGGAAAGGTGTTATGAAATGAACCTGCGACTGACAAGCTCGGCCCTGGCACTGGCCGCGATGACCGCCCCGGCCCTTGCCGACGTGACCTCGGAACAGGTGTGGCAGTCCTGGGTCGATTACTACCAGTCGCTCGGCTACAGCGTGACCGAGGGCAAGCGCGACAAGGCCGGCGACACGCTGACCCTCAGCGATGTCGCCATCAGCGGCGGCATGCCCGAAAGCCAGGTCAGCTTCAGCATCCCCCAGGTCACGCTGAGCGACAGCGGCGACGGCAAGGTCAGGACGGTCTTTGCCGACCAGATGACCGGCGAGGCGCATGGCACCGATCCCGAGGGGCAAAGCTACAGCCTGCCCTTTACCGTGGACATGCCGGGCAACGTCATCGTCACCTCGGGCGCGCCCGAGGACATGACGCATGATTTCGACTATCCCGCGATGGATTTCACCCTGACCACGATCAAGAGCGGCGACAAGGAAACCCCGCTTCCGATCAAGGTGGGGGTGGCGGATTCGACCGGCACCTTCCACATCGTCGCCGGATCGCCGGCGAAATACGACTATGCGATGAAGTCGGGCAGGATCACCTTCAGCGGCGACGTGACCGCCGAGGAATCCGACAAGGTCAAGTTCGAGGGCAGCATCGACGGCGCCGAGACCACGGGCGAAATGGCCGTGCCAGGCGGCGCGAAGATCGAAGAGGACATGAACGCGGCGCTGAAGGCCGGGCTGGCCATGAACGGCGTGCTCAAGGCCGGGGCGCTGGTCGCCAGCTTCGACTTCGCCGGCACGGACGAGGAAGGCCAGGCCACCAGCGGCGCGGGCAAATACGACGGCAAGGGCTTCGAGCTGAGCTATGCGCTGTCGCAGGACGGCATGTCCTACCAGGCCGGTTCGGACGCCGGCAGCTTCGAGCTGACCAGCAGCGACCTGGCCTTCCCGATCAACTACGCCATCGAAAGCGGCAGCTTCGACATGCAGCTGCCGGTGATGCAGTCGGACGAGGCGCAGCCCTTCAAGTTCGCCTATTCGCTGGCCGGGCTGACGCTGGGCGATGCGATCTGGAACCTGTTCGACGCCGAGGGCCAGCTGCCGCGCGACCCGGCCTCGCTGGATCTGGACGTGACCGGCACCATGAAGGTCCTCAAGGACATCTTCGACCCCGCCGCCATGGCGCCGCCGGCAGAGGAGCCGGCCGAGGACGGAGAGGCCGACGGAACCGGGGACATGGAGGCGGATGCCGCGCCGCAGCCCTTCGAGCCGCTTGAGGTCGCGATCAACCAGTTCGCGCTGAACGCGCTCGGCGCCAAGGTGAATGCCGAGGGCGCGCTGCAGGCGCCCGAGGGCGGCGACATGACCGCCCCGGTCGGCGAGATCCACGCCACCTATGAGGGCGTGAACGCGCTGATCGACAAGCTGGGCGCCATGGGCCTGATCCCCGAAGATCAGCTCATGGGCGTGCGCATGATGATGGCCATGTTCGCCAAGCCGGTCGCCGAGGGCGAGGACAAGCTGGAAACCCGGCTGGAGTTCAAGGAAGGCGGCTCGATCTTTGCCAACGGCCAGCAGATCAAGTAATCCCGTCCGGCGCGGCGTCCGCGCGCCCTGACGGATCGTATCGCGGGGGCCGGGCGTTGACGTCGCGGCCCCCGTTCTTGTCCAAGGTGAACCGCATGTCCGAATTCCATCGACTCGAGGCCCTGACCCAGCAGCTTCTGGCGGCGGCGCGCAAGGCCGGCGCCGACCAGGCCGATGCCGTGGCGCTGGAGGCCGCCGCCGTCTCGGTCGATGTGCGCGCCGGCCATCTGGAGCATGCCGAGCGCGCCGAGGGGGTCGAGATCGGGCTGCGGGTGCTGATCGGCGGGCGGCAGGCCTGCGTCTCGGCCTCGGACCGCTCGCAGCGCACCATCGAGGAGATGGCGGCCCGCGCCGTCGCCATGGCCCGCGAGGCGCCGGTGGACGACACGCTGGGCCTGGCCGAACCCGGACAGCTGGCCCGCGACACCGACAGCGCCCGGCTGGACCTTTGCGACCACGGCCCCGAGCCGAGCCCCGAGGCGCTGCAGGAGCTGGCGCTGCGCGCCGAGGCCGCGGCGCTGGCGGTCGAGGGCGTCTCGCAGATCGAATCCGCCAGCGCCGGCCATTCGCAGCGCCGCATGTGGCTGGCGGCCAGCAACGGCTTCTCGGCCGGCTACGGGCGCAGCGGCCACAGCCTGTCCACCGTCGCCATCACCGGCGAGGGGCTGGGGATGGAGCGCGACTGGGCCGGCGAGAGCCGCGTCCATGCCGCCGACATGCCCGCGCCCGAGGAGATCGGCCGGCTTGCGGCCGAGCGCACCGTCGCCCGGCGCGGCGCGCGGAAGCCGCCCACCGGCGCCTTCCCGATCCTTTACGACGAGCGCGTGGCCTCGGGGCTGATCGGCCATCTGGTCGGCGCGGTGAACGGCGCCTCGGTGGCGCGCGGCGCCAGCTGGCTGCGCGACGCGCTGGGGGAACAGATCCTGCCCAGGGGGTTCGAGCTGCGCGAGGACCCGCACCGGCCCCGCTATGGCTCGTCGCGCCTGTTCGACGGCGAGGGGCTGGCGACCGCGCCGCGGCTGATCGTGGCCGACGGCGTCTTGCAGGGCTGGACCCTGGACCTGGCCACCGGGCGCAAGCTCGGCATGGACTCGACCGCCAGCGCCATGCGCGGCGCCGGCCAGCCGCCCTCGCCCGGCGTGACCAATCTGGAACTGACCGCTGGCGACAGGACCCGCGAGGAGCTGATCCGCGAGATGGGGCGCGGGCTGGTCGTGACCTCGATGCTGGGCGCCTCGATCAACGGCACGACCGGGGATTATTCGCGCGGCGCCGGCGGCTTCTGGGTCGAGAACGGCGAGATCGCCTATCCGGTCAACGAATGCACCATCGCCGGCAACCTGCGCGACATGCTGCTGCGGGTGACAGCGGCGAACGACCTGCCCGACTGGCGGGGAATGCGCGTGCCCAGCCTGCTGGTCGAGGGGATGACCGTTGCCGGCGAGTGACCTTGCGCTTCTGGAACAGGCCGCGCAGGAGGCCGGAGAAATCGCGCTGCGCTACTGGCGGCGCGATCCCCGGGTCTGGGACAAGGGCGACGGCGCCGGCCCGGTGACCGAGGCCGACCTGGCGGTCAACGCGCATCTGGAGCGCCTGCTGCGCGCCGCGCGGCCCGATTACGGCTGGCTCAGCGAGGAAAGCGCCGACGATCCGGCGCGGCTTCAGGCCGAGCATTGCTTCATCATCGACCCGATCGACGGCACCCGCGCCTTCATCGACGGGCAGGTCGGATTTTCCCATGCGCTGGCGATCGCGCGCGGCGACCGGGTGGTGGCGGGCGTGGTGCATCTGCCGGCGCAGCGCACGACCTATGCCGCCTCGGCCGATGGGCCGGCGCTGCGCGACGGCAAGCCCATCGCCCCCTCGACGCATGGCCTGACGGGCGCGCGCGTGCTGACCAGCAAGGCCGGGCTCGACCCCACGCATTGGCGGGGCGCGCCGCCGCCGGTCAGGCGCAGCTTCCGCCCCTCGCTGGCCTGGCGGCTTTGCCTGGTGGCGGACGGGCAGTTCGACGCGACGCTGTCCGTCAGGCCGGCCTGGGAATGGGACGTGGCGGCGGGCAGCCTGATCGCCGCCCGTGCCGGCTGCCTGGCCAGCGACCTGACCGGCGCGGCGATGCGCTTCAACGCCGCCCGGCCGCTGACCGACGGGCTGGTGGTGGCGGCGCCCGCCCTGCACGGGCAGCTGATCGCCGCCATGACCCCGCGGATGGCGATGCCCGGCGGTCGGGTTGATGCGCCGCCGCCCGCCGACTAAGAAGGGGCAAAGGCCGGAACCGCTCTGGCCATGTCCCGCAGATGACAGGGCCCGCGCATGAGCCGTCTTCCCCCCGCGACCCGCGACCGGCTGGCCGACGAGATCACCTTTCATCCCGCCAATGCCGAGGCGCGGCTGCTGCGCGAGGCGCTGGGGCGTTTCGCCACCGGCGTCACCGTGGTGACCACCGCCGGGCCCGAGGGACCGCTGGGCATGACGGTGAACAGCTTCTCCAGCGTCTCGCTGGAGCCGCCGCTGGTGCTGTGGTGCCCGGCCCGCGCCTCGGCCCGCCATGCGGCCTTCGCCGGGGCGGCGGCCTGGTCGGTGCATGTGCTGGGCTCCGAGCAGCTGGAGACCTGCCTGCGCTTCACCCGCGGCGGCCGGCAGTTCGAGGGGCTGGAAAGCGTGCTGACCCCCGAGGGCGTGCCGGTCATTCCCGGCGTCGCGGCGCGCTTCGACTGCATGGCCCATGCCGCGCATGAAGCGGGCGACCATTCGGTGCTGATCGGCCGGGTGCTGCGCGTGACCGTGGCGGGGCCGGGCGATCACCCGCTGGTCTTTGCCGCCGGCCGCTTCGGCCAGTTCGAGCCGGATGCCGGCTAGGCCGGGCTAGCCGCGCATCAGCCGGCGCAGCATGGCGCGCACGATCAGCCGATGCGCCGGCCCCACCACCAGCATATAGGCCCGGCCGAAGCGATTATGCGTCACCACCGAGGAGGTGATCGCCAGCTCTGCCCCGCGGGTCGAGATGCAGGTCATCACGTCCAGATGCCGGTCGCGCTCGGTCAGCACCAGCAGGTCGGGCGCGGCATGCTCGACCAGAAAGAAGTCCAGCCGCTGACCGGCGCGCACGCTGTCGCTGGGCACCTTGCCCAGCCCGCCGATGCGCCGCACGCCGAACCGCGCCGACACCGCGTCGCGAATGCGGAAGGCCAGGCCCAGCAGGGGCAAGGGGCGGCTGCGGATACGGTTCCATGCCTCCAGCGGGGTGATCGGCGCCGGCAGCAGCACCGTTTGCCGGTCGAGAAAGTCCAGCCGCCCGGGCGGCGCCAGCAGCGGCACCCCTTGGATCTGATCGGCCTGCATTTCACCTCCGCTGCCGGGATGGGCGCAGTCTAGGCGGGGGCGGGAAGGCGGAAAGCCGTCAAACTGTCGCAGCCGGGCTCAGCTGCCCTCCAGCGGCGGCAGCGGCTGCGAGAAGATGTCGTCGATCCGCGGCAGCGGTGCGGTGCTGGTGCGGATCGACCGGCCCGGCCCGGACAGCGTGGCGATCTGCCGGGCAAGCTGGGCGATGGCCTGCGACTGCGCCCGGGCGATGGCGGCGGGGTTCTGGTCGGCAAGCGGCACGGAAATGTCGAAGCCGCGCGCCTGGTTGGCGCCCCCCGCCCCCTCGTCCGAGACGAAATAGCGCCCGGTCAGGCGATAAAGCCCGTCGGCCTGCGCCAGCGCCTTTTCGACACGCACCTCCAGCCGGCGACGCGGCGGCTCGGCCAGCGGCCAGGGCTCGGCGATCACCGTGGCGCCCGAGAGGTCCGAGATGCTGCGCGCCAGCGTCAGCGTGAAGGCCCGCTGCGGGTCGTCCGCCCAAAGCTGTTTCGTGTTCGAGCGCACCGCCCCGTCCCCGGTCTGCCAGCTGACCTCGCCGCCCGAGGCATATTCCGGCAAGGACACGTCCTTGAGCTCCGCCGTGCCCAGCCGGTCGGCGACGCGCTCGCCCGTGGCCGGCGGGTCGATCAGGTAGCGCGCGGTCTTTTCGCCGTTCGAGCAGGCGCCGAGCAGGGAAAGACAGGCGACGGAGGCAAGGATCAGGCGCATCTTATCGTCCCAGGATGAAGGCTTGCGGATTGCGTTCGATGGTCCGGGCCAGGCTGCCGAAGGCATTGGCGGCGCGGCGCATCTCGCGCATCAGGTTGATGGTTTCGGTGTTGAAGCTGGAACGGTCGCCATAGGCGGCGATCACCGCATCGGCGCGCGCCGCCAGGGCTTCCAGGCGCGCGGAAAGCTGCGGCAGGCGCTTCGCCGCGTCCGAAACATCCTGCGCCGCCGTGCTGGCCGAGGCGAGCGCATTGTTCAGGCTGCCCGCCGCATTGCCGTCGCGCAGGTCGTTCAAGAGGCCGGAGGCGGATTTCAGCGTCTCGGACAGGTTCTTGGGCAGTTGCTCGGCATCCTCGGTGCCCAGAAGCGCGCGCACGTCCTTGAGGATGCCCTCGGCCTCGGCGCCGATGGCAGCATAGTCCACCGCCTCGATCTTGACGGCGGCGGCGTCGATCTGGTCGACCATGGCCGGCACGTCGGCGGCGGCGAGCTTGACCGCCTCGGCGGCGGCGGCGGCCTCGTCCACCATGCGGCGCAGCTGGCCCACGGCGCCGGATTCGCGCAGCTCGGTGGTGACCTGCCGGATCTCGCCGGCGGCGGCCTGCGCATCCTCCAGCGTGCCGCGCAGCGCGCCGGGGATGGCGCGGGTGTCCTCGCTGCTGGCGATGGCGGTGACGCTGTTCATCATGTCGGTGACGGATTTCAGCACCTCCTCGATGGGCAGGTTGCCGACCCGCGCCAGGAAGCCCTGCGCCGTCTCGCTGAAATCGGAAATATCGCCGGGGACCGAGGGGATGACCGGGTAGGGCTTGGCGGTGCGGTCCAGCTCGGCCGGTTCTGCGCCGGGCAGGTCGACCAGCTCGACCTGCAGCGAGGTGCCGAAGAAGCCGGCGCTGGCGATGCGGGCGCGCAACCCGGCCCGGACCTGCCCGGCGATGAAATCCAGCGCCTCTTCCGGGGTCGCCTCGCCCGACAGACCCATCCGCTCGGGCGTGACGGCCAGCGTCACCTCCTGTTCGACATGGTCCTGTCCGTCCGCGCCCCGGACCACCCGCGCGGCAAGGCTGGTGACCCGCCCGACGGTCAGGCCCATAAACTGCACATCGGCCCCGGTCTCCAGCCCGCGCACCGATTCGTCGACCAGCATGGTCAGGCGCAGCGCCTTGCTTTCGTCGGCAAACAGGTTCGCCTCGGCCGCGCCCCGGTCGGGCTGCAGGGAAAAGACATGCCCGTCCTCGACCGGGGCCCCGCCCGAGGTCAGCGTGGCGAATTCCGCGCCGCCCTGCAGCACCGAGGCCAGCGAGTTCACGTTCAGCGACAGCCCCTGCGCCCCCAGCGAGACCGAGAAGCCCGAGGTGTCCCAGAACACCGTGTTCGTGGTCAGGAGCTGGTCATAGGGCGCGGCGATGAACACATCGGTCAGCACCCCCTCGTCATTCTCGGAAAGCCGCAGGTTCTGCATCCGCCCGACCGGCAGGCCGCGGAACAGCACCGGCGCGCCCTCGGTCATGCCGCGCGAGCGTTCGGCCGCCAGCACGATCCAGGTGCCCTGCTCGCCGAAGCTGGTCAGCGGCGGCTTGTCGAGGCCCTGGAACCGCGTCTGCGGCCCGTCCACCTTGTCGTCCCAATAGCCCTCGACGAAGGAGCCGGTCAGCACCGTGTCCAGCCGCGAAATGCCCTGGGCCGAGACCTGCGGCCGCACGATCCAGAACTGCGCATCCTTGTCGATATAGGGCGCCAGGTCCTTGTCCACGCGCATGTTCACCTCGACCTGCTGCAGGTCCTCGGTGAAGCGGACGGATTCCACCTTGCCGACGGTGATCTCGCGGAATTTCAGCGCCGTCTCTCCGGGCGTGATGCCGGTCGCGTCCTTGAAGGCGACCGAGATCAGCGTGCCGCGGCTGGCGATCATGTTCCAGCCCACGCCCAGCGTCACGATCAGCGCCGCGATGGGCACCAGCCAGATCAGCGGCAGCCCGGCCCGCACGGCGCGGGCCGCGGGCTTGCGGGCGGGTTCGGCTGGCTTCAGGGGGGTGTCGCTGCGCTCGGGCGAGGGCCTGTCGGTCATTCATGGTCCTTGCGGCTGCGCAGCGGAAGGCCGCGCCAGATCAATCTCGGATCGAAGCTTTGCGCGGAAAGCATGGTGAAGGCAACCGACAGCGCAAATGACACCGCGGCAGGCCCGGGATGGATCGAGGCGACGAAGCCCAGCTGCACCAGCGCCGACAGGATCGCCACGATGAACACGTCGATCATCGACCAGCGGCCGATGAATTCGACCACCTCGTAAAGATGCAGCCGCTTGTGGGCGGCCCTGACCGTCGCCGGCCGCCCCGCGACCAGCGCCAGCCAGCTGATGGCGATGAACTTGCCGATCGGCACCACGATCGAGGCCAGAAAGACGATCGCCGCAACGCCGTAATTGCCGTAATGCATCAGCTCGACCACGCCGCCGAGGATGGTGGCTTCGCTGTTGCCGCGCAGCCCGCCGAAGGTCGAGGTCTTCAGCATCGGGAACAGGTTCGCCGGAATGTAGAAGACGAAGCCCGCCGCCAGCCAGGCCCAGACCGCGTTCAAGCAGCGCCGGTCGGGCGGCACCAGCGCGCCGCCGCAGCGGCTGCAGATCGTCTCGGTCTCCGGCCAGACCCGGCCGCAGCCGCGGCAGCCGACCAGCCCGGCGCGATGCGCGGTCAGGACGGGCGCGTCCGAAGGCGCGTTCATGCCCGGCTCTCCGGCACGATCTCGCGCCCGTCGGTGGCCATGCCGGCATCCTCGATGGCGTCCCAGATCGTGGTGGCGCTGGTAAAGGCATTGCTGGCCGCGTTCACCACGATCAGCCCGCAAAACGCCCAGAAGGCCGGGCCAAGGCTGATATTCGCCAGCCCCGCCACCTTGACCAGGGCGATGGCGGTGCCGATGACGAAGATCTCGGCCATGGACCAGGGCCGCAGCGCCTCGGACAGGCGAAAGGCCGGCACGGCATGGGCATAGGGCGCCCGGTTCCGCGACAGGGGCAGCAGGGTATAGACCAGCAGCAGCGCCCGCAGCACCGGCAGCCCGACGATCATGCCCAGCACCGCCACGGTCAGCGGCATCAGGGCGCCATGCGAAAAGGCCAGCGCCACCCCGAAAAGCGAGGTCTGGTTGCCGAAACCCATGCGCGAGATTTCCAGGAAGGGAAAGAACACCGCCCCGACCATCAGCACCAGCGAGGTGAAGGACAGCGCGATGATCCGGGTGAAGGCGCCGGCGCGCGGACTGGCCAGCAGGGTGTTGCAGCGCACGCAGCGCGCGGTCTCGCCCGGCTCCAGCTCGCGCTCGACATGCAGCGCGTCGCAGCGCGGACAGGCGATCAGCCCCGCGCCGGTGGTCAGGTCATATTCGCCCTCGGTCTGCATGGGTGCAGAATATCGGGGCCCGGGTCGGGCGCAAGATGCCGCATCCGATGATTCGTCCGGGTCCGGTTAGGGTCCCCTCGCCTGCGGCGGCCGGCTTTCAGCAGGGCCAGCCCGAACGGTCTGTCCTCCGGCTGGTCCTTGCGATGTGCTGTATTTCGTTTTATTTCAACATGATGACCCTGAATGCCATGCTGCTTTCCGGGTGAAATATGCGGCATTTGAGCCGTTAACTGGAAATTAGCCGCGCGCCGCTAGACCTTTCGGACAGGGCAACGAAAGGAATGGCTCATGGCCGGGAACGGGGGCGGCGCCCCGATCATCATCAAGCGGGTCCAGGCCGGGGGCGGCGGCGGTCATCACGGCGGCGCCTGGAAGGTCGCCTATGCCGATTTCGTGACCGCAATGATGGCATTCTTCCTGCTCATGTGGCTGCTCAACGCCACCACGGAAAAGCAGCGGCAGGGCCTGGCGGATTATTTCAACCCGACCCTGATCCAATCCACCCGCAGCGGCCATGACGGCCCCTTCGGCGGCGAGGTGCAGGATGCCGAGACGAATTCCGGCAAGGGCGCCGGCGCCTCGCGCGATACCCTTGCCGCGCGGGCACGCGAGGGACAGGAATCCGGTTTCGAGGAAGTGGTCCGGCACATCCAGGACCAGCTGACCGGCAGCGGCGCGGAATCGATGCAAAAGGTCAACCTGCTGCGCCATGTAGTGACCCGCATGACCGATGAGGGGCTGGTCATCGAACTGACCGATCTGATGGACGAGCCGCTTTTCGTCGGCGACAGCGCCCAGCCCACCCCGGCCATGAAGGAGCTGGCCGGGATTTTGTCGGGCGTGCTGGGACGGGTCAAGAACGAGCTCGCGCTGACCGGCCATGTCAGGGCCTATCCGGAGATGCTGATCCAGTCGCCGGTCTGGGCGCTCTCGGATGCCCGGGCCCATGCGCTGCGCAACCTGCTGGAGGGGACTGGTTTCGACAGCACCCGCATCCAGCGCGTCACCGCCTTTGCCGACCGGCGCAACCGGTCGGTCAACCCCATGGATCCGAACAACAACCGGATCGAAGTGATTTTACTGAGATAGCCGGCCGGGAACTGCCGCCGTTATCGGCATCTTAACCCCCCGGCCGCAGACTTGACGCAACAGCGACTCACATAGGGTGACAACGATATGTCGATCTCATCTGCCCTCAGCGCCGGGGTGTCCGGGCTGGCCGCGAATTCGACGCGCCTGGCCAACATCTCGGACAATATCGCGAATTCCAGCACCTATGGCTACAAGCGGGTGGATACCAGCTTCGAAAGCATGGTGATCAACCAGGCGCGCGGCGGTGGGACATATACGGCCGGCGGTGTCCGGGCCACCACCAGCCGGGTCGTCGATCAGCGCGGCAACCTCGTCAGCACCTCGCATCCGCTGGACATCGCCATCTCCGGCCGGGGCATGCTTCCGGTCGTCAGTTCCGCGACGCTGCTTTCCGGTCCGACCACGCCGCGCGACCTGACCATGACGACCACCGGCTCATTCCGCACCGACGACCAGGGTTATCTGCGCACCAGCTCTGGCCTGGTCCTGATGGGCTGGCCGGCAAATGCCGACGGCACCATCCCCAGCCAGCCGCGCGATTCCGCCAACGGGCTGCAGCCCATCCTGATCAATCCCAGCCAGACGGCGGCGGATCCGACGACACGGATCAACCTGCGCGTCAACCTGCCCGCCAACGACGCCGTCGGCGGCGCTGTCGGCGACGCCCGAGAGATGGAGGTCGAATATTTCGGCAATCTCGGCAACTCCGAACGGATGACGATTACCTTCACGCCGGATGTCGCCGGCGCTGCCGGCGTGCGATCGAACAGCTGGACCATGGAAATCCGCGATTCGGCTATCATCGACGATCCTGCGACAGCCGAGGATGAATCGCTGATCGGCACCTATACGCTGGACTTCAACGACAGCCAGGCAGGCGGCGGGACCCTGGCCAACGTCACCGCGGTGAGCGGGGGCGCTTATGACCCGGCGACCGGCCTGCTGACGGTTCCCGGCGCAAACGGGCCCATGACCATCAATCTCGGTCGCTATGGCGACAGCCAGGGAATCACCCAGCTCAGCGCCGGGTTCTCACCGGCCAACGTCACCAAGAACGGCTCTCCGGTCGGCAACCTGACTGGACTTCAGATCGACGAGAACGGCTATCTTCAGGCGACTTATGACACCGGCTTCACCCGCACCCTGTATCAGGTGCCGCTGGTGGATGTCCCCAATCCCAATGGCCTGATCGCCATGGACAACCAGACCTACAAGGTCTCGCCCCAATCCGGTGCGTTCTATCTCTGGAACGCCGGTGATGGTCCGACCGGTGCGGTTGCCGGCTATTCGCGCGAGGCATCGACCACCGATGTCGCCGCCGAACTGACCGATCTGATCCAGACACAGCGTGCCTATACCTCGAACGCCAAGGTTATCCAGACGGTTGATGAGATGCTGCAGGAAACGGCCAATCTCAAACGCTGACATTGACCGGGGCAGCGCCAGGCCGCCCCGCATGCAGAAATCCAGGGCATCTCCATGAGCATTTCATCCGCCATCTCCAATGCCGTTTCCGGCCTGACCGCAACCTCGCGCGGCACCGAGATCGTATCGTCGAACATTGCGAACGCCCTGACACCTGGCTACGCCCGGCGCGAACTCGACCTGTCGCCCCGCCTGCTCGAGCGCGGCGGCGGGGTCAGCATTGATGGCGTCAGCCGGATGATCACGACCGGACTGCTGGCTGACCACCGATTGGCCGCGGCCAATGTCGGTGCCTCGCAAGCGACGGCTGCCTTTCACGCAACGATGGAAAAAGTCTTTGGTATTGGCACCGAAGCATCCGCGCTGGGGCAGGTCCTGACCGATTTCGAAAGCGCCCTGACAAGCGCAGCATCCCGCCCGGACAGCGAAATCCGATTGTCCACCGTACTCGAGACCGCTTCGGCTCTGGCGCAGAAGATCAGCGGCATCTCCACCGCGATCCAAGCCGAGCGCAGCAAGGCCGAACAGACAATCCAGAAGGATGTCACGCGCCTGAACGCCGCGCTGGAGCAAGTGGCAAAGCTGAACACCCAGATCGTCACCACATCGGCACAAGGCAAAGACGCCTCCTCCCTGATCGACGCGCGTCAGGCAGTGATAGACGGCATCTCTGATATCATGCCGATCAAGGAGGTACCGCGAGAAAACGGCCGCATCGCTCTTTTCACTTCGGGCGGCGCAATTCTTCTGGATGGTACTGAGCCGGCCAGAATCGAGTTCGGCGCTGTCGCCGGCATTACCGCCGACATGTCCGTGGCCAGCGGCGCGCTTTCCGTGCTGACCTTCAACGGCAAGCCCCTGACCAATACGCAGCAAGCCATGCTGGACGGGGGAACCCTGAGCGCAAGCTTCGCCATTCGCGATCAGCTTGCCCCTGCCTACCAGCAGCAAATCGACGCTTTTGCTTACGACCTCTATGCGCGGTTCTCCGATCCTGTGATCGATCCATCGCTGAATGCCGGCGGGCCAGGGTTGTTCACCGACGCCCAAGGCGCCTTCGATCCCGCAGACGAAACCGGTCTGGCCGGACGAATTGCGGTGAACGCATTGGTCGATCCCGACGCCGGGGGACAATTGTGGCGCATCCGCGCCGGCATCAATGCAGCTGACGCGGGAGATGCGGGCGAAAGCGCATTGCTGGCGCGCTTGGGCTCTGCGATCTCGGCTTCGCGTATTCCGGTCTCGGCGAATCTTTCTGACGCACCGGGAAGCTTGCAGACGCTTGCCGCGGATCTCTCCTCCAAGGCTGCTACCAATCGCCTTCGCTCCCAGGCGATCGCGCTGCAAGACAGTTCCCAGCAGGTGGGTCTCAAGACGGCCCTGCTGGCCGAGGGAGTCGACACCGACAAGGAAATGGAAAGCCTGCTGGCGCTGGAACGTGCCTATGCCGCAAACGCAAAGGTCTTTCAGACCGCAAATGACATGCTTGACGCTATCCTGAGGCTGACATGAGTTCTTTCAATTCCATCGGAGACCTTTCCCGTTCCTACCAGCTTCGGCTTGGCCAGTATGGGCTGAAAACCAGACTGGACCGCCTGACCCAGGAAGTAATGACAGGCATCAAATCAGACATTCCCAAGGCGCTCGGCGGAGATGTCTCGGGAATCGCGCATATAGACTCGCGACTGAAGATGTTGGCCACGTTCCAGCAGAACGCATCGGAAGCGCATGGCCGTTTCGCAGGGATGCAGGCGGCTGTCGAGCAGATCCAGACCTTGGTCGAGGACCTCGGCCCCAAATTGCTTAGTGAGCCGAATAACCTGAGCGAAGGCGACCTGCGCGCACGAACTGCTGACATTACACGAAGTTTCAGGCTGATGTTCAATACATTGAACACCAATATCGGCGGCCGTTTCCTTTTCGCGGGCAGCAGGGCCGACACTGCGCCTCTGGGCAGCTTTGACGCGATGCTCGCCGAGTTGGGGAATGTGACAGCCGGCGCCGCAACCGCTGCAGATATCGCGAGCAGTATTGACGCGTGGTTCGATGCTCCGGCGGGCGCAGGTGGCTTTGCCGACACGATCTACATGGGCGCGCATACCGGCAGCACGCAGTTCTCGGTTTCGCCCGATCATCAGACCGGCAGCCCTCTCACTGCGAATGCCGCGGAATTGCGCGATACGCTCAAGGGAATGGCAATCATGGCTCATGCTTCCGCAGCCGGCGCGGCAATCGACGAGGCAACCTTGCGGGAGTTGTTTTCCGAGGCGGGCGCGCGGCTTGTCAAGGCCACCGCCGGACTGACACATGCCCAGGTCGATCTGGGACAGCGGCAGGCCGTGGTCACCCAGGCCCAGACGCGAAATGCCGCCGAGGTGGCAACACTTTCCATCGCCCGCCTGAACCTGATCGGGGCTGACCCCTATGAAGCCGCGACCGCCCTGCAGGAAACCGAGACCGGCATTCAAAGTCTATGCCCTCACGGCTCGGCTTTCCCGTCTCACCCTGACGGATTATCTGTCATGAGGTTCCTTTGCCTTCTTCTGCTCCTGATCGGGCTGGCAGCCCCCAGCACGGCCGCGCCGGTCCGCATCAAGGATCTGGCCAATATTGACGGCGTCCGAGGCAACGATCTGGTCGGCTATGGCCTTGTCGTCGGGCTCAACGGTTCCGGCGACAGCCTGCGGAATGCGCCATTCACCGAAGCGATCATGGCAGGGCTGCTGGAAAGGCTTGGCGTGAACGTAACTGACGAGGCTTTTCGCCCCAAGAACGTCGCGGCAGTGATCGTCACCGCAACTTTGCCGCCCTTTGCCCGGGCGGGTTCCCAGATCAACGTGAATGTGGCCGCTATCGGGGACGCAAAAAGCCTGCTCGGCGGCACATTGGTGATGACACCGCTGAATGCCGCCGACGGAGAGGTCTATGCCGTTGCCCAAGGCGCGGTTCTGGCTGGGGGCGCAGAGGCCTCGGGCGCTGCGGCTTCCGTGGTCCAGGGCGTTCCCACCACGGGCACCATTCCCTCGGGTGCCAGGGTCGAACGGGAGGTCGCCTTCGACTTTTCCCAGATGACCAACTTGCGGCTGGCGCTCAGGAGCCCGGATTTTACCACGGCCGCCCGCGTCGAGGCAGCAATCAATCGCACGCTCGGCCGCGGCCTGGCCGAGCTTATCGATTCAGGCACCATTGCCATCAACACCAATGCGCTTGGCCGGGTGAACCCGGCGCGACTGATGGGACAGATCGAAAACATCACCGTCGAGCCGGAGGCCGTGGCGCGCGTCGTGATCGATCATAAATCCGGGACCATCGTCATGGGCGAGGACGTCCGCGTCTCTCGCGTGGCCGTCTCACAAGGCAATCTGACCCTGCGGGTCCGTGAAACGCCGGTGGTCTCGCAGCCCAACCCGTTCTCCCCCGGCGAAACCGTGGTGGTGCCCCGGACCCAGGCCGAGATCACGCAGGAACCGGGCATCGGCTTTGCCGAGGTGGCCGGCGAATCCTCGCTGTCGGATGTGGTGGCGGGCCTGAATGCCCTGGGTATCCGGCCCCGGGACATGATCGACATCCTCAAGGCCGTCCATGCCGCCGGCGCGCTGCATGCCGAGTTCATCGTGAACTGAGTCCGAAACAGCTACCCATGCAGACAAAGGTTCACCCCGGACCTCGTGCGACAGTCATCCGCCGGGCCTGGTTGCTGGAATGATCGTGGCCGAGCCGCCCCGGAGGCTCAGATGATCGGCGCGAAGCTCTCGACCTGGTTGTCGTATTGCTCGAGCGTTCCTTCGGCGATATCGTGCAAAACCCCGTGCAGAGACAGGTTTCCTGCCTCGACCGCGGATTTCACGAAGGGAAAGCTCATCAGGTTCTCGAGCGAAACAAGCACCGCCTGCCGCTCGAGCTCGCGGATCTGCTGTTCTGGCGGCAGCGAGACCACCCGCTCATATCCCGGCCGCAGAATATCCATCCAACGGCCGACGAAGCTGGATTTTTCCTCAAGCTCGGGCGCGTGCCCCGAGCACATGGCATGGCAGCCCTGCACGCCGCCGCAATTCGTATGCCCGACGACCACCACATGAGCGACCTTGAGCGTGTTCACCGCATATTCGACCGCGGCCGAGGTGCCGTGCTGCTCGCCATCCGGCGCATAGGGCGGCACCAGGTTTGCGATATTGCGATGAATGAAAAACTCGCCGGTATCGGCGCCGAAGATCGAGGTCACATGCACCCGCGAATCGCAACAGGCAATGACCATGGCACGGGGATGCTGGCCCCCCTCGGCCAGACGACGATACCAGGCCCGATTCTCAACGAAGGCCGTCGCGCGCCAGCCGTGATAGCGCTGGACCAGATACTGCGGCAGTGGACGTGCTTCTCTCATTGATCCCTCATCTACCGTTCGCGAGTGTGATAGCCGCTGAACCGATAAAGTTCGAGAGGTTTAGCAGGCGCCGCATAACCTTTTCTTGAGGCATTGGTGCCAGTTTGCGCCTCAGTGCGGCTAGGGCCCAAGATGGAGCAGGGATGACCAAGATTGCGATTCTGGCTGTGGACGAAACCGTCCGGATCGACTTGCAAAGGCTTGAACAGATCATCGGCGAACTGGGCGAGGCCACGGCCGTGCAGGTCATCGGGGCGGCGCTGGAGCAGCTGGCGCTGGCCCTGCGCCGCACGCTGGCCGCGTCGCGGCAGGGCGATCTGGGCGCTGCCGTCAGCAATGCCGACCAGCTTTCGCGGCTGGCCTGGCAGGTGGGGCTTGTCACCCTGGCGGGCGTGGCCATCGATGTCGGGGCCTGCGCGGAACGGCGCGACCGCCCGGCGCTGGCCGCCACCACCCGCCGGCTGGAGCGGATCGGCAACCGCTCGCTGACCGAGCTGTGGGATGTGCCGGAGAATTCCTAGCAGGACCCGCCCTTGCAGCCTTCGGCGCGGGCGCTAGGCTGCGACCCGGAAAACAGACAAGAGCATGCCGATGATTCCCGAATTCGCCGATCCCGATGCGCCTTCGCTGCCCCTCTGGCTGGTCCGGCAGGGCGAGGCCGAGCCGGAGCTGCCGCCCGAGATCGGCCCCGTCGCGGCGAACTGGGCCAGGACGCAGAAATTCTCGGCCAAGCCGGGCCAGCTCTGCCTGCTGCCTTCGGCCGAAGGCGGGCTGAGCGGGGCGTTGTTCGGCATCGGCCCGG
This sequence comes from Paracoccus sp. MA, assembly GCF_020990385.1. NCBI lineage: Bacteria > Pseudomonadati > Pseudomonadota > Alphaproteobacteria > Rhodobacterales > Paracoccaceae > Paracoccus > Paracoccus sp. MA. The sequence continues at coordinate 33,545 of NZ_CP087598.1, forward strand.
AGGCGAAGCCGGCAGATCGGCCGCCCCGCGAGCGCTTCTTGCTGGCGCGGGCGGCCGAAACCCTGCCCGCAGGCAGCTGGCATCTGGCGAATCACCCGGAGGGCTTCGACCTGGCGCTGGGCGCCCTTGGCTGGCTGTTCGCGCAATACCGTTTCGACCGCTACAAGCGCGTCGAGGCGCCGCAGGCCCGGCTGGTCTGCCCGGAAGCCCTTGACCGCGAGCGGCTCGCCGCCATGGCGGCCGGCGAATATCTGGCGCGCGACCTGATCAACACTCCCGCCTCGGACCTGGGGCCGGACGAACTGGAACAGGCCGCCCGGGACCTGGCCCGGCGGCATGGCGCCTCGGTCGAGGTCATCCGCGGGGACGCGCTGATCGCCCGCAACTTCCCCATGATCCATGCCGTCGGCCGGGCGGGCGCACAGGCGCCGCGGCTCATCGACCTGCGCTTTCCCGGCGAGGGTCCGCGGCTGACGCTGGTCGGCAAGGGGGTCTGCTTCGACACCGGCGGGCTGGACATCAAGCCGGCCGCCTCGATGGCGCTGATGAAAAAGGACATGGGCGGCGCGGCCAATGTGCTGGGCCTGGCCGAGACCCTGGCGCGACTGCGCCTGACCGCGGGCATCCGGCTGCGGGTCCTGATTCCGGCGGTCGAGAACGCCATTTCCGCCAATGCCTTCCGCCCCGGCGACATCCTGACCAGCCGCAAGGGGCTGACGGTCGAGGTCAACAATACCGATGCCGAGGGCCGGCTGGTGCTGGCCGATGCGCTGGCGCTGGCGGAGGAAGAGGCGCCGGATCTGCTGATCTCGATGGCGACGCTGACCGGCGCCGCCCGCGTCGCGCTTGGCCCGGACCTGCCGCCGTTCTTCTGCGACGACGACGCGCTGGCCGCCGCGATCCAGGCCGCGGGCCGCGCCCATGCCGACCCGGTCTGGCGCCTGCCCTTCTGGGAGCCCTACGAGGCGATGATCGAGCCGGCGATCGCCGATCTGGACAACGCCCCCTCGGGCGGGTTCGCCGGGGCGATCACCGCGGCGCTGTTCCTGCGTCGCTTTGCCGGCCAGGCGCGGGCCTATGCGCATTTCGACATCTATGGCTGGCAGCCCGCCGCCGCGCCCGGCCGGCCCAAGGGCGGCGTGGGCCAGGGCATGCGCGCCATCCTTCTCGCCCTGCCGGATATCCTGCCATGACCGCGCCCATGACCGACCGCCGCCTGACCCCGGCCACCGAGCGCGTCGCCCTGGAATCGCTGCGCGGCATCCTGCAGCGCCCCGCCTATACGCCCGGCCGCCCGGTGCGGCTGGCGGCGCCGCTGGCCGATCTGTGCCGCGCACCCCAGGGCGCCCGCGACCGGCAGCTGAATTTCGGTGCCGACCTGACGCTGCTGGACCAGCTGGAGGGCTGGGCTTTCGTCCAGGCCGCCGCGGATGGCTATTGCGGCTGGCTGCGGGCCGACGGGCTGAGCCAGCAGATGCCGGAGATCACGCATCGCGTCAGCGCCCCCGCCACCCATGTCTATGCCGAGCCGGACATGAAGACCCCCGAGCTGATGCGCCTGTCGCTGGGCGCGCGGCTGTCGGTCGCCGCCATGCAGGGCAATTTCGCCCGTCTGGCGCAGGGCGGCTGGGTGCCTGCGCAGCATATCTCGGACCGGCCCGGCGGCGATCCGGCCGCGGTGGCCGAGCTTTTCCTGGGCACGCCCTATCTGTGGGGCGGCAACAGCCGCTGCGGCATCGACTGCTCGGGCCTGGTGCAGGCGGCGCTGGGGGCCTGTGCCCTGCCCTGCCCCGGCGACAGCGACATGCAGGAATCCGCCTTCCCCGCGGCCGGCGACGGCATCCGCCGCAACGACCTGCTGTTCTGGCCCGGCCATGTCGGCATGGCGCTGGACGGCGAGCGCATGATCCACGCCACCGCCTCGGCCATGGCGGTGATCGTCGAGCCCATCGCGCAGGCCATCGCCCGGATCGAGGCCGCCGGGCAGGGCCCGTTCCGCGGCGCGCGGCGGCCCTCGCTTGCCGCGCGGACCCCGTTCCCCTAGCCTGACGGAAGGAGGCCTGCATGGTTCATCTCTGGCTCCGCGCGGAAAGCCGCGCCAACGAGCGGCGCGCCGGCCTGACCCCGGCCGGCCTGCGCGATCTGGTGGCGCAGGGTTTCCGCGTCACCGTCGAGGAAAGCCCGCATCGCGTCCTGCCCCCCGGCGATTACGCCGCCGCCGGGGGCGAGATCGCGCCCGAGGGCTCCTGGCCCGACGCCCCGGCCGAGGCGATCATCTTCGGCCTCAAGGAGCTGCCGGCGGACGGCACGCCGCTGCGCCATCGCCACATCATGTTCGGCCATGCCTACAAGGGCCAGCCCGCCGGGCTGGCGCTGCTGCGCCGCTTTCGCGACGGCGGCGGCACGCTCTACGACCTGGAATACCTGACCGACGAGAACGGCCGCCGGCTGGCGGCCTTCGGCTACTGGGCCGGTTTCGCCGGGGCGGCCGTCTCGCTCAAGGCCTGGGCGGCCCAGCGGCGCGGCGGCATCTGCGGCCCGGTCGCGGCCTGGCCCTCGCAGGAGGCGCTGCTGACCGAGCTGCGGGCCGAGCTGGACGCCACCGGCGCGCAGCGCCCGCATGCCATCGTCGTGGGCGCGCTGGGACGGGTCGGCAGCGGCGCCTCGGACCTGCTGACCGCCATGGGCGTGCCGGTCACGAAATGGGACATGGCCGAGACCGCCGGCGGCGGCCCCTTCCCCGAGATCCTGGCGCATGAGCTGTTCGTCAACTGCGTCCTCGCCGGGCCGCACACCCCGGTCCTGCTGCCGCCCGAGGCGGTCAATCCCGGCCGGCTGCTGACCGTGATCGGCGATGTCGCCTGTGACCCCTCCAGCGATTTCAACCCGGTCAAGGTCTACGACCGGGCCACCGAATGGGCGCAGCCGGCGATCCGCGTCGCCGAAGGGCCGCCGCTGGACGTCATGGCGATCGACAACCTGCCCTCGTTGCTGCCGCGCGAAAGCACGCTGGACTATGCCTGGCAATTGCTGCCGGTGCTGAAGGCGCTCGACCGCATCGACGAGGGGGCCTGGGCCCGGGCGCAGGCGCACTTCGCCACGCATCTGGCCGCATTGGACTGAAATCCGCGGCCGCGCCGGAACAAGCCGGGGCCGGCGCGGGTTGGGCCCCGAACGCCCATCGCGACGCCCCGGCCGGTATCCGCCCGCGCGCCGGGCGACGCCCAGTGACGGACCCGATGCCATGACGCCCTTTCGATCCCTTGCCGCCGCCCTGCCCCTGATGCTGGCCGGATCGGCCGCCCTGGCCGATTTCAACGATGCGCCGCCCAATGCCCGGGGCCAGACCCCCGCCTTTCAGGGCCAGACCCGCGCGCCGGTGATCCAGCAGGCGGTGCCCCTGGTCCGCATGCCGCTGGTCGAGGGGCTGCGCAATCCCTGGGGCATGGCGCTGCTGCCCGATGGCGGGCTGCTGATCACCGAAAAGGCCGGCACCATGCGGATCTATCGCGAGGGCGCGCTTTCGGCGCCGCTGAAGGGCCTGCCCAAGGTCGATGCGCGCGGGCAGGGCGGGCTGCTGGACGTGGCCGTCGCCCGGGATTTCGCCAGCACCCGGCAGGTCTGGTTCAGCTTCTCGGAACCGCGGGACGGGGGGCGGAACGCCACCGCGGTCGGCACCGGCCGGCTGTCGGCGGACGGCACCGCGCTCGAGGAGGTGCGGACCATCTTCCGGCAGGAGCCGGCCTGGGCCTCGACCCTGCATTTCGGCTCGCGCCTGGTCTTCGACCCGCAGGGCCGGCTTTTCGTCACCACCGGGGAACGCTCGCGGCCGGAACCCCGGCAACTGGCGCAGGACCTGGGCACGCATCTGGGCAAGGTGCTGCGCATCGACCCCGCCAGCGGCGGACCGGCGCCCGGCAACCCCTTCGCACCCGGCCAGGCGCGGCCGGAGATCTGGTCCTACGGCCACCGCAACATCCAGTCCGCCGCGCTGGACCCGCAGGGCCGGCTGTGGACGGTCGAGCATGGGCCGCAGGGCGGGGACGAGCTGAACCGCCCGGAACCGGGCCGCAACTACGGCTGGCCGGTCATCACCTATGGCCAGGATTACAGCGGCGCCCCCATCGGCCAGGGCATCACCAGCCGCGAGGGGATGGAGCAGCCGGTCTATTACTGGGACCCGGTGATCGCCCCCAGCGGCATGGTGTTCTATGACGGGCCGATGTTCCCGGAATGGCGCGGCGACGCGCTGATCGGCGGGCTGCGCGCCCAGGCGGTGGTGCGGCTGAAGATCGAGGGCGACCGCGTCACCGCAGAGCAGCGGCTGGCCGAGGGCATCGGCCGGGTGCGCGACATCGAGGTGGCCCCCGACGGCGCGCTGCTGGTGCTGATCGACGGCGAGCGCGGCTCGCTGGTCCGGCTGGCCCGCGAGGCGCAGCCCTGACAGTCGGCGAGGCTCAGACCGGGCGGTGCAGGTCGTCCTCGACCTCCTCGGGGGAAATGCCCAGGGCCTCCATCCCGGCTTCGAGGTAATCGGCCAGCTGCGGCTCGCCCATCAGGTAATCCTCGGTCGGAGAGCTGCGCTCGGCCTTGGCGGTCTCGATCGCCTCGTCCAGGTCCTCGGGGCCGAAGGTGTCGCGGCCGATCCACATCACCGCCACCAGGCTGGCCTGTTCGTCCTCGTTCAGGCTGGCGATGAATTCGGCCAGCTCGGTCTGGGTGCCATGGCCCTTGCGGTGCCCGCTATGCGCCCAGGCGTTCACGCCGCTGTCGTATTCGCGGGCGCGGATGATGACATGGGCGATCTTTTCGGGACTGATTTCCAGCATGGCGGCACCTCCGGCGTCTGTCCATTTGTCGCCCCGACGAAGGCCGCGGTCAATGCGCATCGAAGCGATAGCCGAAACGGGCGATGTCCTCGGCCGCGAGCCGCGCGATGAGCGCGGCGCCGTCATCGTCATAGGCAGCGCGCCAGTCGCCGCCGGCCGAGCGGTTCTCATGCGGCAGCGGACGCAGGGAAAAGCCCAGCCGGGCCTCCAGCTCCGGCAGGTCCTCGTCAAGATGCTCCAGCCGCAGATAGAGTCCCGGCCGCTCGCCCGCCGAGCCGGTCAGGTAATGCCGCGCCGGCACGGAAAGCTGCGCCTGCGTCATCGGGTCGCGCAGGAAATCGGCGAAGCCCGTCGCCCTGGCCAGCCGGACCGAGGGGTGGTCGAAGCTCTGGTCCCGCAGCCAGCGGTGATAGCTGACCGCCCGCGCCCAGGGGTTGCGCACCAGCGTGAAGGGCAGGTAGCCCGCCAGCAGCTCGGGCGCCACCAGCCCTTCGATATCGGCCAGCGTCGAATGCTTCCACAGCCGGCCCCGCGCCGCCGCGCCCCTGACCCGGCGGCGGCGGTTGCGGCCCTTGGGCGTGTCGGACAGGATGATGTCGTCGCGGCCGACCCGCGATTCCAGCGCCAGCGTCAGCGAGGTGCCGCCGGTCTTGGGGATATGGACAAAGACATAGCGGTGCCGGTGCGAGACGATCATCGCCCGAAAAGCCGCTCGATATCCGCCAGCTTCAGCTCGATCCAGGTCGGGCGGCCGTGGTTGCACTGGCCGGATTTCGGCACCCGCTCCATCTCGCGCAAGAGCGCGTTCATCTCGTCCGCCGACATGCGCCGGCCCGAGCGCACCGAGCCGTGGCAGGCCATCGAGGACAGCACCGCATCGACCCGCGCCCGCAGCCGGTCCGATGCGCCCTGATCGTCCAGGTCGTCCAGGATGTCGCGGATCAGGGCCGCGGCGTTCAGGCGCTGGATCAGCGCCGGCACCTCGCGCACCGCCACGGCGCCGCCGCCGAAGGGCTCGATCACCAGCCCCAGCGCCGCCAGTTCCTCGGCGATGGCGAGGATGCGATGGGCCTCGGCTTCGGACAGCTCGACGATCTCGGGGATCAGCAGAGCCTGGCTGGCGATGCCGTTCGCGTCAAGCTGCGCCTTCAGCCGCTCGTAGACCAGCCGTTCATGCGCGGCATGCTGGTCGACGATGACGATGCCGTCGGCGGTCTGGGCGATGATCCAGTTCTCGTGCAGCTGCGCGCGGGCGGCACCCAGCGGCGCCTCGGCAGGCTGGGGCTGGGAATCGGGCTCGGGCTCGACCCGGGCGGTCGGCGCCTCGGCAAAGCCCGGCGCCTGAAAGGCCAGGCTGGCGGCGATGGCCGGGGCCGAGGGGCGGGCGGGGCCGTAATGCGCCTGATAGCGGCGCGGCGGCTCGGAAACGGGCTCCGCCCGCGCCACCCCCAGCGCCGCCGTCGCCACGGTCGAGGAGGCGCGATGCCCCGCCCCCGCCAGCGCATGGCGCAGCGCCGAAACCACCAGCCCGCGGGCGATGTCGGGTTCGCGGAACCGGACCTCGGCCTTGGCGGGATGCACGTTCACGTCGACCTGATGCGGGTCGCAGGTCAGGAACAGCACCGCCGCCGGATGCCGGCCCGAGGCCAGCACGTCCATATAGCCCGCCCGCAGCGCCCCGGTCAGCAGCTTGTCGCGCACCGGCCGGCCGTTGACGTAAAGATGCTGCGCCACCGCCGCGCCGCGCGAATAGGTCGGCAGGGCGGCAAAACCGGTCAGGGTGATGCCGTCGCGCGTCGCGTCGATCGGCAGGGCGTTGTCGATGAAATCGCGGCCCATGACGCGCGCGAGCCGGGTCTGCAGGGCGCCGAACAGCTCGCCCTGCTCGGCATCGGCGCGGAACAGCACCCGGCCCTCGTCCTCGTCGGTCAGGGTGAAGCCGACATAGGGCTCGACCATGGCTAGGCGGCGGATCACCTCGGTCACGGCCTGGGTCTCGGCCCGGTCGCTGCGCAGGAATTTCAGCCGCGCCGGGGTGGCGAAGAACAGGTCGCGCAGCTCGACCACGGTGCCGCGATTGCCGGCCGCCGGCTTGACCGCGCCGATGCGCCCGCCCGAGACGGCGATCTGCGCAGCCTCGAAACCGGCGGCGCGGCTTGTGATCACAAGCCGTCCGACGGCGCCCAGGCTGGGCAGCGCCTCGCCGCGAAAACCGAAGCTGCGGATGTCCAGAAGGTCGCTGCCGTCGATCTTGCTGGTGGCATGGCGGGCCAGCGCCAGCGGCAGGTCCTCGGCGGTCATGCCGCAGCCGTCGTCGCCGACCCGGATCAGCGCCTTGCCGCCCTTGACGATGGCGACGTCCACCCGCGTCGCGCCGGCATCCAGCGCGTTCTCGACCAGTTCCTTGACCGCCGAGGCCGGGCGCTCGACCACCTCGCCGGCGGCGATGCGGTTGGCGGCGGCCTCGTCCAGTTGCCGGATAATCGGGCGCATCTTGGGGGCATGAGTGTTCATTCCCCCAGATCTAGCATTTCCCGACGCGCCGGAAAAGGATTCGTCAATTGGTGGCGTCTATGCCCTCGGGCCGGCCGACCAGCACGAAGCGGATCTGGTCGGCATGCAGCAGGCGCTGCGCGACGCGCTGCACGTCCTCGGCCGTCACCGCCTCGATCTGGGCATTGCGGGTGTTGACGTAATCCGCCGGCAGGCCGATCAGCTGCATCCCGGCCAGGATGCCGGCGATCTTGCCGTTGCCGTCGAAGCGCAGCGCATATTCGCCGGTCAGATAGGTCTTGGCGTCGGCCAATTCCTTTTCCGTGACGCCGCCCTCGGCGAGACGGTCCCATTCGCTGCGGATCAGTCCCACCGCCTCGGCCACCTTGTCATTGGCGCTGGCCATGCCGCCCTGCCAGGTCTCGCCGTAAAGCCCGTTCGACAGGCCGGTGGCGACGCCATAGGTCAGGCCGCGCTTTTCGCGGATCTCGTCCATCAGGCGCGAGGAAAACCCGCCGCCGCCCAGGATGTGGTTGGCCACGAAGGCGGCGAAATAATCCGGGTCGGACATCGGCAGGCCCGCCTGGGCGAAGCTGACCACCGTCTGCGGGCTGTCCCAGTCGATCGCCGTCACCCCGCCGGTCAGCTGCAGCTCGGCCGGCTGCGGCAGCGGGGCCGAGCCCTGCTCGGGCAGGTCGCCCAGAATCGTGTCGATCAGCCTGCCCAGCTCTTCGGCGGTGATGTCGCCCGCCGCCGCCACCACCACGCGGTCGCGGGCCAGCACCCGGTCCTTGGCGGCGATCAGGTCCTCGCGGGTCAGCGCCGCCACCGAATCGCGCGTGCCGCTGATCGAGGTCGCATAGGGATGCTCGCCCCAGGCCAGCCGCGCCAGCTCCTTGCTGGCGATGGCGTTCGGATCGGTCGCCTCGGAGCGGATCACCGCCTGCACCTGCGCCCGCACCCGCTCGACGGCGTCGGGGTCGAAGCGCGGCTCGGCCAGCGCCTGGCGCAGCAGCGCGGCGGCCTGATCGCGATTCTCGGTCAGCATGCGGGCGTTCACGGTCAGCGCGTCGTCGCCGACATCGAAGCGGTTCTGCGCCCCCAGCGCCTCGACCGCCTCGGCATATTGCACCGAATCCATCTCGCCCGAGCCTTCCTCAAGCAACGCGGTCATCAGGTTCATCTCGCCGCGCTTTCCGGGCGCGTCGAGGCTCGCGCCGCCCTTGAACATCAGCGAAAGCGCGGTGAAGGGGATCGAATGGTCCTCGACCAGCCAGGCCTGGATGCCGCCGGGCGAGGTGATCTGCTGGATCTCGATGGCGCGCGCCGGCAGCGCGGCCAGCAGGGCGAAGGCAAGGGTGGCAAGGGCGCGGATCATTCGACTTCCCCCGGATTGGCGGTTTCGGGTCTGGAGGCATCGGCCGAGGCGGGTTGCGGCGCGGCGGCCGCTGCATCGGCCCCGGCTTCGGCCGGCGCGTCCGGCGCCGGCAGCAGCCAGCCGGTGACGGGGGCCGGGTTTTCCAGCACCAGTTTCGCGGCGGCGCGGATGTCCTCGGGCGTGACGGCGGCCAGGATGTCGGGCCAGTCGTTCACATCCTCGATGGTCAGGCCGGTGGCCAGGCCCTGGCCATAGTCATAGGCGCGGCCATGCGCCGAATCCTGGGAATAGACGCGGGCGGCGCGGATCCGGGTCTTGACCCGTTCCAGCTGCGCCGCGTCGGGACCGTCCTTCAGGAATTGCGCCAGCGCCGCGTCCAGCGCCGCCTCGGCATCCTCGTTGCTGACGCCGGGCGCCGGCACCATCGAGAGGCCGAAGGTGGTCGGATCGACCGAGAACCCGTCATAGGAAGCGTTGACGTAAAGCGCCTTGCCGGTCAGCACCAGATCGCGGGCCAGGACCGAGGTCTGGCTGGAGCCCGCCAGCAGCTCCGCCAGCACCGTCAGCGCCGCGGCGGTCTGCTGCTCGCCCCGGTTGCGTTCGGGCGCGATCACGCTGCGGATCATCACCGGCTGGGCGACGCGCGGGTCCACCCGCTCCATCCGCCGGGGCGAGCGCTGGATCGGCTCCTGCGGGCGCGGCTTGCGGGCGGCATCGGGCTTGGGCGGCACGGGACCGTAATATGTCTCGGCCAGTTCGCGCACGTCTTCGGCCGTCACGTCGCCGGCGATGACCAGAACCGCGGCGTTCGGGGCGTAATGCGCGTCATACCAGGCGATGGCGTCCTCGCGGGTCAGGCCCTCCATCTCTTGCCGCCAGCCGATCACCGGGCGGCCGTAGGGATGGTTGTAGAACTGCACCGCGCTGCGTTCTTCCGAGAACTGCGCGCCGGGATCGCTGTCGATGCGCTGCGAGCGTTCCTCCAGCACCACCTGCCGCTCGGCCTGCCAGTCGTCCTCGCCGATGCGCAGGTTGGCCATGCGGTCGGCCTCCATCTCCATGATCAGCGGCAGCCGGTCGCTGGCGATGCGCTGGAAATAGGTGGTGAAGTCATAGCTGGTGAAGGCGTTGTCCCGGCCGCCATTCGCGGTCACGGTCTTGGAAAGCTCGCCCGGTCCCAGCTTGTCGGTGCCCTTGAACATCAGGTGTTCCAAGTAATGCGCGATGCCGGATTTGCCCGGCTGCTCATCGGCCGATCCGATCCGATACCACAGCATCTGCACCACGACCGGGGCGCGGTGATCCTCGATCACCACGGCCTCAAGGCCGTTATCCAGGGTGAAATGGCTGATTCCCTTGGGCATCTCGGCCAGCGCGGGGGTCGCGGCCAGCACCAGCGCAAGGGGCGCAAGGCGGGTCAGGATGGTCATGGCAGGCTCCGGTTCCGGGTCGCGCCCAGACCCTGCCCTTGCGCGCGGGCGCGCGCAAGCCTGCCGTCCCTCATCTAAGCGTGATCGAGGCGCGAGGCGGGTCAGTGGCCGCGCAGCACCGGCGCCTGATCCGCCGCGCGCGGCGCCGCCTGGGCGCCGCCCCGGTCGCGCGGCGGCGCGGCGGGCAATTGCACGCCGGTCGGGCGCCAGCGCTCCAGCTCGGCCCAGCTGTCCAGGGTCATCGGCTCATAGGCGCGGTAATAGACATTCGTCCGCGCCAGCACCTCAAGCAGGCGGCGCGAGTGGCGGCTGCGCCATTCGACGTCCTCCTGCGCGGTGGTCTGGCGGATCGCCGGATCGCGGCCCAGGCGCGAGGCATGGGCGATCAGCGCGCCGTCCGCCGCGCCGACGCCCTGCGCGGAAAGCTGCGCCGGATTGCCGCCCAGCGCCGCCACCGCATCGGCCTGCGGCGTCGGATCGGTGATGTTCGCCCCGCCCGGCGTCGGCGCCGGCAGCGCGTTCAGGTCCGAGGGCATCTGCAGCGGCTTGGTCGGCAGGATGGCGAATTCGTCCGGGCTGCTGCGGCCGGCGCTGACGTTCATCAGATGCGGATCGGTGCTGCAGGCGGCAAGGCCCAGCATGGTCAAGGTCAGCGCGATCGCCCGCATCTTCCGTCCCTCACGTTCTTCTGGCGCCGTTCTTAGCGCGTATTGCCGGCCTCGTCACGGGTCTTGTCGTCCAAAGCCAGCTGGCCCTGCGCCTCGGGACGCGGCTGCGGCTCGGACGCGCGGGGTTTTGCCGACCGGGGCCGCGACGGGCTCTTGCGCCGCTTCGTCGGCGTCTTCCTTTCCGGCGGCAGCAGCACCAGCCCCATCGCGCCCAGGAAGATGGCGATATCCGCCACGTTGAAGCTGTAGGGGTTGCGCCAGCCGGGCAGCGACATGTTCAGGAAATCCGCCACCGCGCCATAGACCAGCCGATCCACGACATTGCCCAGCGCGCCGCCGATCAGCAGCCCGGCCGAGACCTGCGCAAAGCGCGTCGGCTTGGCGCGGCCGATCCAGACCGCCACCCACAGGCAGACCGCCAGGGCAATGCCGATCAGCACCCAGCGCATCACCTCGACGTCGCTGGCGAACAGGCCGAAATTCATGCCCTGGTTCCAGGCCATGCGCAGGTTCAGCCAGGGGTCGAGCAGGTCGATCTCGCGCACCCGGTCCAGCCGCATGACATGCACGACCAGATATTTCAGCGCCTGATCCAGCAGGAAGATCAGCCCGGCCGTCAGCAGGACCGGCCGCCAGACCCGCGGCGGCGGCTTTTTCGCGCGCCGCCGGGGGGCCGCCGGGCTTTTCCGCGGCTTGGGGGTCGCGGTCTCGGCCATCAGTGCCGGAAATGCCGCTGGCCGGTAAAGACCATGGCCAGGCCCAGGCGGTCGGCGGCCGCGATCACCTCGTCGTCGCGCATCGAGCCGCCGGGCTGGATCACCGCCCGCGCGCCCGCCGCCGCCAGCGCCTCGACCCCGTCGGCGAAGGGGAAGAAGGCATCCGAGGCGACCGAGGAGCCGATGGTCAGCGCCTGCGCCAGGCCCAGCGCCTCGGCCATGTCCTCGGACTTGCGCTTGCCGATGCGGGTCGAATCGACGCGGCTCATCTGGCCGGCGCCGATGCCGACCGTCGCCAGCTCGCGCGCATAGACGATGGCGTTCGACTTCACATGCTTGGCCACGGTCCAGGCGAAAAGCAGGTCGGCCAGTTCCTGGTCGGTCGGCTGGCGTTTCGTCACCACCTTCAGGTCGGCGGGCAGGATCACGCCGTTGTCGCGGCCCTGCACCAGGAAGCCGCCGGCGACCTGGCGGAAGGCCAGGCCCGGCGCCCGGGGATCGGGCAGCCCGCCGGTGGTCAGCAGGCGCAGGTTCTTCTTGGCGGCGAAGATCTGCTTCGCCTCGTCACTGGCCTCGGGGGCGATGACCACCTCGGTGAAGATCTCGGTGATCGCCTGCGCCGTCTCGGCGTCGAGCGTGGTGTTCAGCGCGATGATGCCGCCGAAGGCCGAGGTGCGGTCGCAGTCGAAGGCGCGCCGATAGGCATCGACGGCGCTGTCGCCGCGGGCCACGCCGCAGGGATTGGCGTGCTTGATGATCGCCACCGCCGGGCCCTCGGCCGGGTCGAACTCGGCCACCAGCTCGAAGGCCGCGTCGGTGTCGTTGATGTTGTTGTAGCTGAGCTCCTTGCCCTGCCATTGCCGTGCCGTGGCGACGCCCGGGCGGTCCGAGCCGTCCTTGTAGAAGGCGGCGGACTGGTGCGGGTTCTCGCCGTAGCGCAGGGTCTGCGCCAAGGTGCCCGAGAAGCTGCGGCGGCGCGGCGTTTCCTCGCCGATGGCCTGCGCCATCCAGGTCGAGACCGCGGCGTCATAGGCGGCGGTGCGGGCATAGGCGATCTGCGCCTGCCGCTGGCGGAAGGCATAGGTCGTGGTGTCGTCGTTGGCGTCGAGTTCCGCCAGCACGGCAGCGTAATCCTGCACGTCCACCACCACGGTCACGAAGGCGTGGTTCTTGGACGCCGCGCGGATCATCGCCGGGCCGCCGATGTCGATATTCTCGATGCAATCGTCATAGGCCGCGCCCTTGGCCACCGTCGCCTCGAACGGGTAGAGGTTCACGACCAGCAGGTCGATCATGCCGATCCGGTGCGATTTCGCAGCGGCCATGTGCTCTTCGTTGTCGCGCAGCGCCAGCAGGCCGCCATGCACCACCGGATGCAGGGTCTTGACCCGGCCGTCCATCATTTCCGGAAAGCCGGTCACCTCGGCCACGTCCACCACGCTCAGCCCGGCCTCGCGCAGCGCCTTGGCGGTGCCGCCCGTCGACAGGATCTCGACGCCCCGCGCCGAAAGCGCCCGCGCGAAGTCGATCAGCCCGGTCTTGTCGGAAACGGAAATCAGCGCGCGCTTCAGCGGAATGCGGTCGGTCATCGGTCGGGGCCCCGTGCGGTGGATGGCGGATTTGGCCCGTCACCTACCCCCGGAACGCGCCAAGGTCCAGCCGATCTGGATGGCGCGGCCCTGCAGATGGGCGGAAATCACCATCTGGCGCGAGGGGCGCGGCTCGGCCAGCGCCCGATCGAGCAGGCAGGACGCCTCGAGCCGCAGCTGGCCCACGCCGTCATGGGCAAAGAGCCATTCATCGCCGGTGGGCAGGGTCAGCCGGATCTCCTGCCCCTGCTGGCGGGCCTGGATCTCGGGGTGCAGGTGGAAGCGGATGTCGAAGGCCAGCCCTTCGTCAGGGCGGATCTGGTCCAGCCGCGCCTGGGCGCTGGCATCCAGCGCCGCCAGCGAATCCTCGCCCCTCAGGCCCATGCCGTCGGGATCGAGCCAGAGCTCGCGTAGATGCGTCAGCCCGTGGCTGGCCAGCCAGCCGTCATGGCCGGCCAGCAGATGCGCCGGTTCCGGGGAATGCACCGGGCCGCAATCCGGCGCGGTCAGGTTGCCCAGGGCGTCGCAATCCCCGGCCCAGACCAGGTCGGGACGCTCGGTCAGGATGTCGGGCTCGCCCTCCTGCCGGTTCGGGTTCAGCCGCGAGGACGAAAGGCCGGCCAGGCACAGCGCCGAATGGCAGGGCGTGGCGCGGCTGGCCTTGGCCCAGAGCGGGCCGAAACCGTCGCCGGGGCCGCAATTCACGATCAGCGGCTGGCGCGCCACGGTCAGCTCGAAGGCCAGGGTCGAGGCATGGGCGCGGACCGCCGCCGGACCGCCGGGCGGCGGCGCGGCATCCAGGATCAGCGTGCTGCGCGCCCGCGCCATGCGGGCAAAGCCCATGGCCAGCCCGCCGACCGGCAGGGCCGGCCCTTCCGCCGCGCGCAGGCAGCGGTCGAGCCGCCCGGCCGCGCCGCGCCCGCCGCCGTGGAAACAGGGCAGCGCCCCGTCGGCATGGCGCAGCGCCCGCAGGATCGGCGCGATGGCGGCGATGATGGCGGGCAGTTCGGGGGGCAAGTCCAGCCCCGCCTCCTCCGCGACCTCCCGCGCCCAGACCAGCAGCGCCATGGCTTCCAGCAGCGCCTCGGGCGAACGGGCCTCGGACAGGGTGTCGATGCCCATGGCATCGGCTTCCTCGGCCAGGGCGATCAGCGCCGGCGCCGCCATGGTCTGGCGGTCGCGCAGCGACATGGCGCCGATGGCGAGCCCGGCCAGCGCCTCGAGCCGGCACAGCCCGTCCTCGCTGTCATACCAGCTGTCGCGCAGATGGTTCAGGTGCTGGTCGAGGGCGCGGAAATACGGCCCCGCCCCGTCGCGGTCGAGACCCGGCAGGATCATCCCGGCATGGAAGATCCAGCGCAGCACCCGCCGCCCGGCGACCTCGGGCATCCATTCCGGCGTGCCGGCCACGGGCTCGCGATGGCGGCGCAGCCAGCGCAGGACGTGGTCCTGGGCGATGGCGCGGGCCCGCGGCGTGCCGACGGCGGCCAGGTCGTCGAGCCAGCCGAAGCCGTGCAGCTCGGCCGCCACCGTGGGCGGCAGGTCGGCAGCGAAGAAATCGCCCGACAGGGTGATGCCGCCCAGATGCAGCGTGCCGTCGACGATCTGCTCGCCGCGACCGGGATGGCCGATGGCCTTGGGTTCGGGGCGGCGCAGGAATCCCCGGGGCGCGACGGTGCTATCGGTCATGGACAACGCATTGACTTAGGACGCACAACCTTAGGTCCGCCCAACGGTTTTCCGCAAGCGCGCGATGAAGAACCCGTCCATACCGCCGCGTTCCGGCCACAGGTCCGGGCGCAGCCGCAAACCGCCCTGCGGGGTGATCCAGCCCGGCTCGATGCCCGCGGCCTGCGGCGGCTCGACCGTCAGGCCGGGATGGCGGGCCAGCGCGGCGGCGAACTGATCCTCGCCCTCGGCCGGCAGCAGCGAGCAGGTGGCATAGACCAGCCGGCCGCCGGGCTTGAGCAGCGTGAGCGCGTGGTCGATCAGCCGCGCCTGCAATCCGGTCAGCTCGGCCAGCCCCGCGCCGTCGCGGATGCGCGGCAGTTCCGGGTGGCGGCGGATGGTGCCGGTGGCCGAGCAGGGGGCATCCAGCAGCACCGCGTCCAGCGGCTGGTCGGGCCGCCAGTCCAGCGCATCCGCCGCGACCAGCCGGGCGGAAAGCCGGCAGCGGGAAAGGTTCTCGGCCACGCGGGCGAGGCGCGGCTCGGAAATGTCCAGCGCCGTGACCTCGGCCCCGGCGGCGGCGAGTTGCAGCGTCTTGCCGCCCGGCGCCGCGCAAAGATCGGCGATGCGCTCGCCCGGACGCGGGTCGAGCAGCCGCGCCGCCAGCGCCGCGGCGGCGTCCTGCACCCACCATTCACCCGCCTCATAGCCCGGCAGGGCCGAGACCTGGGTGCCGGCGGGCAGCCGGTGCGAACCGGTGGGCAGCGCCTCGCCCGGGCAATCCGCGCCCTTCGGCGTCAGGTCGAGGGGCGCGCCGGCCTCATGCGCGGCCTCGATGGCGCGGGCGACCTCCTCGCCCCAGGCGGCGACGATGGGGCCGCGCAGCCAGGGCGGCAGCTTCTGCGGCGAAAGCCGCGCCCAGGGCTCGGCCGCGCCGGCGATCTTGCGCAGCACCGCGTTCACCATGCCGGCGGCGGCCTGGCCCTTTTGCCCCGAGGCGCGGGCCAGCGCCACGGCGGCATTGACCGCGCCATGCGGCGCCTCGGCCAGCGCCAGCATCTCGACGGTGGCGAGGCGCAGGATGCGCATGATCTCGGGGCGCGGGCGGCGGGCCAGCATCGGCGCCAGCAGCAGGTCGGCGCGGCCCTCGCGCCGCAGCACCTCCAGCGCCAGGCGGCGGGCGCGAGCGCGGTCGGGGGGCGGCAGGCGCTCGGTCAGCGCGGCGGCCTCGTCCAGCGTCGCGCCTTCGTCGACCGCGGCCAGCAGGCGCAGGGCGCCCATGCGTGCCGCATCCTTGACCGTTCTGCCGCGTGACTTGTCCAAAGCCTGCCCCTTGCCTAGATTGGCTTGGTCTAGCGCGAAGCAGGGGAAACCGCCATGACCGACCGCAAGGATCTGCCGCCCGCCGATCTTCCGCCCGCCGCGCAGCGCGCGCTGGCCGAGGCCGAGGAGCGCCGCCGCAAGGCAAAGCCGCTGGACCTGCCGGTCGAACTGGGCGGCCGCGACGGGCCCGAGCCGGTGCGCTACGGCGATTACGAGAAAAAGGGCATCTGCGTCGATTTCTGAGCCGCCGCGCCCGCGCGCGCAGCCGCACGAGTATCTGCAGAACCGAGAAGACCGGGCCTGCTGGCGAATCCGTGATCGGCGATGCCTGCCCCGTTTACTTGCCATTGGGGTTTGCCGTCTAAAGAATGCGCCAACCATCAAACCGCAAGGAACGGCAGATGACCTCCGGGCAGGGGATTTTGAGATGCGCGGCGCTGGCGCTGCTTCTGGCGGCACAGCCATGGGGACAGGCAGCGGCCCAGGAGGGGGCCGGGCGACGCGGATCGCAGGGCCCGACCGAGGTCGGCGTGATGACCACCGCCGAGGAGGACGTGCCCTATACCGTCACCCTGCCCGGCCGCGCCATCGCCTACCAGCAGACCGGTATCCGGCCGCAGGTCGGCGGCGAAGTGCTTGAAATCGCCTATGATCCCGGCAAGCCCGTCAAGGCGGGCGACGTGCTGTTCCGGCTGGACCCCGAGACGCTGGCCGCGGCGCTTTCCGCGGCCGAGGCCGCGGTGGCGGGGGCCGAGGCCAGCCTGACCCAGGCGCAGAACACCGTCACCCGCTATCGCCGGCTGGAAGGCTCGGGCGTCTCGGCGGTGGAGCGGGCCAATGCCGAGGTGGCGCTGAAACAGGCCGAGGCGGACCTGAAATCGGCGGAAGCCGCGCGGGACGCGGCGCGGCTGTCGCTGCAGCGGACCGAGATCAAGAGCCCGCTGGACGGCATGGCGGATGTCGCGGCGGTCTCGGTCGGGGATCTGGTGACGGCGAACCAGTCCGAATCGCTGACCACCATCACCCAGCTCGACCCGATCTATGTCGATGTCTCGGAATCCAGCGCCCGCATGCTGCGCAACCGGGCGCGCATCACGGCCGGCCAGCTGGTGGTCAACGGCGGCGTGCAGACCCAGCTGATCCTGGAGACCGGCGAGGAATATCGCGGCGAGGGGCGCATCGTCAGCCCCGGCATCGCCGTGTCGCCCACCACCGGCACCGTGCCGATCCGGCTGCGATTCGACAATCCCGACGGGATGATCCTGCCCGGCCAATTCCTGCGCGTGAAGCTGACGCTGGGCACCACCCGCGCCGTGCTGGTGCCGCAGCGCGCCACCAGCCGCGCCTCGGACGGCACGCTGACCGCCTTCGTCGCCCGCGACGGCAAGGCCCAGCAGGTCACGCTGAGCGAGCAGGGCAGCTATCGCAACAGCTGGATCGTCACCCAGGGCATCAGCCCGGGCGAGCAGCTGATCCTGGACGGGCTGGAGAACCTGCGCGCCGGCACCGAGGTCACCACCGTTCCCGTCACCATCGACGCCCAGGGCGTCGTGCGCGAGGCCAACGGGCGCGGGGAAGGCTAGGCCATGGCGCGCTTCTTCATTCACCGCCCGGTCTTTGCCTGGGTGCTGGCCATCGTGACCATGCTGATCGGCGGCTGGTCGCTGATCAACCTGCCGGTCTCGCAATATCCCGACATCGCGCCGACCACGATCCGGATCACCTCCAGCTATTCGGGGGCGACGGCGCGGGCGGTGCAGAATTCGGTGACCACGCCGATCGAGGACGCGCTGACCGGGCTGGAGGGGCTGCTCTACACCGTGTCCTCCTCCTCGACCGGGCGCAGCGTCATCACCCTGACCTTCGACGACAGCGCCGACCCGGTCGATGCGCTGAACGAGGTGCAGTCCAAGGTCCGCTCGGTCGAAAGCCGCCTGCCCGGCCCGGTGCAAAGCAACGGCGTCTCGGTCACCCGCTCGTCCTCGTCGATCCTGATGGTGGGCTCGCTGGTCTCGACCACCGGGCAGCATTCCACCATCGAGCTGGGCAACCTGCTGGAGCAGGTGGTCGAGGGCCCGGTCAAGCGCACCGAGGGCGTGGGCGGGGTCGATGTCTTCGGCTCGGGCTATGCCATGCGGATCTGGATGGACCCGCTGCGGCTGGCGCAGTTCCAGCTGACCCCCACCGACCTGACCACCGCCGTGGCGCAGCAGAACAGCACCGTCTCGGTCGGGGCGCTGGGCGAGCAGCCGGTGGTGGCGGGCCAGCAGTTCACCGCCAACATCACCGCGCAAAGCCAGCTGACCTCGGTCGAGGATTTCCGCAACATCCTGCTCAAGACCGGCGAGGACGGCGCCGCCGTGCGGCTGGGCGACGTGGCCGAGGTCGAGATCGGCCAGACCCGCTATGGCCGCGATTCGCGCTTCAACGGCATGAACGCTTCGGGCTTCGCGGTGAACCTGGCCACCGGCGCCAATGCGGTCGAGACGGCGAATGCCGTGCGCGCCACGCTGGAGGGGCTGAAGAACGCCCTGCCCGAAGGGGTCGAGGTGCATATCGCCTATGACACCGCGCCTTTCGTCGAGCTGTCGATCGAGAAGGTCTATCACACGCTGGTCGAGGCCATCGCGCTGGTCTTCCTGGTGATCCTGCTGTTCCTGCAGAACTGGCGGGCGACGCTGATCCCGATCATCGCCATCCCGGTGGTGCTGCTCGGCACCTTCGGCATGCTGGCGGCGCTGGGCTATTCGGTCAACACCCTGACCATGTTCGCCATGGTGCTGGCCATCGGCCTGCTGGTGGACGACGCCATCGTCGTGGTCGAGAACGTCGAGCGGGTGATGGAGGAGGACCGGCTCGGCCCGGTCGAGGCCACGGAAAAGAGCATGGGCCAGATCAGCGGCGCGCTGATCGGCATCGCGCTGGTCCTGTCGGCGGTGTTCCTGCCCATGGGCTTCATGCCCGGCTCGACCGGGGTGATCTATCGCCAGTTCTCGGTCACCATCATCACCGCCATGGTGCTGTCCCTGCTGGTGGCGCTGATCCTGACGCCGGCCATGTGCGCCAGCCTCTTGCGGCAAAGCCACGGCCCGGCGCGCTTCGCCCCGGCCCGCTGGTTCAATGCCGGCTTCGACCGGGTGACGCGCGGCTATTCCGCCACCGTGCGCCGCAGCCTGCGCCGGCCGATGCTGGTCATGCTGCTGCTGGCCGCGATCAGCTACGGCGCGACCGATCTCTTCGGCCGCATGCACACCACCTTCATCCCCGGCGAGGACCAGGGCGTGCTGCAATCGCGCATCTCGCTGACCGAGGGCTCGACCGCGCAGCAGACCGCCGCCGTGGTGCAGGAGATCGAGGACTACATGCTGACCGAGGAAAAGGCGGCGGTGGATTCGGTCTTCGTCGCCATGGGCTTCGGCTTTTCCGGCACCTCGCAAAGCCGGGCCATGGTCTTCGTCAAGCTGCGCGATTTCGACCAGCGCAAGGACCCCGCGCTTTCGGCCAGCGCCGTCGCCTCGCGCGCCAACGAGCGGTTCCAGAACCACCGGGCGGGCCGCATCACCTTCCTGCAGCCGCCGGCGATTCCCCGGCTGGGCAATGCAGCGGGGTTCAGCATGTTCCTGCTGGACCAGACCGGCGGCGGAACCGAGGCGCTGACCCAGGCCGCCAAGGCGCTGGAACAGGCCGCGGCCGAGGACCCGCGCCTGCAGAGCGTCGAAAGCAGCGGCACCGAGACCGAGGCCGCGCTGAGGATCGATATCGACCAGCAGAAGGCGGAAAGCTTCGGCGTCAGCCTGTCGGGGGTGAACGCCATGCTCTCGACCATCTTCGCCGGGACCGAGGTGAACGATTTCGCGCTTGGCGCGCAGCTGCGCCCGGTGATTGTGCAGGCCGCGGCGGCGAACCGCATGCAGCCCGAGGACGTGGACAGCTGGTATGCCCGCAATTCCGACGGCGAGATGGTGCCCTTCACCGCCTTCATGACCACCCGCTGGGAGCCGGTCGAGCCCAGCCTGTCGCGCATGGACGGCATCGACGCCATCGAGGTCACCGGCCAGCAGAGCGACAGCGCCAGCTCGGGCGAGGCGATGGCGGCCATGGAGGAGCTGGTGGCGCAGCTGCCCGGCGGCTATGGCACCGCCTGGACCGGGCTGTCCTATCAGGAGCGGCAGTCGGGCAACCAGGCGCCCTGGCTTTTCGCCCTGTCCGCGCTGGTGGTGTTCCTGTCGCTGGCGGCGCTTTACGAAAGCTGGTCGATCCCGTTCTCGGTCATGCTGGCGGTGCCGGTGGGGGTGCTGGGCGCGGTGGTGGCGGCGCTGACCTTCGGCCAGGCCAATGACGTCTATTTCAAGGTCGGCATCCTGACCACCATCGGCCTTGCCGCCAAGAACGCCATCCTGATCGTCGAATTCGCCCGCGACCTGGAACGGTCCGGCCGCGCCACCGTCGCGGCGGCGGTCGAGGCGGCGCGGCTGCGGCTGCGGCCGATCCTGATGACCTCGCTGGCCTTCATCCTGGGCGTGCTGCCGCTGGCCATCGCCACCGGGGCGGGGGCGGCGGCGCAGAACTCGATCGGCATCGGGGTGATGGGCGGCATGATCGCCGCGACCTTCCTCGGCATCTTCATGGTCCCGGCATTCTACGTTACCGTGCGCCGGCTGACCGACAGGAGAGCCCGGACATGAACGACCAACCCCGACTGACCTCGCTGGCGCATGGCGGCGGCTGCGGCTGCAAGCTGGCGCCCTCGGTTCTGCGCGAACTCTTGGCCGATCAGCCCATGGCGCAGGCGTTCCCGCAATTGCTGGTCGGGACCGAGACCTCGGACGACGCGGCGGTGTATCAGGTGGACGACAACACCTGCGTCATCGCCACCACCGATTTCTTCATGCCGATGGTGGACGATCCGCGCGCCTTCGGCCGCATCGCCGCGACGAATGCGATTTCCGACATCTACGCCATGGGCGGGCGGCCGATCATGGCGCTGGCGATCCTGGGCATGCCCATCGACAAGCTGGCGCCGGACCAGATCCGCGAGATCCTGGAGGGCGGACGCGAGATCTGCCATCAGGCCGGCATCCCGGTCGCCGGCGGCCATTCCATCGACGCGCCCGAGCCGATCTATGGCCTGGCGGTGATCGGCCTCTGCCACCCGTCCGAGCTGCGCCGCAATGCCGATGCGCGGCCGGGCGACGCGCTGATCCTGACCAAGGGGCTGGGCGTCGGCATCTATTCCGCCGCCATCAAGAAGGGCGCCCTGGACCAGGCCGGCATCGACGAGATGGTCGCCTCGGCCACCACGCTGAACAGGGTCGGCGCTGATCTGGCGAAACGGGCCGATGTGCATGCCATCACCGACGTGACCGGCTTCGGCATCCTGGGCCACGGGCTGGAGATCGCCCGCGGCGCCGGGCTGCGCCTGCGGCTGGAGCAGGCGGCGCTGCCGCTTCTGTCGCGCGCGGCGGCGCTGGCCGAGGCGGGATTCGTCACCGGCGCCTCGCTGCGGAACTGGACCGCCTATGGCGCCGAGGTGGCGCTGCCCGAGGGGCTGCCCGATTGGCGTCGCCACCTGCTGACCGATCCGCAGACCTCGGGCGGGCTGCTGGTCGCCGTGGCCCCCGAGGCGGCCGAGGAGGTTCTGGCGCAGATTCGCGCCGCCGGTCATCCGCTGGCCGCCGTGGTCGGGCATTGCGCGGCGGGCGAGCCGGGAATCGCCGTCGCCTGACGGTTCTTTGGGTATTTGAGGGGCAAAGAAGTCCGGCCGGGGGCAGGAACCGCCGCCGCCAGCCGGCGTTGGGCCGGCAGGAGGATGCAGCCCCATGTCGCAGATTTCCCTGATCCGTATCGCCGTGCTGGGCCTGACGCTGGCCTGGCCGGCCCTGCCGGTATCGGCCCAGACCGCCCCCGCCGGGGATGAAAAGCCGGCCCAGGCCGTCGCCGGGGCCGGCGAATGCCCGCCCGCCGCGACCCAGGCAGAACCGGCCACGCCCGAGACGGCCTCGGCCGACGGCACGGCGCCGGCCAATTCCGGCTCGACCGGCTGGACCGGCGGCACCGGCGGATCGCTGATCGGCACCAACCCGTCCGGCGCGAATCACGCCACCAAAACCTGGCAGCCCGCCACCGCCCGCGGCCTCGATCTGGCGGGGCGGCCGGAACCGGCCCCGGCCTGCTGAGACGGCGGGGCGATTGACGCCGCCCCCCTCGCCGCCGAAGATGCGGGCAAAAGGGGGACCGCCTTGGACGACAGCCCGATTTCCGCCTCGATCGAGGCGCATTCGCCCTATTCCGAATCACTGGGGATGGAGGTGGTCGCCGCGACGCGCGACGCGGTCGTGCTGCGCATGCCGGTGACCCGGGCGCTGACCAACCGCAACGGCGTGCTGCATGGCGGCGCGATCATGAGCCTGGCCGATCATGCCGCCGGCACCGCCACCCATCTGCGGCTGCCGCCGGGCGCCGCGACCACGACGCTGGAAAGCAAGACCAATTTCCTGCGCCCGATCCGATTGGGCGACGTGGCCGAGGCGCGGCCCGCGGCCCTGCATCTGGGCCGCACCACCATGGTCTGGCAGACCACGATCACCCGCCGGGACGGCAAGGTGGCGGCCGTCGTCACCCAGACCCAGCTGGTGCTGGAATGGAAGGATCCCGACTGATCACTCGGCCGGGTCGATGGCCAGAACCACCTCGGCCAGTCCCTCGACCCCGCCCTGCAGCCGGTCGCCCGCCCCGACCGCGCCGACCCCGGCCGGCGTGCCGGTCATGATCAGGTCGCCCGGCGCAAGGTGGTAGTAATGCGACAGGTCGGCGATCAGCTCGGGGATGGACCAGACCATGTCCGAGATCCGCGCCTCCTGCCGCACCGTGCCGTTCACCTGCAAATGGATGCGCTGCGCCGCCGGGGCGAAGTCCCGCGCCGGGGTCAGGGCCGAGAGCACCGCCGCGCCCTCGAAATTCTTGCCGAGATCCCAGGGCCGTCGCTTGTCCTTGGCCGCGGCCTGCAGGTCCCGCCGGGTCATGTCGAGCCCCGAGCCATAGCCCCAGACCGCCGCCATCGCCTGCCCGGCCCCGATGCGGAAGGCCGGGGCGCCCAGGGCGACGACCAGCTCGATCTCGTGATGCAGGTCGCGCGTGCCGGGCGGATAGGCCAGGGTCGCGCCGCTTTGTCGCACCGCATGGGCGGATTTGAGGAAATAGAACGGCGCCTCGCGATCCACCTCGCTGCCCATCTCGGCGGCATGGGCGGCATAGTTGCGGCCGACGCAAAAGATGCGGTTCACGGGAAACCGGGCCTGCTGCCCGATCACGGGCAGGGCGGCGGGCGGCGGCGGGGGAAACAGGAATTCGGCCATGCCGCGACCCTGCCACGGCAACACCGTCGCGGCAAGCGTGCCGGCCGCCGTTGCCCGCCCCGGATTTTCGTGGCAAGAGAGCACAAAGCCAACCGAGAGCAGGGTTCGCACAGATGACCGATTTCGCGCAACGCCGCACCATGATGGTCGATACCCAGGTTCGCCCGAACGAAGTGACCAGTTATCCCGTGATCGAGGCGATGCTGAGCGTCCCGCGCGAGCAGTTCGTTCCGGAGTCGCGCCGGGACGTCGCCTATGTCGGCAACAATATCGACCTTGTCCCCGGCCGCGTGCTGCTCGAGCCGCGCACGCTGGGCAAGATGATGGACGTGCTGAACCTGCAGACCAGCGACCTGGTGCTGGATGTGGGCTGCGGCTACGGCTATTCCGCCGCCGTCATGGCCCGCATCGCCGAGGCCGTCGTCGCCGTCGAGGAGGATGCCGCCATGGCCGCCGAGGCAGAGAGCCGGCTGGCCGCGCAGGACGTCTTCAACGTCGCCGTGATCCAGGGCCCGCTGGCCGAGGGCTGCGCCGGCCAGGCCCCCTATGACGCCATCCTGATCGAGGGCGCGGTCGAGCAGGTCCCCGACGCGCTGGTCGACCAGCTGCGCGAGGGCGGCCGCATCGTCGCCCTGTTCCGCGAGAACAACCTGGGCACCGTCCGCCTCGGCCACAAGCTGGACGGGCGGGTGAACTGGCGCTTTGCCTTCAACGCCGCCGCGCCGATCCTGCCGGGCTTTGCGCGCCCGCGGGGCTTCGCCTTGTGACTGCCGACAGGAAAGGCCATGGGATGTTTCGCAGAACGCTGAGAACCCTGCGCCGCCCGCTGATCGCGGCGCTGCTCGCGGGGGTGACGGCCCTGCCGGCAAGCGCCGAGACCCTGGCCGACGCCATGGTCGCGGCCTATCGCCATTCGGCATTGCTGGACCAGAACCGCGCCGTGCTGCGCGCTGCGGACGAGGACGCGGCCACGGCGCTGGCCCAGCTGCGCCCGGTCGTGCAATGGATCGCCGAGCACGGCTTCCAGAAGATCGAGGGCAATATCGGCCGCTCGACCAGCATCGGGCTGCAGGCGCAGGTCACGCTTTACGACTGGGGCCGCAACGCCATCGCCATCGACGCCGCCAAGGAGACCGTTCTGGCCACCCGCGCCGCGCTGGTCGGGGTCGAGCAGGACGTGCTTCTGGGCGCGGTGCAGGCCTATCTGGACGTGCGCAGCGCCACCGAGCAGGTCGACCTGCAGGCCAATTCCGTACGGGTGATCGGCCAGGAACAGCAGGCCGCCTCGGACCGGTTCGAGGTGGGCGAGATCACCCAGACCGACGTGTCGCAGGCCGATGCCGCCCTGGCAGCCGCCCGGGCCAGCCTGGCCGCGGCGCAGGGCAATCTGGAAATCGCCCGCGAAAGCTATCGCGCCGCGACCGGCCGGGCGCCGGGCACCTTGGCCCCGCCGCCGCCCACGCCGGCGCTGCCCGCCTCGCTGGAGGCTGCGCGCCAGATCGGCCAGCGCAGCCACCCGGCGATTCGCCAGGCGCAGCGCCTGGCCGCCGCCGCCGAGCTGGGCGTGGCCGCCGCCGCCGCCGAGCGCAATCCGACGCTGACCGGCCAGGCCAGCATCGGCCGGTCGCGCGAGCTGTCGGCGCAGACGGGCCTCGAGGGGACCCGCGACAGCCTTGGCGCCTCGCTGAGCCTCTCGCAGACGATCTATTCCGGCGGACGCCTGCCCTCGGCGCATCGCAAGGCCATGGCGCGGCGGGACGAGGCGCGGGGCGCGCTGCTGCATGTCTCGCGCCAGGTCGACGAGGCGGTCGGCAGGGCCTGGGCGGGAATCGACGTGGCGAGGGCGCAGATTCGCGCCATCGACGAGCAGATCGTCGCCGCGCAGCAGGCCTATGAAGGCGTGCGAGAGGAGGCGACGCTGGGCGCGCGCACCACTCTGGACGTGCTGGATGCCGAACAATCGCTGCTCGAGGCGCGGGCCGACAAGATTTCGGCCGAGGCCAATCTGCAATTAGCACATTATCAACTTCTGGCTGCTATGGGTTTGTTGACGGTGGAAAACCTGAAACTGGGGATACCGACCTATGACCCATCGGCCTATTACAACGCGGTGCAGGACGCACCCTATACCAGCAGGCAGGGCGAAAGCCTCGACCGCGTGTTGCGCGCGATCGGCAGGGACTGACGCCGCCCTCGATCCGGGGGCGCATCATGCAGCATGAAATGATGCGCCATCCGAACCCGCCCCCCGGGTCGGACAATGTCGGCGACGTGCTGGCCTCGATCCGCCGGCTCATCGCGCAGGATGAGGTGGGCTGCCGCATCCCGAATCAGACGCTGAACACGCCGCCGCCCGCGGATGGCCCGCCGGAGGCGCGGATCGCGCCGGTCTTGGCCGGGCAGTCCGCATCCCCGGCGCGAATCACCCCCCTGGTGCTGGACAGCAGCACGCTGGTCGCGCGCGCCCCGGCGCAATCGGCCGAGGCCGGGCAGCCCCGGGCCGATGCAGACCGGTCCGATCCGGAACCGCAGGCGGCCGACGAGGAATCCCTGCCGTTCGGCGACTGGCTGCGCGAGCCGCCGCAAGAGGCGGCAGGCGAACCGCATCCCAAACAGCCCGAGGCCCGCCCCGAAAAGGGCGCCGACGCAGAGCCGGCCCCGCCCGAGGCGGCGGAGGCTGAAGCGGCTGAGCCCGAAGCCCCCTTGCTGATGAGCTGGCCGGAGCCAGCGCAGACCCAACCCTTTGGCCCTTCGCTGGAAGAGCCTTCCCTTCCCACCGTGCAAATGGAGGAAACCATGCTGCATGCAAATGCTTCCGTGACCCCGATCAACCCCGCTGCCGAGGCGCAGGCCGCCGAGGCCATCGCCCGCGACTCGGGCGAGCCGCATCTCTTCGCGCCGCAGGAAAAGGACGCGCAAAAGGGCACGCATCTGCGCGGCATGATCCGCGAGGCGATCCGGCAGGAGCTGCAGGGCGAGATCGGCAACCGTCTCAGCCGCAACCTGCAGCAGATGATCCGCCACGAGATCGAGCTGGCCCTGCGCCAGATGTGCGAACAGGACTGATCCGCGCGCCCGCGACCGGCCGGCGCCATGCCCCTGCATCGCGGCCGGCGGGTTCCGCGGCGGAAGCCCGGCTCGTCCTAGTTCAGGTATCTCTCGGGATCGACGCTGTCGAAACCGTTGCGGACCTCGAAATGGACGACGCCCTGGCTGCGGGTCTTGCCCAGGGGGGTGCCGGCGCTGACCGCCTGGCCCTTGCTGACGGCCACATCGTCCAGCCCGGCATAGACGGTCATCAGATTGCCGTCGTGCCGCACCACGATGATCGGCACCTGGTCGGTGTCGCGGGTGATCGCGGCGACCGTCCCGCTGCCGGCGGCCGAAACCGTGCTGCCCGGCGCCGCCGAGATGTCGATGCCGTCATTCCTGCCCTTTTGATAGGGGCGGATGATGGCACCGTCGGCGGGCATGCGGAACCTGCCGCTGCCCGAGGCGGCGGTGCGGGTCTTGCCCAGATCGGGGCTGGCCGGCTTGTCCACCGGGCTGGCGACGGGTTTCGTCTGCTCGTTCGGCAGCGGCTGGGCCGAAGAGGGCGGGCGCGGCGTCGGGCTGCCGCTGCCCGGCGCGGTGACGACCGCCGTGGCCGACGGGGCCTGTCCGGCGACCGGGATCAGCAGGCGCTGGCCGGTGCGCAGGGCCATGTTCTGCGACAGACCGTTCCACTGCGCCAGATCGTTGGCCGAGACGTTGTATTTGCGGGCGATGGACCAGGCCGTCTCTCCGGCCGCGACGACATGCTGCCTGGGCTGGCTCGACGCCGGCAGCGTGGTGCTGGTCACCGCCCCCGCCCCGGCCGGGGGCACGTCCGGCTGCCTGATGCCCTGGCCGGCAAAGGGATCGCTGACCTGCCCGGTAGAGGAGGCGACCGCCGCCGGGGCGCCGCCCGCGACCCGGCGCGGCAGCGCGACCACCGCGCCCGGGTTCAGCACGGTATTGGCGCCGATGGCGTTGTGGCTGGCCAGTTCGGCCGCATTCAGGCCCAGCCGGGCGGCGATGGTGGCCACGGTGTCGCCCTGCCGCGCAATGGCGACCTGATAGCCGGGATAGGAGATCACCCCGCGCTGGTCCGGGGCCGGGCGGGGCTGGGCGCGTGCCGCCGCCCCGGCGGTGTCCAGCCCGCCGCCGCCCCAGCCGCGCAGGTCGGGGTCGAAATTGCTGAAATCCAGGCCGCCCTGCGGCCCGCAGGACGCCAGAATCGCCGCGGCGCCGGCGGCCATGGCCAACTGCCTGATCTTGATCATCTGCCCGTTCCTCACTCTGGACGGCCGGGGGTCATGTCTGTCCCAACCCCTCGACCAGCGGCACGAAGCGCACCTGCCGCAATTCGTCATAGTCAAAGCCGTTTTCGCCGCGGCGCACGCGGATCAGCGTCTGCACCGCATCCGACTGCCCGACCGGCACCACCATGATACCGCCGATCTTCAACTGCGCCAAGAGCGGGCCCGGAGGATCCTCGGCCGCCGCCGTCACCATGATGCGATCGAAGGGCGCCTGCTCGGGCAGCCCGCGCGAGCCGTCCGCGACCAGCGCGGTGATGTTGGTCAGGCCCAGGTCGCGGAACAGCGCCTCGGCCTCGGCCACCAGCCGGCGGTGGCGGTCGATGGTATAGACCCGCCGGCAGAGCAGCGACAGGACCGCCGCCTGGTAGCCCGAGCCGGTGCCGATCTCCAGCACCTTGTCGCGCGGCCCGACCTCCAGCGCCTGGGTCATCAGCCCCACCACCGAGGGCTGGCTGATGGTCTGGCCGCAGGGGATGGGCAGCGGCGTGTCGTCATAGGCGCGATCCTCGAAATGGCCGCGGACGAATTCGCCGCGGTCGATGCGCTCCATCGCCTCGAGCACGCGCGGATCGGTGACCCCGCGCTGCCGCAGCGCGAACAGGAAGCGCATCTTGCGTTCGGCCGTCTCGGGATCGTCGCTCATGCCCAGGTTCAGCCCTCCTCCAGCACGCCGCGCAGCTCGGCCAGGGTCTTGTGGCAGGTCAGGTCCGGCCGCATCGGCGTCAGCGAGATATAGTCGCGCATATTCGCGTCCACGTCACTCTCCGGCGTGGCCTGCGCCGTCTGCGAGCCGCCCAGCACCCACAGGAAGCGCCGGCCGTTCGGCGCGTGATAGGGCTCGACCTCGAAGCGCACGCCCTGGCGGCGGCCCTGGGGCGCGACGCGCGTGCCCTTGACCGAAGCCGCGTCGCAGGGCGGGAAGTTGATATTGTAGAACAGCCGGAAATCCTCGTCCGAGGTCCAGTCGCCGTAATCCAGCAATTGCCGGATCAGCCGCGGCCCGTGCGCGCGCGCCGCCTGGAACGGATCGTCCAGCACGGCGGTGCGTTGGCCCATGTATTGCGACAGGGCGATGGCGGGCAGGCCCTGCAGCGCCGCCTCCATGGCGCCGCCGACCGTGCCGGAATACATCACGTTCTCGCCCGAATTGTTGCCGCGGTTCACGCCCGACAGCACCAGGTCCGGCGGGCTCTCGCGCATCACGTCGGCGATGGCGGCCAGGACGCAATCGGCCGGCGTGCCCTCGGCGGCGAAGCGGCGCGGCCCCAGTTCGGCGATCAGCGTCGGATGGACATAGCTGATGCAATGCGCGACGCCCGACTGCTCGAAGGCGGGGGCGACGGTCCAGACCTCGCCCCCCGGGCCCGCGACCTCGGCCGCGATGGCCTCCAGCGCCTCGAGTCCCGGCGCGTTGATGCCGTCGTCATTGGTGATCAGAATGCGCATATCCGTCCCTGTCCGGCCGCCGCGCGGGGCCACGTCTCGCGCCGCCCGCGCCCTTGCCGTTATCTGCCCGTCCCCTCATGCTTTATCCGCGCCACAGCCTTGCGACAACCCGCTCGAAGGGCCACGGAAGCGTTTGACGCCGGGCTGTTGCCGGGGCAGCATCGAGACAAGGCAATAAGCCGGGCAGGACATGCAGATCTATCTTCCCATTGCCGAGGTGGTGGTCAACGCGCTGGTGCTGATCGGACTCGGCGGCATCGTCGGGCTGATGTCCGGCCTGTTCGGCGTGGGCGGAGGTTTCCTGATCACGCCGCTGCTGTTCTTCATCGGCATTCCGCCGGCCATCGCGGTGGCGACCGGCGCCAACCAGGTCGTGGCCTCGTCCTTTTCCGGCGTGCTGGCGCATGTCAAGCGCAAGACCGTCGACTTCCGCATGGGCTGGGTGCTGCTGGCGGGCGGGCTGGTCGGCTCGTCCGCGGGGGTGCTGCTGTTCAACATGCTGTCGCGGCTGGGTCAGGTCGATCTGGTGGTGCAGCTCTGCTACGTGATCTTCCTGGGCCTGATCGGCGCGATGATGCTGCAGGAAAGCCTGCGGGCGCTGCACCGCGCGCGCCGCAGCGGGCCGATCAAGCCGATGCGCCGCCACCAGCACGGCTGGGTGCACAAATGGCCGCTGAAGATGAAGTTCCGCGCCTCGGGCCTGTATATCAGCGCCATTCCTGTGCTGCTGGTCGGCGCGGCCGTCGGCGTGCTGGGCGCGCTGATGGGCGTGGGCGGCGGCTTCATCATGGTGCCGGCGATGATCTATCTGCTGGGCATGCCGACCAAGGTGGTCATCGGCACCTCGCTGTTCCAGATCACCTTCCTGTCGGCCTATACCACGCTGATGCATGCCGTCTCGTCGAACACGGTGGACGTGATGCTGGCGGTGCTGCTGATCGTCGGCGGCGTCACCGGGGCGCAGATCGGCACGCATCTGGGCGCGCGGCTGCGGGCCGAGCAGCTGCGCATCCTGCTGGCGCTTCTGGTGCTGGCGGTCTGCGGCAAGCTGGCGCTGGACCTGTTCCTGCGCCCGGACGAGCTTTACTCGATCACGCCGGGGATCCTGCGATGAGACGCGCGCTTGCCCCGCTGCTGGCCCTGATGCTGCTGGCCCTGCCGCTGGCCGCGCAGCAGCCGCCCCCTGCCCTGCCCTCCCCTGCTCTGCCGTCCGAGCAGATCGTCGCCGGCCTGTCGCGCGACGACGTGGACATCACCACCAGCTTCGACGGCTCCGAGATCATCATCTACGGCGCCATCAAGCGCGAATCCCGCATTCCGCAGGGCGAACCGCTGGACGTGATCGTCGTGGTCGAGGGGCCGTCCCAGGCCCTGACCGTGCGGCACAAGGAGCGCCGGCTGGGGATCTGGATCAACACCGGCCGGGTCAGCATCGGCTCGGCGCCCAGCTTCTATGTCGTGGCCTCGACCCGCCCGCTGCACCTGATCCTGACCCCCGAGGAGGACCAGCGCTACCGCGTCTCGATCCCGCTGGCGATGCGGGCCTTTGCCGGGCCGATGGAGGTCGAGGACGCCGTGCCCTATACCGAGGCGCTGATCCGCCTGCGCCGCGCCGCCGACCTGTATCGCCAGGACGACGGCGCCGTGCGGCTGGCCGAGCAGACGCTGTTCCGCGCCGATGTCCGCCTGCCCGCCAACCTGATCGAGGGCTATTACAGCACCCGCATCTTCCTGCTGCGCGACGGCAAGGTCATCGACACCTTCCGCGCCCCGATCGAGGTGCGCAAGGTCGGGCTGGAACGCTGGCTCTATCGCCTGGCGCTGGGACAGCCCTTCATCTACGGCATCATGTCGCTGGCCATCGCGGTGGCGGCGGGCTGGGGCGCCTCGGCCGCGTTCCGGCTGGTCAAGCGATCCTAGCCGCGCCGGAACGGGCCCATCTCGGCCATGAAGGCCATCTCCTGGCCGACCGCCTGACGCTCGCGCCGCAGGTAGTCGGCGATGGCCTTCCTGAAGCCCGGGTCCGCCACCCAATGCAGCGAATGGGTCTGGCTGGGCATGTAGCCGCGCGCCAGCTTGTGCTCGCCCTGCGCCCCGGCCTCGACGCGGGACAGGCCATGGGCGATGGCCCAGTCGATGGCCTGGTGATAGCACAGTTCGAAATGCAGGAAGGGGTGGTCCTCGACGCAGCCCCAATAGCGACCGTAAAGCGCATCCCGCCCGATCAGGTTCAGCGCCCCGGCGATGGGCCGGCCCTCGCGCTCGGCCAGGACCAGCAGGCAATCGTCGCGCATGGTGTGGTGCAGGATGTCGAAGAAGGCGCGGGTCAGGTAAGGCCGGCCCCATTTGCGCCCGCCGGTATCCTGATAGAAGCGCCAGAAGGCGTCCCAATGCCCCGGCCGGATCTGGTCCCCGGTCAGGCTGCGGATGCTGCCGCCGAAAGCCTGCGCCCGCTCGCGTTCCTTGCGGAGGGCCTTGCGCTTGCGCGAGGACAGCTGCGCCAGGAAGTCGTCATAGGTCGCATAGCCCTGGTTCAGCCAGTGGAACTGCTCGCTGGCGCGGGGCAGGAAGCCGGCAGCCTCGCCCAGCTCGGCCTCGGCCTCGCTGCAGAAGGTCACATGCGCGCCCGACAGGCCCGATTGCTGCGCGAATTGCGCCATGGCCACCAGCAGCCCGCGCTGCACCGCCGGGCTGGGCGCGATCAGCCGCGGCCCGGTGACCGGGGTGAAGGGCACGGCGCATTGCAGCTTGGGGTAATAGCGCCCGCCCGCCCGCTCATAGGCCTGCGCCCAGCCGTGGTCGAAGATATATTCGCCCTGGCTGTGGGTCTTGACATAGCAAGGCGCGACGCCCGCCACCGCGCCGTCCAGCCGGGCGACCAGATGGCTCGGGTGCCAGCCGGCCTCTTCGCCGACCGAGCCGGATTCCTCCAGCGCCGACAGGAAGCGATGCGTGGTGAAGGGGTTGGCGTCGGCCCCGCAGCCGTCCCATTCGGCGGCGTCGATCCCGGAAATCGCAGGCAGGACGGAAACGGCAAGCTCGCTCATGGCGGGAAACATAGGCGCGGGCGCGGCGATTGTCAGGGCTTGGCGGGCAGGTAATGCTCGAATGTGATATTGTCGGCGACGCGGCGCGCCTCGGCCTCGGCGGCGGTCGAGCGCACGGTCCAGCACAGCACCGGCACGCCGCGCGCCTTCAGCGCCGCCACCGCCGGATTGCCCAGATCCCTGCGGTCATGCGAGATGAAGCTGGCCCCCACCCGGTCGAAATCGCCGATGGCCGCCAGATGCGCGCGCGTGGCGTCGTCCAGCATCGGCCAGTCCCCGGCCTCGTAGCCGCAAGTGGTCAGCCCCACCGTCACCCCGGGCGCCGCGGCATGGAAGGCCGCCACCGCATGCGGGTTGAAGGACATGACCGCGACCGGCCCGTCATAGCCGGAAAGCAGCCGCGCCACCTCGGCCTGCAGATCGCCCACCTCGGCCGAGGAACGCATGCTCTGGTCCTTGATCTCGATCAGCAGCGGCACCCGGCCCGCGACCTCGTCCAGCAGTTCGGCCAGCGTCGGGATATGCTCCTCGGTGCCCATGATGCGCAGCATGGACAGCGCGTCGATGCCCAGGGCGCTGACCAGCCCCTCGGCCCCGGTCAGGCGCGGCAGGTCGTCGTCGTGAAAGACCAGTGCGGTGCCGTCCGAGGCGCGCTGGATGTCGCATTCGATGCCGTAGCCGGCGGCGATGGCGGCGCGGAACGCCGCCATGCTGTTTTCCGGCACGCCCGGCCCGTGCAGCCCGCGATGGGCGACGGGCAGGCGCAGGAAATCCGGGTGAAGGCCCATCAGGCGAACTCGAAGATCGCCTCGACCTCGACCGCGACGCCGCGCGGCAGGGCCGGGGCCGAGACGGCGGCGCGGGCATGGCGGCCCTTGTCGCCGAAGACCTCGACCATCAGGTTCGAGCAGCCGTTGATCACCTCGGGCTGGTCGGTGAATTCGGCCGTCGAGTTGACGAAGCCGGTCAGCTTGACCACCCGCACCACCCGGTCCAGCGACCCCAGCGCCGCCCGCGCCTGCGCCAAGAGCGCCAGGCCGCAGCCGCGCGCCGCCTCGGCCCCCTCCTCGACCGCCAGGTCGGCGCCCAGGCGGCCCTTGGCCGGGCTGATCTGGCCCGAAACGAACAGCAGGTTGCCCGTGATCACATAGGGCACGTAATTCGCCGCCGGGGCCGGCGCGTCGGGCAGCGTGATCCCCAGCTCTGCCAGTTTCGTCTCGATGGACATGCTATCCTCCTACCAGTCGATGAAGTCGCGGAAATCGCTCAGCACGATGCGCCAGGTGTCCAGCGCATCGTCGAAATTCTTGCGTCCGATGCCGTCCTCCGCAACCCCGATATCCATTTCCACGAAAGGGTCGCCGGTCTCGTCCAGATAGACCTTGCCGAAACGCTTTTCTCGGTTCCAGCGATTGGCCATTGCCTCGGACATCGGCTCGTCCAGGTCGAAGCCGGCCGAGAACTGGATCGCGGCGCAGAGCTTTTCGCAATGGTAGAAATAGACCGAGAACCTGGTGCCGTCGATGCGGCTTTCGATCAGCGGGTCGCCCACCGCATCGGTCGAAAGCGTCGCGGGCAGGCCGAAATCCTGCATCATCAGCAGGATCGCCTCGGGGTCGCCCACGACCTGCGCTTGCGCGGCGGGCACCTGCATCAGCGCCGCCAGCACAAGGGGAACCAGGGTTCGCATCATCTTCTCCGTCACGGAATCGCGCGCTGATTACCGCGTCGCGCGTCAGGCCACCAGAGCTTCCGCGCGCTTCAGGTCGACGCTGACCAGCTGGCTGACCCCCTGCTCGACCATGGTCACGCCGAACAGCCGGTCCATGCGCGACATGGTGACGGCGTGGTGGGTGATCACAAGGAAGCGGGTGTCGGTGCGCCGCGTCATCTCGTCCATCAGGTCGCAGAATCGGGTGACGTTGGCGTCGTCCAGCGGCGCGTCCACCTCGTCCAGCACGCAGATCGGTGCCGGATTGGCGAGAAAGACCGCGAAGATCAGCGCCAGCGCCGTCAGCGTCTGCTCGCCGCCCGAGAGCAGGCTGAGGGTGCTGAGCTTTTTCCCCGGCGGCTGGCACATGATCTCCAGCCCCGCCTCCAGCGGGTCGTCGGATTCGACCAGCACCAGCCGTGCCTCGCCGCCGCCGAACAGATGCGTGAACAGGGTGGTGAAATTGGCGTTCACCGTGTCGAAGGCCGAAAGCAGCCGCTCGCGCCCCTCGCGGTTCAGGCTGCCGATGCCCTGGCGCAGCTTGCGGATCGCCTCGGTCAGGTCCTCTTTCTCGGCGCCCAGCCGGTCGCGCTCGGTCTCCAGCTCGCGCTTGTCCTCCTCGGCGCGCAGGTTCACGGCCCCCAGCGCGTCGCGGCTCTGGCGCAGCCGGGCGATCTGCTCCTCCAGCGCCTCGGCGGCGATCTCCTCGACCTCGCCCAGGAATTCCAGCAGCGCCTCGGGCGTGGCCTCAAGCTCCTCATGGATGCGCAGGCGGGCGGCGGCTTCGGCCTCGATGGCGGCCTCGGCCCGGGCCTCGCGGGCGGCGCGGCTCTCGCGCGCGTCGGATGCGGCGCGCTCGGCCTCGCGCTCGGCCTCGGCGGCAAGGCGCAGCGCCTGGTCGGCGGCGGACAGCGCATCGCGGGCGCGGGCCAGCCGGGCGGCGGCCTGCGCCTCGGCCTCGGTCAGCACCTCGCGGCGCTCGGCGAGGATCTCGGGCTGGGCCTCGGCCTCCTCCAGATCGGCCGCGGCCTGGTCGCGACGGGCGGCGAGTTCGGCGGCACGGGTGCCGGCCTGATCCAGCCGCAGCCGCCAGCCGGATTCCTCCTTGGCGATCTCTTGCAGGCGCTTGGTGCGGGCATTCGCCTCGCGCCGCAGCTCGTCCAGCGCGCCGCGCCGGGTCAGGGTGGCGATGCGCGCCGCCTCGACGCCCATGCGGGCATGGTCCAGCGCCGAGGCCGCGGCGCCGCGATCGGGCAGTTCGGCCAGCGCCCGCTCGGCCTCGGCCAGCCGGGCGCGGGCGTCCAGCGCATCCTCGCGATGCCGGGCCAGTTCGGCGCGGGCCGATTCGGCGCGGCTTTGCGCCATGGACAGCTCGGATTCGGCGCGGGTGACGGCGCGCACGGCATCCGACAGCCCACGCTCGGCCTCGCGCCTTGCATCGCGGGCGCGCTTCTCGGCCTCGGTCGCGGCCAGGTGGCGGTCGCGCAGCGCCTGATGCGCGGCCTGCGCATCCTCGGCGCGGGCCTGCGCGGTCTCGACATGTTCGGTCAGCTCGGCCAGCTGGTTGACCTTTTGCAGATGCAGCGCGGCCGAGGAGGCCGCCTCGCCCGCCATCACCCGCATGCCGTCCCAGCGGAACAGGTCTCCGTCCCGCGTCACCAGCCGCTGGCCGGGGGCGAGCTGCGCCTGCATCGCCGCACCCATTTCCACATCCGCGACCAGCCCGACCTGCGACAGCCGCCGCGCCAGCGCCTCGGGACCGTCCACATGCGGCGCCAGCGGCTCGGCGCCCGCCGGCAGCGGCTGCGGCGCGTCATAGCCCGGCAGCCGATGCCAGCCCGAGCCGTCCTCGGCCAGCCCCACGCCCAGGTCGTCGCCCAGCGCCGCGCCGAAGGCGGTCTCGTAGCCGCGCGCCACGCGCACCAGATCCAGGATCGAGCCGCCGCTATTGCCGCGTTCCACCAGACGCTTCAGCGCCGCCATCTCGGCATTCAGCGCCGAGACCTCGCCCTCGGCCTCGGCGCGGGCCGAGCGGGCGACGGATTCCTCGGCCTCCAGCGCGGCGCGGGCCTCCTCGGCCGCGGCCAGCGCCTCCTCGGTCTGCTCGACGCGGTCGCGGGCTTCCTCCTGCGCCGCCTCGGCGGCTTCGCGGGCGCTCGCGGCCTCGGTGCCGGCCTCGGCGGCGCGGGCGGCGGCCGCCTCGGCCTCGGCGGCGGCGCGGGTGGCGCGGTCCTGCATCTGCCGCAGGTCGTGGACCAGCCGCTCGGCGGATTGGTGACGGGCGGCGAGGCGGGCGGATTCGTCGGTCAGCTCGGCCAGCTTGGCCTCGACCTCGCGCAACGCCTCGGCGGCTTCCTCGGCGGCGGTGCCGGCGGCCTCCAGCCGTTCGTCATGGCCCTGCCCGGCCTTTTCCAGCTCGCGCCTTTCCCATTCCAGCCGCGCGATCACTTCGCCGGCGTCGCGGTTCAGCGCCGATTCCCGCTCGATGTCGCGGTCGAGCTGGGCGATGCGCGCCAGAAGCGTCTGGATCGCCTGGGCGGCGCGGGCCTCGGCCTCGTCCAGCGCCTCGCGCTCGACGGTGGCGCGGGACAGGATGGCGCTCGCGACCTGCTCCTCCTCGCGCAGCGGCGGCAGCTTCGCCTCGGCCGCCTCGCGGGCGGCGATGGCGCGGCGGGCATGGGCCTCGGCATCAGTGGCGGCGCGGATCGCGGCCCGCAAAGCCTCGGCCGTCCCGGCCTTGGCCTGCTCGGCCTCGGCCCAGCGGCAATAAAGCAGCACGCCCTCGGCCCGGCGCAGGGCGGCGCCGATCTCGCGATAGCGCGCGGCGGCGCGGGCCTGCCGGGCCAGGCTGGCGGCCTGCGTGGACAGCTGGTCCAGCGTGTCGTCGACGCGGGTCAGGTTCGCCTCGGCCGCGTTCAGCTTCAGCTCGGCCTCGTGCCGGCGCTGGTAGAGGCCGGAAATCCCCGCCGCCTCCTCCAGCACCCGGCGGCGCGCCTTGGGCTTGGCGTTGATCAGCTCGGAAATCTGTCCCTGCCGCACCAGCGCCGGCGAATGCGCCCCGGTCGAGGCATCCGCGAACAGCATCTGCACGTCGCGCGCCCGCACCTCTTTCCCGTTGATGCGATAGGCCGAACCGGCGTCGCGGGTGATGCGGCGGGTGATGTCCAGCGTGTCGGCGTCGTTCAGCCCGGCGGGGGCAAGGCGCTGCTTGTTGTCGATGGTCAGCGTGACCTCGGCATGGGCGCGGGCGGAGCGCCGGGCGGTGCCGGCAAAGATCACGTCCTCCATCCCCTCGCCGCGCATGGCGGTGGGCCGGTTTTCGCCCATGACCCAGCGCAGCGCCTCCAGCAGGTTCGACTTGCCGCAGCCGTTCGGGCCGACCACGCCGGTCAGGCCCTCGTGGATGACCAGATCGGTCGGGTCCACGAAGCTCTTGAAACCATTGAGGCGCAGGCGGTCGAAACGCAATGCGAGGGGTCCACGAAGAAGGTCCAGATGCCGGGGATTCTTGGCGATCCCGGGTCCCAAGTCAACACAAACCCCCAGATATGGCGGGCTCTCGGCGGTTATCCACAAGATTTGAGGGTTCACCACAAGAAATACGCTGTTAATCTGGCCGGCATGATTCCCGCGCTTGCCATCATCCTGGTCTTCCAGCTCATCGGCGAGGTTGCCACCCGCAGCCTGGGCCTGCTGCTGCCCGGCCCGGTGCTGGGGCTGCTGCTGCTGGTGCTGTCCTGCAGCCTGCGCCCGGCGCTGGCCGAGATGCTGCGCCCGGTGGTCACCGGCATCCTGGGCCATCTGTCGCTGTTCTTCGTGCCGGCGGGCGTCGGCGTGGTGGCGCATCTGGGCCAGTTCCGCAGCGACGGGCTGGCGGTGGCGCTGGCGCTGACCGTCTCGACCGCGCTGGCCATCGCGGCGGGGGCGCTGGTGTTCCGCGCGGTGGTGCGCTGGACGGGCGGGGTCGAGGAATGACCGACGCGGCGCTGATCTGGAGCTATCTGACCCAAGGCCCGCTGCTGTGGCTGACGGCGACGCTGATCGCCTATTGGCTGGGCGACAGCTTCTTCCGCGCCATGGGCCGGCAAAGCTGGGCCAATCCGGTGCTGTGCGCGGTGATCCTGCTGGCCTGCGTGCTGGGGCTGACCGGCACCAGCTACCAGACCTATTTCGAGGGCGCGCAATTCGTGCATTTCATGCTGGGCCCGGCCACGGTGGCGCTGGGAATGCCGCTTTACGACAACCTGCGCCGGGTCAGGAAGGCGGCCCTGCCGCTGGTCGCGGCGCTGCTGGCGGGGTCGGTGACGGCGGTGGTCTCGGCCCTGGCCATCGGCAAGGCTTTCGGGCTGTCCGAGGTGATGCTGGCCAGCCTGGCGCCGAAATCCACCACCGCGCCCGTGGCCATCGGCATCGCCGAGGGGCTGGGCGGAGAGCCGACGATCACCGCCGTCCTGGTGCTGGTCACGGGCATCTTCGGCGCCATCATCGCCACGCCGCTGCTGAATGCCCTGGGGATCCGCGACTGGCGGGCGCGCGGCTTTTCGCTGGGCGTGGCCGCGCATGGCATCGGCACCGCCCGCGCCTTTCAGGTGAACGAGACCGCCGGCGCCTTCGCCGGGATCGGCATGGGGCTGAACGCGGTGCTGACCTCGATCATCGCGCCGCTGGCGCTGTATCTGTTTCAGTAACGAAAAAGGCCGCCCCGCGGGACGGCCCATGCAGCGCGCGACGGGGATGGTTACGCCGCGTCGGCCTCTTCCGCGGCGTGGCGGCGCTCGCTTTCCTCGCGCGACAGCGCGACCGAGGTGCGCACGCCCTTGGCCACGAATTCCATCAGCCCCTTCACGACGCGCTCGTTCGGGTCGATGCCGGCGCAGGACAGAACCTCGCGCCCATCGCGCGAGCGTGCCCAACGTGCAATCTGATCGGGCCCGTTGCCGTATTTTTTGTCATCGGCGATCGCATCGTCCAGCGCAGCCAGCACAACGGCAGCAAAAAGCTTGCGGGCCCGCTGTCCCTGTTCAAAATTGAAAGCCGAGCCATCCACGAAATCGCGCATCATCATTATCCTGTTTTTCTTGCGGTGCCCCCGCACCTTGACCCATGCCAAGGTTGCTGCATCATTTTGCCTCATAGGCGGCGCTGGCCGGCTTAGCCGATCCGGGCCGTGATTCGGTATGCCTCCAGCCGCATGACCGCCATGCACGCCGTGCAAGCCCCGGCAGATACGCGTAATAATCGCCAAAAGCAACGATCTTGCGACATGCGGAAAGGCCCGGGCGCCCTTGACAACGCGCAAACCGCCTTTCGGTTGCCACGAGGCACGGCAGTGGATATAGGTCCGGGCAATCGCGGTTCAACCCCCTGGGCCGCCGCGCATTCCCCAATCCTTTCAAGGCAATTCCGAATGGCCAAGATCAATGGCAATGAAATCAAGCCCGGCTTCGTGCTGGACCATGACGGCGGTCTCTGGGCGGCGGTCAAGGTGAACCACGTCAAGCCCGGCAAGGGCGGCGCCTTCGCCCAGGTCGAGCTGAAGAACCTGCGCGACGGGCGCAAGCTGAATGAACGCTTCCGCTCGGAGGACAAGGTCGACCACGTCCATCTGGAAACCAAGGACCAGCAATTCCTGTATGAATCCGACGGCAAGCTGGTGTTCATGGACAGCGAGACCTTCGAGCAGACCGAGCTGGACGCCGACCTGCTGGGCGACCGCCGCCCCTTCCTGCAGGACGGCATGGTCGCGGCGGTGGAATATTACGGCGACGAGGCGCTGTCCCTGCGCCTGCCGCAGAAGGTGGTCTGCCGCGTGGCCGAGACCGAGCCGGTGCTGAACGGCCAGACCGCCGCGAAAAGCTTCAAGCCGGCGATCCTCGACAACGGGCTGCGCATCATGATCCCGCCCTTCGTCGGCGCGGACGAGGATATCGTCGTCAATACCGAGCTTTTCGAGTATTCCGAGCGCGCCTGAGCGGGCCGCCGCAGGTCCCGGCATCACTCTATGGCCAAGGACGATTTGCGGGCATAGGATCGCCGCCAACACGCGGTCAAACTGGCGATTCAACGGGATGACGAAGTCGGCTGGCAGCACGGGGACGAACGGCCCCTGCAATGGCAGAGTCTCCCGGCTCCGCCCCGTGGCCGAGGGTGCCCGGCGCCTGGACGAGGTCCGCGCCGCGATGGACGAGGCGATCGAGCGGCTCAGCCGGCTTGAGGACGTCATGCGCGAGATGATCCAGACCGGGCTGGCGCCCACCGTCGGCGGCGGCGAGGGGCTGATCGCCACGGGCCCGCCCGCCGGTCAGGCCGGCGATGCCGAGGCCCGCGCCTCGGCGGCGCTGGCGGCGGTGCTGGTCAGCTCGACCCGGATCGCCGAGCTGCAGACCGGAGGACTTGGCCCGGCGATCAACGCCGCCATCGCCGAGCTGGACCCGATCCCCGGCTATATCTCGCGGCGCATGCTCGACGAACTGGCCATCGGGCTGGGCGAGCCGCCGCTGCACGCCAGGCCCCAGGCCGATCGCGGCCTGCGCCTGGTCGGAGGCCGGACGCGCAGCGGCACGACAACCGCCGCGCCGCTCTATCTGCGCCTTGACCGGCATCTGCGCCTGCCGCTCGATTCCGGCTCGAACTGCCTCGAGATCGAGCGGCGGCTGGGCGGGCGCTGGCACCGCACCGGGCTGCGCGCGGTCAAGGACGGCATGGGCGGGATCGAGGTCGATATCGCCGAACTGGAGCGCATCGCCGGCCCGTTCTCGCCCGAACTGTGCCGGGCCCTGACGCTTGACCCCGATCCGCATCATGCAGGGCGCAAGCCGCGCCCCGCCCGGCCGCGCTAGCCGCACCCAACCGCTTCGGCCGCAGCGTCGCATCGGCGGCGGGATGGACCGGATCGGCCGCTTCATGCGTTATGGCAGCGAAGCCACGGAGGGAACCATGGTGCAACCGACCATTCATGTCGCGCATGAGGATTACGGCAGCTCGGGCCGCTATGTCGCCACCCTGCCCGGGATCGAGGGCGAGGCCGAGCTGACCTGGCATGCCGGCGGCCCCGGCATCATCGTCGCCGACCACACCTATGCCCCCGACGCCATGCGCGGCAGCGGCGCCGCCGCGGCCATGGTCCAGCGCCTGGTCGCGGATGCGCGGGCGCGCGGCGTGCTGATCGTGCCGGCCTGCAGCTATGTGCGCGCCCAGTTCCAGCGCCATCCCGAGTGGTCCGACCTTTATGCCGACGCCTGATCCGCCCGGCCGGGCCGCGAGGTGCCGCCCTTCCGGTATGTTGGCGCAAACCATCATATCAATTCCGGTATGCAAACCGCCTTTCTGCATGATTGACGGACATATTGGCGGGGTCTAGCCTCTCGGTCAGGCAGGCGGATCGCGACCGCCGCCATGGCGCGGATCGCCGGACGGAACCGCGTATCCCGCGCCCCGCGCGAAGGGGAGCTACCGGCTGGATCATGGCTGTCGAGGCGGCCGCCACCCGGACAATGACGACAGGGAGGAAACATGCCGAACCTCAGGAAATACGCCCTGGCTCTGGCCTCGGCGGCGACGCTTTCGCTGCCCGGCCTCGCCGCGGCCGAGGGCACGGTCGGGATCTCGATGCCGACCAAGACCTCGGCGCGCTGGATCGACGACGGCAACAACATGGTCAAGCAGTTCCAGGACGCGGGCTACCAGACCGACCTGCAATATGCCGACGACGACATCCCGAACCAGCTGGCGCAGATCGAGAACATGATCACCAAGGGCGTCGACGTGCTGGTGATCGCCGCCATCGACGGCACCACGCTGTCCAACGCCCTGGCCAATGCCAAGGCCGCCGACATCAAGGTCATCGCCTATGACCGGCTGATCCGCGACACGCCCGATATCGACTATTACGCCACCTTCGACAATTTCAAGGTCGGGGTCGAGCAGGCCACCACCCTGGTCGAGGGGCTGAAGGAACGCTTCCCGGAGGTGAAGCCCTGGAACGTCGAGCTGTTCGGCGGCAGCCCCGACGACAACAACGCCTATTTCTTCTACGACGGCGCCATGTCGGTGATCCAGCCGCTGATCGACGACGGCTCGGTGGTGATCCCCTCGGGCCAGATGGGCATGGACAAGGTCGGCACGCTGCGCTGGGATCCGGCCACGGCGCAGGCGCGCATGGACAACATCCTGTCGGCCAACTACACCGACAAGCAGGTGAACGGGGTGCTGTCGCCCTATGACGGGCTGTCGATCGGTATCCTGTCGTCGCTGAAGGGCGTCGGCTACGGCTCGGGCGA
This sequence comes from Paracoccus sp. MA, assembly GCF_020990385.1. Classification (NCBI taxonomy): domain Bacteria; kingdom Pseudomonadati; phylum Pseudomonadota; class Alphaproteobacteria; order Rhodobacterales; family Paracoccaceae; genus Paracoccus; species Paracoccus sp. MA. The sequence goes on from NZ_CP087598.1 coordinate 75,820, forward strand.
CCTGGCCATGCCCATCGTCACCGGCCAGGACGCCGAGGTGCAGTCGGTCAAGTCGATCCTGGCGGGCGAGCAGTATTCGACCATCTTCAAGGACACCCGCGAACTCGCCAAGGTCACCGTCGGCATGGTCGATGCGATGATGAAGGGCGAGGAGCCCGAGGTGAACGACACCGAAAGCTATGACAACGGCGTCAAGGTGGTGCCCAGCTACCTTCTGGAACCCGTCGCAGTCACCGAGAAAAACCTGCAAGAGGTTCTGGTCGGCTCGGGCTACTATACCGAAGACCAGCTCAAGTGATCCTGGCGCGCGCCGCCGGTCCGCCCGGCGGCGCGCTTCCTAAGAAGGGGGACCGGGATGGACGCCATTCTGGAAATGCGGGGGATCACCAAGGAATTCCCCGGGGTCAAGGCACTCGACAATGTCAACATGACCGTGCGGCGCGGCGAGATCCGCGCCCTGGTGGGCGAGAACGGCGCCGGCAAGTCCACGCTGATGAAAGTGCTGTCGGGGGTCTATCCGCATGGCAGCTATCAGGGCGAAATCCTCTATGACGGCCAGCCCATGGCCTTCCGCGACATCAAGGACAGCGAGGATCGCGGCATCGTCATCATCCATCAGGAGCTGGCGCTGGTGCCGCAGATGTCCATCGCCGAAAACATCTTCCTGGGCAACGAGATCGCGACCCGCGGCGTCATCGACCGGCGCGAGACCAACCGCCGCACCGCCGAACTGCTGGCCCAGGTCGGCCTGCGCGAAAGCCCCGAGACCCGCGTCGGCGAGCTTGGCATGGGCAAACAGCAGCTGATCGAGATCGCCAAGGCGCTGTCGAAAAAGGTCGACCTGCTGATCCTGGACGAGCCGACCTCGTCCCTGAACGAAAACGACAGCGACGCGCTTCTGCGCCTGCTGGCCGGTTTCCGTGACCGGGGCATGACGGCGATCCTGATCTCGCACAAGCTCAATGAAATCAGCCAGGTCTGCGACAGCATCACCGTGCTGCGCGACGGCGCCACCGTGGCCCATCACGACGGCATGGTCGAGGAATCGCGCATCATCCGCGACATGGTCGGCCGCGCGATGAACGACCGCTATCCCCCGCGCGAGCCCAGGGTCGGCGAGGTGGTGATGCAGGTCAGGGACTGGACCGTCGCCGACCCGGCGCGCGAGGGACGGCTTCTGGTCAACCGCGCCAGTTTCGAGCTGCGGCGCGGCGAGGTGCTGGGCATCGCCGGGCTGATGGGCGCCGGCCGCACCGAACTGGCGATGAGCCTGTTCGGCCGCTCGATGGGCGACTGGAAGTCCGGCTCGGTCAGCATCCACGGCAAGCCGGTCGACCTCTCCACCGTGCCGCGCGCCATCAAGGCCGGGCTGGCCTATGTGACCGAGGACCGCAAGTCGCTGGGCCTGGTGCTCGACGACACGATCCGCCGCAACATCCCGCTGGCGAACCTGGCCGGCATCTCGACCCGCGGCGTGGTGGACCGCGCGCGCGAGGGGGCGGTGGCGCGCGATTACCGGAGCCGCATCAACATCCGCTCGCCCTCGGTCGAGCAGAAGACCGTCAACCTCTCGGGCGGCAACCAGCAGAAGGTGGTGCTGGCGAAATGGCTGTTCGCCGAGCCCGAGATCCTGATCCTGGACGAGCCGACGCGCGGCATCGACGTCGGCGCGAAATACGAGATCTATACCATCATCCGCGACCTCGCCGCCGCCGGAAAGTCGATCATCGTGATCTCCTCGGAAATGCCCGAGCTTCTGGGCATCACCGACCGCATCCTGGTGATGAACGAGGGCCGGCTGGTCGGCGAGATGCCGACGGCCGAGGCCACGCAGGAGCGCATCATGCAGGTCATCATCCGCTCGGGCCACGACCTGACCGACGAAACCGTCACCCCCGAGGAAATCGAGGCAGAGTCCGCCCATGTCTGACACCACCACCGAACGCCGCGGCGACACCTTCGGCTTCATCCGCCGCAACATCCGCGAATACGGCATCCTCTTCGCGCTGATCATCATCATGGCCTTCTTCCAGGTGGTGACCGGCGGCATCCTGTTCCGGCCGGTGAACCTGACCAACCTGTTCCTGCAGAACAGCCATATCGTCATCATGGCGGTCGGCATGCTCCTGGTCATCGTCTCGGGCCATATCGACCTGTCGGTCGGCTCGGTCGCGGCCTTCGTCGGCGCGCTGGCGGCGCTGATGGTGGTGCGCATGGGCCTGCCGATCCCGGTGGTGGTGGTGCTGAGCCTGGCGGCCGGCGCGATCATCGGCGGCATCCAGGGCTACTGGATCGCCTATTGGAAGATCCCCAGCTTCATCGTCACCCTGGCCGGGATGCTGGTGTTCCGCGGCCTGACCATGTGGATCCTGCAGGGCCAGTCGATCGGCCCCTTCCCGCGCGGCTTCCAGATGATCGCCTCGGGCTTCATCCCGGACCTGTTCGGGCCGGACAAGCCCAATACCCTGTCCCTGATCCTGGGCTGGGGCGCGGCGCTGGTGATCCTGTGGCTGCAGATCCGCGGCCGCAAGCGCGAAGAGGCGGTGGGCATCGCCGACGAGCCTTTCGCCTTCTTCGCCGCCAAGAACGCGCTGATCTTCATGGCTCTGGTCTGGATGAGCTGGGTCCTGGCGAATTTCCGCGGCCTGCCCAACGTCTTCATCGTCATGGCGGTGCTGGTGGCGCTTTACGCCTTCGTGTCAGAGCGCACGACGCTGGGCCGGCGCATCTATGCCATCGGCGGCAATGCCAAGGCCGCCAAGCTCTCGGGCATCAATGCCGAGCGGGTGGTGTTCCTGACCTTCATGAACATGGGCATGCTGGCGGCGCTGGCGGGGATCGTGGTCTCGGCCCGGCTGAACTCGGCCACGCCCAAGGCCGGCGTCGGGTTCGAGCTGGACGTGATCGCGGCGGTGTTCATCGGCGGCGCCTCGATGGCCGGCGGCGTCGGCACGGTGATCGGCGCGGTGGTCGGCGCCTTCATCATGGGGGTGATGAACAACGGCATGTCGATCCTGGGCATCGGCATCGACTATCAGCAGGTCATCAAGGGGCTGGTGCTGATGGCCGCGGTGATCTTCGACGTCTCGAACAAGAGCAAGTCGTGACGCCTGAACGATCCGCCATCGACTGGATCGCCGTCGACTGGGGCACGACAAGGCTGCGCGCCTGGGCCATGCGCGGCGCGCAGCCGCTGGACGCCCGCGCCTCGGATCGCGGCATGGGCGGGCTGAGCCCGGCCGAGTTCGAACCGGCGCTGCTCGACCTGATCGGCGACTGGCTGCCCGCGGCGGGCCGGATGCGCGTCGTCGCCTGCGGCATGGTCGGCGCCCGCGGCGGCTGGGCCGAGGCCGAATACCGCGCCACCCCCTGCCCGCCGCTCGACCCGCGCCGCGCCATCCGCGCCCCGGCCCGCGACCCGCGGCTGGATGTCCGCATCCTGCCCGGCCTGTCGCAGGCCGAGCCGCCGGACGTCATGCGCGGCGAGGAAACCCAGATCGCCGGCTTCCTGGCCGAAAACCCCGGTTTCGAGGGCTCGCTCTGCCTGCCCGGCACGCATAGCAAATGGGTCCGGCTGGCGCGGGACCGGGTGGAAGGCTTCCGCACCTTCCTGACCGGAGAGCTCTTCTCGCTGCTCGCCGGGCAGTCGGTGCTGCGGCTGACCATCGGCGCGGCGCGGCCCGACCCGGATGCCCTGGCCGAGGCCGGGGCCGAGGCGCTGGCCGATCCCCATGCCGCGCCATCGGGCCTTTTCGCCCTGCGCGCCGCCGCGCTGCTGCGGGATCTGGCGCCGGAACGGGCGGCCGGGCGGCTCTCGGGCCTGCTGATCGGCGCCGAGCTCGCCGCCGCGCGCGACTTCTGGCGGAATGGCCCGACCGTGATCGTCGGCGCGCCGGATCTGGCGCGGCGTTACGAGGCCCTGCTGCTGGCCGCGGGCGCGCAGGCATGCCACAAGGACGGGGCGGCGCTGGTCCTTGCCGGCCTTGCCGCCGCCAGCCGCGATCTGCCGGAGGACACATGACCGAGCCCATCATCGCCATCCTGCGCGGCCTGACCCCGGCCGAGGCCCTGCCCGTCGGCCGCGCGCTGCTCGAGGCCGGCATCGACCGCATCGAGGTGCCGCTGAACTCGCCCCAGCCGCTGGACAGCATCCGGCTGATGGCGACCGCGCTGGCCGGACAGGCGACCATCGGCGCGGGAACGGTGCTGACGGCGGAACAGGTCGCCCAGGTCGAGGATGCCGGCGGGCGGATGATCGTCTCTCCCAATGCCGACCCGGCGGTGATCCGCGAGACGCGGGCGCGCGGCCTGGAATCCTGGCCCGGCGTCTATACCGCCACGGAATGCTTTGCCGCCATCGCCGCCGGCGCCACCGGGCTGAAGCTGTTTCCCGCCGACCAGGCCGGCCCGGGCATGCTGAAGGCGCTGCGCGCCGTGCTGCCGCAAGACCTGCCCGTCTATGCCGTCGGCGGCGCCGGCCCGGAAAATTTCGCCGAATGGCTGCAGGCCGGCGCGCAGGGCTTCGGCATCGGCAGCGCGCTTTATCGCCCCGGCGACGCCCCCGAGACGGTCGCCGCCCGCGCGCGCGCGATCGTGGCGGCGCTGCGGGCCTGCGCATGAGCGCACGGGTCTTCGATCCGCGCATCTGCGCCTTGGGCGAAGGCGCCTTCTGGCACCCGCTACGCGCCCAGCCTTTCTGGTTCGACATCCTCGGCCGCAGGATGCTGTCGCGGCAAAACGGGGCCGGGCTGGAATGGCGCTTCGACGAGATGGTCTCGGCCGCCGGCTGGATCGACCGCGACCGCCTGCTGATCGCCAGCGAGACGGCGCTGATCCGCTTCGACCTGCGCAACGGCCGGCAGGAGCGGCTGGTCGCGCTGGAGGCCGACCGGCCCGGCAACCGCTCGAACGACGGGCGGGCCGATCCCTTCGGCGGCTTCTGGATCGGCACCATGGCGCGCGACGGAGGGGCTGGAAAGGGCGCGATTTATCGCTATCTTGGCGGAGAGTTGCGCCTGTTGCGGGGAAACATGTCCATCCCGAATGCGATCTGCTTTTCTCCCGACGGCCGTCTGGCCTATTTCGCCGACACCGCGGCCCAGACCGTCTGGTCGCAGGAACTGGACGAAGGCGGCTGGCCCTGCGCCGAGCCCCGCGTCTTTCTGGACCTGACCGGCACCGACCAGTTCCCGGACGGCGCCGTCACCGACGCGCAGGGCCGGTTCTGGAACGCGCGCTGGGGCAGCGGCACAGTCGCCTGCCATGCGCCGGACGGCCGCCTGCTTCGCCGCCTGACCCTGCCCGCCAGCCAGCCCAGCTGCCCGGCTTTCGGCGGCCCCGGATTCGCGCAGCTGATCGTGACCAGCGCCGCCGAGAACCGCCACGGCCCCGAGGACGGCCGCACCTGGATTCTGGACCCCGGCGTCCCGGGCCGTCCCGAACCGCGGGTCGGATCATGACGGTCCGGGAATTCGGCACGCTTCCCGACGGCCAGCCGGTCATGCAGGCGACGATCTCGGGCCATGGGCTGACGGCCTCGGTCATCACGCTGGGCGCCTCGTTGCAGGACCTGCGGCTGGCCGGGGTCGAACATCCGCTGGTGCTGGGCTTTCCCCGGCTCGATCCCTATCTGGACGAGGGCCGCTATTTCGGTGCCGTGGTCGGGCGCTGCGCCAACCGCATCGCGCAAGGCCGCGCCGTGATCGACGGGCAGGAGCTGCAGCTCGACCGCAACCAGGACGGCCGCCACATGCTGCATGGCGGCAGCGACGGCTGCGGCCTGCGCAACTGGATGCTGGCCGATCACGAGGCAAGCTCGGTGGCGCTGGCCGATTACCTGCCGGCGGGGCATATGGGCTTTCCCGGCGCCATGCTGATCCGGGCGACCTGGTCCATCCTGCCCGGCCCGCTTCTGATGCTGACCATCCTGGCCACCTCGGACGACGCCACCTTCTGCAATTTCGCCCAGCACAGCTATTTCAACCTCGACGGCAAGGATACGGTGGCGGATCACCGGCTGACCATCCGGGCCGAGACCTACCTGCCGGTGGACGAAGAGCTGATCCCGCTGGGCGCCCCCGCCCCGGTCCAGGGCACGCATCTGGATTTCCGCAGCCCGGTCATGCTGGGCGGGCGGCTGGACGGGCCGCGCATCGACCACAACCTTTGCGTCGGGCCCGGGCGCCGGACCTTGCCGCGCAAGGTGGCCGTGCTGCAGGCGGGCGGGCTGACGATGGGCCTGCGCTCGACCGAGCCGGGGCTGCAGGTCTATGCCGCCGACCATCTCGCCCCCGGCGCGGCCGGGCTGGGCGGGCGGCCCTATGGCCGCCATGCCGGCATCGCGCTGGAATCGCAGATCTGGCCGGATGCGCCCAACCATGCCGATTATCCCTCGGCGCGGCTCGAGCCGGGCCAGCTCTACCGCCAGACCACGGCGATGAGCTTTCACCGCGACCCGCAAGGTTGACGCAAGGTCAGATCCCGAACTAATGCGGGTCAGGGAGGATTCATGGACCCCGCATCGACCCAGCCCCTTGCCGCCGGCCCGCCGGCGCAGACGCCCTTCGCGGCGCAGCTGCACGCGCGGCTGCGCCAGCGCATCATCCGCGGCGAACTGCCGCCCGGCACCCGCCTCTCTGAACAGGAGATCGCCGACCAATACACGCTGTCGCGCCAGCCGGTGCGCGAGGCTTTCATCCGCCTGGCCGGCGAGGGCCTGCTGGAGGTCCGGCCGCAGCGCGGCACCTTCGTCACCCGCATCGACATGGACTGGGTGCTTTGCACCCGCTTCATCCGCGAATCGGTCGAATCCGACATCGTGCGCCTGGCCGCGGCGCGGGCGCAGCCGCAGGATCATCGCGCGCTCTTTGCCCAGATCGCCCGGCAGGAAGCCGAAACCGACCCGGTCGCCCTGGCCCAGCTGGACGAGGAATTCCACGCCACCCTGGCCGCGATCGCCGGCAAGGCCATGGTCTGGAACCACCTGCAGCAGGTCAAGATGCACCTGGACCGCGCCCGCCACCTGCTGACCGCGATGACGCCCAGGGACACGATGCTGGCCCAGCATCACGCCGTGGCCGAGGCCATCGCCGCCCAGGACGCCGACCGGGCCGAGAGGGCGATCCGCCAGCACCTGCGCCGGGTGCTGCTGGACCTGCAGGGCGTGCTGCAGCTGTCGCCCGACTACTTCACCCGCACCGATTCGCTCGTCGACACGCTCGCCACCGAAGCCTGAAGGCGCCGCCCCGGCCGAGACCCCATCATCCGGCGCCGGTCCCCCGCAACCTCGGGATACCCAAGACAGCCGCGCCGCGACCGGAATGGCGCGGCGGCGGTTTCACCGTTTCCCAAATACTCCGGCGGCGGCGCCGTCAGTCGCTGCGCCGCACCCTCTGGCGCTGCTCGCCCAGCCCCTCGATGCCCAGCCGCATCACCTCGCCGCCCTTCAGGAAGACCGGCGGCCGCGCGCCCATGCCGACGCCGGGCGGCGTGCCGGTGGTGATCACATCCCCCGGCATCAGCGTCATCAGCCGCGAGCAATAGGCGACCAGCTCGGCCACGCCGAAGATCATCGTCGCGGTCGAGCCCTGCTGGCGGCGCTGGCCGTCCACCTCCAGCCACAGCTCCAGCGCCTGCGGGTCGGGCACCTCGTCGCGGGTGACAAGCCAGGGGCCGATCGGCCCGAAGGTGTCGAAGCCCTTGCCCTTGTCCCAGGTGCCGCCGCGCTCGGCCTGCCATTCGCGCTCGCTGACATCGTTGACCACGCAATAGCCCGCGACATGCTCCAGCGCCGCCGCCTCGGAAACCTGGCTGGCGCGCGATCCGATGACTACGCCCAGCTCGACCTCCCAGTCGGTCTTCTGCGCGCCGGGCGGGATCAGCACGTCGTCGTCCGGCCCGCTGATGCAGCTGGTCCATTTGTTGAACACCACCGGCTCGGCCGGCACCGGCAGCCCGGCCTCGGCGGCGTGATCGGCATAGTTCAGCCCGATGGCGACGAATTTCGGCACCTGGCCCACGCAGGGCCCCAGCCGAGGCAGGCCCGAGACGATGGGCAGCCCGTCCAGGTCCAGCGCCGCGATCCGTGCCAGCCCCTCGGGACCCAGCGCCTCGCCGGCGATGTCGGCGACATGGGCCGACAGGTCGCGGATCCGGCCCTCGCCATCCAGCAGCCCCGGCTTTTCCCGGCCCGCCGGGCCATAGCGCAAAAGTTTCATCCCTCGTCCTTTCGCTTGTTCAAAGCCGGTTGACCGGCGTGACCGCAGGCCGGCCGTCCAGCACCGCGCGCAGGTTCTGCCGCTGCAACGCGCCCATCGCCGCCCGAGTCTCGACGGTGGCCGAGCCGACATGCGGCAGCAGCACCACATTGCCCAGCGCCACCAGCCGCGGATCGACCCGCGGCTCGCCCCGGAACACGTCCAGACCGGCGCCGCGCAGCCGCCCTTGCTCCAGAGCGGCGATCAGCGCCTCCTCGTCGATCACCGAGCCGCGCGAGATGTTCACGATCACCCCGTCCGGCCCCAGCGCGGCGATCACCTGGGCGTCGACCAGCCCCCGCGTCTGCTCTCCGCCCACGGTCGAGACCACCAGGTCCTGCACCGCCTCAGCCAGGGCCAGCGGACTGTCGTGCCAGACCCATCCCGGCGCCTGTTTCGGCTGGCGCGAGAAATAATGAATCTCGCATTTGAACGCCGCCAGCCGCGCGGCGATCTCGCGCCCGATGCGGCCCAGGCCCAGGATGCCGACGCGCCGCCCGGTCAGCTTGCGCGCCAGCGGAAACTCGCCGCCCTCGGCCCAATGCCCGGCGCGCAGCCAGGCTTCCGCCGGCACGATCCGCCGCGCCTCGGCCAGCAGCAGCGCCACCGCCAGATCGGCCACGTCGTCGTTCAGCACATCGGGGGTATTGGTCACCACGATGCCGCGGGCCGTGGCAGCGTCGATATCGATGGCGTCATAGCCGACGCCGTAATTCGCGATCACCTCCAGCCCCGGCAGCAGGTCCATCGCCGCGCCGTCCAGCGCCTCGTGCCCGCAAAAGGCCATGGCCCGGATCCCGGCGCGTTCCTCGGCCGGCAGGTCGCGCAGCGCCGCCAGATCCGCAACCTGCACCGCCGCGAACGCATCGCGCAGCGCCGCCGCATCGCTGTCGGAATAGGGACCGACCGCCAGGACCGTGTTCATCAGCCCCTCCCCACGAAGGGCATGTTGGTCGCCATGACCGTCATGTGCAGCACGTTGGCGCCCTCGGGCAGGCTGGCCATGTGCAGCACCGCCTCGGCCACCGTTGCGGCATCCATCAGCGGCTCGGTTCTGATCGAGCCGTCGGCCTGCGGCGCACCCACCGTCCCCACGGTCGAGATCATCTCGGTCGCGGCATTGCCGGCGTCGATCTGGCCGCAGGCGATGTTATAGGGCCGCCCGTCCAGCGCCAGCGTGCGCGTCAGCCCGGTCACCGCGTGCTTCGACACCGTATAGGGCACCGAGCCGGGGCGCGGCGCCTCGGCCGCGATCGAGCCGTTGTTGATGATCCGCCCGCCCATCGGCTGCTGGCGGCGCATCTGCCGGAAGGCGGCGCGGGCGCACAGGAACATGCCGTCGATGTTCACCCGCGCCACGCCCTGCCACTCCTCCCAGGAAATCTCGTCGATCAGGCGCGAGATCAGGATGGCGCCGGCATTGTTGAACAGCACGTCCAGCCGGCCCCATTCGGCCGCGGCGCGGGCAAAGGCCGCATCGACCGCCTCGGGCACGGTCACGTCGCAGGGCAGCACCAGCGCCTGCGGATGGCCGTCCGCGGTCTCGGCCAGCGCCGCCTCGCGCCGGCCGACCAGCCCGACCCGCCAGCCGGCCTGAAGGAACCGACGGGCGGTCAGCCGGCCGATGCCGCTGCCGCCGCCGGTGATCAGGATCGTCTTCATCGCATGCCCCCCCTCGCCTCTCGCGGCGGGATGCTAGCGGCAACACCCGGCAAGGAAAAGGGCCGGCCCAAGGGACGGCCCCCGATGGTCGCCCGAAGGGATCAGGCTTCCGGGTCCCAGCCGCTGATCTGCTTGCTGTCCATGAACTCCTCGAGCCCCCAGACGCCGCCCTCGCGCGCGCGACCCGAGGCCTTCACGCCGCCGAAGGCCGAGCCCCTGGCCCGCGACTGCCCGTTCATCTCGACCATGCCGGCGCGCAGCTTGCGCGCCAGCCGGTTGCGCCGGGCGCCGTCCTGGGTCTGGACGTAGTTGGTCAGGCCATAGACGGTGTCGTTGGCGATCCCGACCGCCTCCTCCTCGCTGTCGAAGGGGATGATCGACAGGACCGGGCCGAAGATCTCCTGCCGGGCGATGGTCATGTCGTTGGTGACGTCGGCAAAGACCGTCGGGCGCACGAAATAGCCGCGATTGACGCCCTCGGGCAGGCCGGGACCGCCGGCGACCAGCCGGGCGCCCTCGTCGATGCCCGCCTGGATCAGGCCCTGGATCTTGTCCCATTGCTGCTTGCTGACCACCGGGCCGATATGCCGCCCCGGCTGGTGGGCGCTTGCCACCGCGGTCTCTTCGGCCACCTTCCTGGCCTGCTCGACGGCGGTCTCGTAGAAGGACCGCTCGACCAGCATCCGCGTCGGCGCGTTGCAGGACTGCCCCGAGTTGTAAAACACATGCCGCGCCCCGCGCGTCACCGCCTTCTCGTCGGCATCGGCAAAGACCAGGTTCGCGCCCTTGCCGCCCAGTTCCAGCACCACCTTCTTGACCGTGTCGGCCGCGGCCTTGGTGATGGCGATGCCGGCGCGGGTCGAGCCGGTGAAGCTGATCATGTCCACGTCGGGATGCACCGAAAGCTGCGTGCCCACGCCCGCGCCGTCGCCGTTCACCATGTTGTAGACGCCCGGCGGCAGCCCGGCCTCCTCCACGATCTCGGTGAAGACGACCGAGGACAGCGGCGCGATCTCGCTGGGCTTCAGCACCACGGTATTGCCGGCCAGCAGCGCCGGGATCACCTTCAGCGTCACCTGGTTCATCGGCCAGTTCCAGGGCGTGATCAGCCCGACGACGCCCACCGGCTCCCATGCGACCATGCTGGTCGGGGTGTCCGGGCGCAGCGGGCGGATGAATTCGAAACCCTTGAAGGCCTCGATGAAGGTCTCGATGTGATAGCTGCCGGCCGCGGTCTGGTCGTTCAGCGACATGTCCTGCGGCGCGCCCATCTCGGCGGTGATGGCGGCGGCCATGTCGGGGGCGCGGCGCTTGTAGATTTCCAGGATCTTCTCGACATGGGCCAGCCGCTCGGCCGGCGCGGTCTCGGACCAGGCGGGGAAAGCCGCCTTGGCCGCCGCCACCGCCGCATCGGTATCGGCCTGATCGCCCAGGCTGATCACCGCCACCGGCTCCTCGGTCGAGGGGTCGATCACCTCGAGGTCGCGCGGCGCGGCCGGCGCGACCCATTGCCCGTTGATGTAGAATTTCCGCTTGTCGGCAAGTCCGCCCATGACAGCCTCCTCTGATCTGCGATTGCCGGCAGACTGGCACCCGGACGGCCGGGCCGCAACCCGCAGCCGAGCGCGATTTTAACACGACTGAAAAGATCGTGTTGGACAATCCGCCGCACATGACTATCTTGACGCGAAAGAGCCAATGGAAAGGACCTGCAATGTCCCTGCGCATCAACGACACGGCCCCGGACTTCACCGCCAATTCGACAGAGGGCCCGATCAGCTTCCACGACTGGATCGGCGACAGCTATGCCATCCTGTTCTCGCATCCGCGCGATTTCACGCCGGTCTGCACCACCGAATTCGGCACCATGGCCCAGCTGATCCCCGAATTCGAGAAGCGCAACACCAAGGTGCTGGGCGTCTCGGTCGATTCGGCCGAGGACCATGGCAAATGGAAGGCCGATATCGAGAAGGTCGCCGGCGTCCCGGCGAATTTCGCCATCATCGACGACACCGACCTGACGGTCGCCAAGGCCTATGACATGCTGCCGGCCGACTACTACCTGCCGACCGAGGGCCGCACGCCGCAGCATTCCGCCACGGTGCGCACCGTCTTCATCATCGGGCCGGACAAGAAGGTGCGGCTGACGATGACTTATCCGATGTCGGTGGGCCGCAACTTCGCCGAGATCCTGCGGGCGCTGGACGCGGTGCAAAAGACCGACGGCGTGCCGCTGGCCACGCCCGCCAACTGGGTGCCGGGCCAGGACGTGATCGTGGCGCTGGCGCTGGACGACGCGGCGGCCGAGGCGAAATACGGCCAGCTCGACAAGAAGCTGCCCTATCTGCGCTTCGCCAAGGACCCGGCGTAAGGCGGGTTCGAACCGGTCCGAGCGGAGACCGACCGAACCCTCGGCCGCGCCCGTGGCGCGGCCGATATGCGCGGCAGCGGAATGCGTCAAGGATCGCGGTCTTCCCATGCCCGGCGCAGCCAGTCGATATTGCCGATTCGGCGATAGAATTTATGCCCCCGGCCGGCAAAGACGTCCCCCATCTTGGGCGCGCCGGCAAACAGCACGATCTTTGCGCCTTCGGGCAGGCTGGGGTCGCGCCAATAGCTGGCGAAATTCCGCGGCACGCAGTCATTCTTGAAGCTGACGCACCAGCCGCGCGGCCAATATGTCAGCTTGCCCTGCCGGTCCAGCAGATCGCTGACCATCTGCTGTTCGTGCTCGTAGCGGGCCGAGGCGCCGGCGGGATCGGCCAGGTAGCTGTCCAGCACCTCGGGATGCGCGCCGATGGTGAAGCGAAAGACCGAGGTATTGCCGACCATATGCAGGAAGCGGTCGCGGGCGGGGCGCAGGCGGCGCAAGGGCTTGGGGCGGAACAGGTCGTCATCGCGGATGATCGGCACCTCGCCCGGATAATCAAAGAACGGAGCCAGGTCGCCGACGATCACCAGATCCAGATCCAGGAACAGGGCGGTCCCCGAAAGTCCCCCCAGATCGCGGCGAAACAGGGCCAGCTTGCGCCATCGCGTGTCGGAACTTCCCGCCGGCAAGCCCAGCTCGGGCAGCGGCAGGGCCTCGATCCCGGGTGCAAGCCCCTCTGGATCATCCGTGAAGCAGATGAAGCGATTCGGCCGGTTCAGGTGGCGACGCACCTGCGCGGCCAGCCGGTTGACATCCGCCGCACTGTAGAGTGTGCCCCATTTCATCGTCAGGATCAGGACGGACTCGCCGTTCATGTTCAGGTCTCGCTGTTTGTGGATAGCTTGCTCCGGTCCGAGCCGGTCTGGCAAGCACGGGCCGGCGACGGCCTTTCATGGCTTGCCGATGGGGCAAGCAATCCCGCCTGCTCTCTTCAGGTTTCGCGGCTCTCCCACCAGCTGGTGCGGTCACGATGGTGAAGCGCACGCAGCCGGGCGAAGGCCGTGTCATGGATCTGCATCCGGTCGTAGATCGTCTTGAAGATCATGCCCGCAGGACCGGTGGCGAAGTAAGGCTCCAGCCGCCAATACATGTTGCGGAGCATGTCATCGGTGCCCGCCTTGAAAACCGACAGCCCGTCGAAAAGCGGAACCATGCCGGCCTGAAGCGCCTCGATCCGCTCGGGCAGCGGGGTCAGCGCCTCTGCGCCATGGATATAGCGATCGGATTCACCGATCTTGACGGTATTGCCCAGAAGCGAGGCCATCATCGCAATCGACCGGGCCTGCGGATCGCGGGCATGGTCGGCAAGCGTGTCCGCCGCAGAGATCAGCCAGCGCAGGTTCAGGTGCCGGCACAGGAACTCCGCCTCCTGCGCCCAAAGCCCTTCGAACTGCGCGATGTTTTCGGCCAGCCGCACCTCGCGGCGGATCAGGACGATCAGAGAGGCATGATGGAAAAGAAGCTCCGCCTGTCCGGAAAACTCGCGCCTCAGATTCGCCAGATGCAGGTCGAGCGACTTTTCCGATCCATGGGTCTGCACCGGCTCGCCGGCCTCGATGATCCGGCCCCGCATCGCAGCCAGATCGGGATCAGCCACGATATGCCGCCGCGCGCCCCAGCGCTTGCGGTGCTGGTTCAGCGAGAAGAAACGCTCGAACCTCGATTTCTTGCGCCTGACCATCCGCCCGTCTCCGCCGGCAGGATCAAACCCGTCCGGCCGGTATTTCAGTAGAAGGAACCCGGACGGCGCCGGGTTCCTCTGATGTCTCGAAAATCAGCCTTCGGCGGGTTCTTCCTTGGCCTGGGTGATCTCCTCGCCGGTTTCCTGGTCGACCATCTTCATGCCAAGGCGCACCTTGCCGCGGTCGTCGAAGCCCAGCAGCTTGACCTTGACCTCCTGGCCCTCCTTCAGCACCTCGTTGGGGTGGTTCAGGCGCTTGTTGGCGATCTGGCTGACATGCACCAGACCGTCGCGCTTGCCGAAGAAGTTCACGAAGGCGCCGAAATCGACCAGCTTCACCACCTTGCCGGTATAGATCTTGCCCTCTTCCGGCTCGGCCACGATCGAATAGATCATGTCATAGGCCTTCTTGATCGAATCGGCATTGGCCGAGGCGATCTTGATGGTGCCGTCGTCGCTGATATCGACTTTCGCGCCCGAGGTCTCGACGATCTCGCGGATCACCTTGCCGCCCGAGCCGATCACTTCGCGGATCTTGTCGGTCGGGATGGTCATGGTCTCGATGCGCGGGGCATGGGCGCTGAACTCGCGCCGGCCCTCGGTCAGGGCCTTCGCCATCTCGCCCAGGATGTGCATCCGCCCGTCCTTGGCCTGCGCCAGCGCCTGCTCCATGATCGCCGGGGTGATGCCCGCGACCTTGATGTCCATCTGCAGCGAGGTGATGCCGTTTTCGGTGCCGGCGACCTTGAAGTCCATGTCGCCGAGGTGATCCTCGTCGCCCAGGATGTCGGTCAGCACCGCCCAGCGGCCGTCCTCTTCCAGGATCAGGCCCATGGCAACGCCGGCGACCGGCGCCTTCAGCGGCACGCCCGCATCCATCATCGACAGCGAGCCGCCGCAGACCGAGGCCATCGAGGACGAGCCGTTCGACTCGGTGATCTCGCTGACCACGCGGATGGTATAGGGGAAGTCGGTCGCGGCCGGCAGCACCGCCTGCAGCGCCCGCCAGGCCAGCTTGCCGTGGCCGATCTCGCGACGGCCGGGGCTGCCGACGCGGCCCACCTCGCCCACCGAATAGGGCGGGAAGTTGTAGTGCAGCAGGAAGTTCGAGCGCGAGTTGCCGTGCAGCGCGTCGATGATCTGCTCGTCATCGCCGGTGCCCAGCGTGGTCACGACCAGCGCCTGGGTCTCGCCGCGGGTGAACAGCGCCGAGCCGTGGGTGCGGGGCAGGAAGCCCACCTCGCAGTCGATGGGGCGCACGGTGCGGGTGTCGCGGCCGTCGATGCGCGGATGGCCGTCGATGATGCCGCCGCGCAGGATGCCCGATTCCAGCTTCTTCAGCGCCGAGCCCAGGTTGGGATCCAGCAGCTCTTCCTCGGACAGGCCCTCAAGGACCTTCGCCTTGGCGGCCTCGATGGCGTCGCGGCGCTCGCCCTTGTCGCGGATCGCGTAGGCGGCGCGCATATCCGCCTCGCCCAGCGATTTCACGCGGGCATAGAGCGCGCTGTAATCCGGCGCCTGGAACTCGAAGGGCTCTTTCGCGGCCGCCTCGGCCAGGTCGATGATCAGGTCGATCACCGGCTGCATCGCCTCGTGGCCGAATTTCACCGCGCCCAGCATCTCGGCCTCGGTCAGCTCATAGGCTTCCGATTCGACCATCATCACCGCGTCGCGGGTGCCGGCGACGACCAGGTCCAGCCGCTGCTCGGGGTTCGAGCGCAGCTGGTCCATGTCCTGCACTTCGGGATTCAGCACATATTCGCCATTGGCGAAACCGACGCGGGCGGCGCCGATCGGGCCCATGAAAGGCACGCCCGAAATGGTCAGCGCGGCCGAGGCGGCGATCATCGCCACGATGTCGGGATCGTTGACCAGGTCATGGCTCAGCACCGTGCACATCACCAGCACTTCGTGCTTGAAGCCGGGGACGAAAAGCGGGCGGATCGGCCGGTCGATCAGGCGCGCGGTCAGCGTCTCCTTTTCCGAGGGACGGGCCTCGCGCTTGAAGAAGCCGCCCGGGATCTTGCCGGCGGCGTAGTATTTTTCCTGATAATGCACCGTCAGGGGGAAGAAGTCCTGACCGGGCTTGGGTTCTTTCGCGAAAGTGACGTTGGCCATCACGCTGGTCTCGCCCAGGGTGGCGATGACCGAGCCGTCGGCCTGACGGGCAACCTTGCCCGTTTCCAGCGTGAGCGTTTCCTGGCCCCACTGGATGGATTTCTTCACTTCATCAAACATCTGGTTTCCTCTGGCGACGCGCCGGCCCTTCCGGTCGCGCCCCGTGTCAAATGGCGGCCCCATTGCCGCCGCCCCTATCCTTCGCATGTGCCCCGGGGCCTGGCGTCACGTCACAGATGGGGACGCCCCATACAGGAAAACAAGGGATATGGGAAGTGGCTTGCGCCTGCCGGAACGGCGCGCGGCTTGTCCGTTCCGCCATCGTCCCCGGGCTGCCGGCCGACCGCACCCTGACCCGCCGCCGCCGGCGCAGCCTCGAAGGATCCCGTCAGCCGCGCCGGCCCGCCCGGTTCGCAGCACCGCTGCCGCAGGGGCCGGCGAAGTGGCGGGACCTTTTCGCCGTCCCCGCGCCGGGCGGGCCGTCCCGCCGCGCATCGGGCCGCCGCGCCTGCCCTTTCGCAGCAAATCGAAGCGGGGCAGCGGATCGGCACCGCCCGCAGCCCGGCCCGGCCCAGAGGATCAGAGCTTGGCCAAAGTCTCCGGCCGGGCCTCGTTCCGGACGGCGCTGTCGCTGACCACATCCGTCGGCCAGGGTCGGCTGTCCCGAGAAACGAGGCGGTCGATCACGCCCTGCGCGCTTTCGCGGGCCTGCGCCCTGATCGCCCAAGCGCGGGCCAGCGCCTCGGCATCGGGGTCGGCATCGACGGCCTCCGCCGCCGTCCGGACGGCCGAGGCGGCGGGCGCCGGGATTTCGGCCTTCGCCGCGCCCACCGGCACCGTCAGCGCCGGGGCCGCCGCGGTCCCGCTGGCGGCCTCGGCGATCACCGGCGCCGCCGCGGGGGTGGCAGCGGCGGGCACGTCCGCATCGGCTGGCGCAGCCGGCTGCGCTGCAGCAGGGGCCGCCGGATTCGCCACCGGCGCGGACGCCGCTTCCGGCGCGGCGGATGCGGCCTGCATGACCTCTTGCGAGAAATCGAAGCGAACCCCGCCCTCGCCGACCGATCCCGCTGCCGACGAAGGTGCCGGCGCCGGTTCCAGAAGCGACCCGACAAGCGTGTCCACGGTATTCACCACGCCCTGCAACAGGGATGGCTGCGCGGCGGCTGTCTGCAGGGGCGGGGGTTTGAACAGCGAGCTGATTAACATGACAAGTCTCCGTCTGGTAAACGGGTCCCACGGTAGACGCCGGGCGTTAAGAATCCAGAATTCAGTTTCTTGGATTTTAATTGACGGCCAGCGGACCTGCCCGCGAATCGGCAGGCGCGGCCCTTCCGGACATGCAAACGCCCGCAGCTTTCGCCGCGGGCGCCCGGTGACGCATGGCAGGCGCGCTTCAGCGCAGCCGAAAAAAGCCGCCAAGGATCAGCGGCGCAGGCCCAGCTTGCCGATCAGCGCGGTGTAGCGGGCTTCGTCCTTGCGCTTCAGATAGTCCAGCAGCTTGCGGCGCTGCGCGACCAGCTTCAGCAGACCGCGACGCGAATGGTTGTCTTTCTTGTGGGTCTTGAAATGCTCGGTCAGCGTGGCGATGCGCGAGGACAGGATGGCGACCTGGACCTCGGGCGAGCCGGTGTCGCCCTTCTTGGTCGCGAATTCGGTCATCACGCGATTCTTTTCCTCAACCGTAATCGACATCGGGGGCTCCTTTCAGAAACAAGGGGTTATGGCTCAGGCCGGGATGTCGTCCAGCGCAGGCCCGTGGAGATACCCGCCGGAATGATCCGGCGGATGCGGGCGTATAGGCGGAATCGGCCGAAAAGGAAAGGGTTTTCCGGTCCCGGCGGCGTATCAGGCGCCGGGGTCGATCCGGGTCAGGGCGATATCGGCGGCGCGCAGCCCGGCCGCCTGCAGCACCCGGCCCACCGCCACCCCGTCCAGGCGGATCATGGCCGAGCCGTCGGCATCGCGTTCCAGCGTAAGCAGCGGCGGCACGCCATGGCCCGCTTCCTGATAGCGCAGCTCGATCCGGTCCTGAAGCGCGTCGAAATCGGCGATGATCGGCACGTGTTCGCCGGGGACCTGCAACTCCTCGCCCAGAGCGTCGAGCAGGAACAGATCCTCGCCCTCGCCGCCCTCGGCGAAATCGCCGATGCCGGGATGCAGCGTGTCGTTGCCCGCGCCGCCATGCAGCCAGGCCCGGTCGGGATGGGCCGAGCCGATCAGCAGGTCGTCGCCATCACCCCCGTCCAGGTCGTCCTCGCCGCGCCCGGCGACCAGCGTGTCGTTGCCGGCATTGCCCGAGATCCAGTCGTCCCCGTCGCCGCCGGTCAGCAGGTCGTCGCCCTCGCCACCGAAGAGGGTGTCGTTGCCGGGGCCGCCGTGCACGGTGTCGTTGCCGCCCTGCCCGGCCAGGAAATCGCCGCCCGCGCCGCCCTCGATCAGATCGTCGCCGCCCGGGCCGTAATCGCCATCGCCATAGATCCAGTCGGTGCCGTCGCCGCCGCGCAGCGTGTCATTGCCCGGACCGCCATGCAGGTCGTCATTGCCGCCATGGCCGACCAGCAGGTCGTCGCCATCGGTTCCGGCCAGCCAGTCCGGCCCCTCGCTGCCTTCAAGAACCAGGCCGCCGGGCCGGTCGGGATCGGGGTCCTCGGGCGGATCGGGTTCACCCTCGCCCCCGGGCGAGCGGGTCATCGCGGTCACGTCCACGGCCAAACCGACAAACAGCAAACTGATCAAACTACCAAGCAACAACATGACAAGGTCCAAACGAATCACACAACCCTGACGGGCAACATAACCCGTCGCGGTCGCCACCGCATCCCCAATGTAAAGAGAGGGTTAACGCGCCCTGCCCGGCCCTAGCCGTAGTCGCGGGCGCCGAAGATCGCGCTGCCGATGCGGACATGGCTGGCACCCTCGGCGATGGCGGCCTCGAAATCGCCGCTCATGCCCATCGACAGACCCGAGAGGCCGTTGCGGCGGGCGATCTCGCGCAGGATACGGAAATGCGGCACCGGGTCCTGATCCTCGGGCGGGATGCACATCAGCCCCGCCAGCGTCAGGTCCAGCGCCCGGCATTGGGCGACGAAGCTGTCCGCCTCGTCCGGCAGGACGCCGGCCTTCTGCGGTTCGGCACCGGTGTTCACTTGAACGAAAAGCTGCGGACAGCGGCCGCGCTGCTGCACGTGCCGGGCCAGCTTGCCGGCCAGCGAAGGGCGGTCCAGCGTGTGGATGGCGTCGAAAAGCTCCAG
Organism: Paracoccus sp. MA; assembly: GCF_020990385.1. NCBI lineage: Bacteria > Pseudomonadati > Pseudomonadota > Alphaproteobacteria > Rhodobacterales > Paracoccaceae > Paracoccus > Paracoccus sp. MA. The sequence goes on from NZ_CP087598.1 coordinate 95,218, forward strand.
CGCCGGTTTCAGCTTGTTGGTCTGCAGCGGACCGATCATGTGCAGCTCGATCCCCGGAAAACGCTGGCGCCAGGCCGGCCATTTCCCGGCCGCCTCCTGCACGTAGTTCTCGCCGAAGACGCGCTGTCCGGCGGCAAGCACCGCCTCGACCCTTTCGGCCGGCTGCACCTTGCTGACGGCGATCAGCGTGACCTCGCCCGCCGCGCGTCCCGCAGCCGCCTCGGCCGCAGCGACGCGGCGCCTGATCTCATCCAGTCCCATGGCGGCATGCATCCCAAAAGAAAAGAGCGGGCGCAAGGCCCGCTCTTCCCGAATTCCGTATCCCGAAGGATCAGAAGCGGAACTTGATACCGAAATCGGCAACGGTGTCGTCGAGGTAGTCGGTATCGATGATGCCACCGGCCAGAACGGCGCCGCCGCCCAGGTCGTAATCAGCACCGATGCCGAACGAGTCGAAATCCGCGTCCACGCCTGCAACTTCGACCTCATCGCGACGCCAGAAGCCTTTCACAGTGAGCGCGTCCATCTGGTAGGTCGCGCCCAGGCCGTAGGTCTTGGCGTCAGCGTCGGCGATCGAGTCGATGCTGTAGTCCATGTACACGCCTTTGATGGCGAAGTTGTTGAACTTGCCTTCGGCGGCCAGACCGATTTCGCTGTCGTCGCCGTTGTCCGAGTAGGACAGCGCGGCCCAGAAGTTCGAGCCTTCATATTTGGCCGCCAGCGACCAGGCGGTGTCGGCGGTGTCGATTTGGTCGCCGGTGATCGGGTCAAAGTCGGTGCTGCGGCCGACAACGCCCGGGCCGGCAACGTTCGAGCCATCGGTGGCCGAGGCGTAGAACGAGATGTTGTTGACGGTGTATTCGTACAGGAGCGTCGGACCTTGGTCTTCGTTCTCGCCGTCGCCGACCAGGAAGCTGATTTCTTCGACGTCGCCACCGAACTCACCCGCGGTGTAGCCGACTTCCGGCAGGTCGCCGATCGCGGCCTCCGCGGCGCCGACAACGTCACCCATCGACAGCTTGCCGTAGGTGCCCGAGATCCAGACCGCACCGGCAGTGCCGCGGGCAGCCGAACGGCTGGACCCAGTGTTGCCAGCAGTGTAGTCGCTTTCCTGGTCGGCGCGGAACGAACCACCGAAGGACAGGCCGGCATCCGACTCGCCGGTCAGCGTGAAGGTCACGCGCGCGCGGCTGGAGAACTGGACATCGTCGCCGTCGTAGATCAGACCCATGCGGCCGTCACCCGAAACGGCGACTTCGGCGGCGGCGACGCCGGCGGTCATCACCAGTGCGGTGGTGGCAAAAAGAAACTTTTTCATGGTTTTCCCTCTTGTCTCTCTCGTGTGCCCCACCCCGGAATACCGGCTTGGGGTATGCCTGTTGTGTCGCGCTTTCCCCCCGGCATTGCAACGAAATCAGAGCCGTTTCGCCTGTTTCCGGAATGCTGTGATGCACATGGGCCACACCCCGTTGCAACGCCGTTCGCCGCGGCCCCGGCATGCCGGTTCGGGCCGCCTCGCGCGCGCGTGCCATATCATCCGCCGGGGGCATTCCCGGCCCGGGCGCGGGCTCTCTTGTCGCAAGGGGCAGAATTGCGCTATGGCTCGCGCAAGGACGATCCGGGGGACATCAGATGACCAGACGCGCCGCACGGCTGACCGCCGCCCTGCTGATCTCGGCGGGACTCGCCGCCTGTTCCGGCGGGCCGGGCTCGGGCCCCGGCGGAGCACGCCAGACCCAGGCCGCGCAACCGCAGCGGGAATCCACGATCTGGGACGTGTTTTCGAATCGCCGCAACCCGAACGACACGGTGGCGGTGAACCGCTACCTGTGGAACGCCAGTCTGGAAGTGCTGAACTTCCTGCCGATCCAGTCCATCGATCCCTTCACCGGCGTCATCGTCACCGGCTACGGCACGCCGCCCGGCGGCGGCCGCGCCTATCGCGCCACGGTCAAGGTCAGCGACCCCTCGCTGGACGCGCGCGCGCTCAAGGTCTCGCTGCAGGGTGCGGGCGGCGCGGCGGTGGCGCCCGACACGGTGCGCGCGGTCGAGGACGCGATCCTGACCCGCGCCCGGCAGCTGCGGGTGCAGGACCGCAACCTGTAAGGCCGCATCGACCCCGCTGGACCTGCATCGGGCAAGCGGCTAATACCCTGCGGGCAATCTGACGCCCGGAGGTATCCATGCCCTATGATCCCGCAATCAGCGAACCGCGCTGGCAAGAGGCGTGGGAGCAGGCCGATACGTTCCGCGCCGTCCGGGACGAGCGGCCCAAGTATTACGTGCTGGAAATGTTCCCCTATCCCTCGGGGCGCATCCATATGGGGCATGTGCGCAACTACACGATGGGCGACGTGGTGGCGCGGTTCAAGCGCGCGCAGGGCTTTTCCGTGCTGCATCCGATGGGCTGGGACGCCTTCGGCATGCCGGCCGAGAATGCGGCGATGGAGCAGGGCGGCCATCCGCGCGACTGGACCTATGGCAATATCGCCACCATGCGCGGGCAGCTGAAGCCCTTGGGCCTGTCCATCGACTGGAGCCGCGAATTCGCCACCTGCGACGACGCCTATGTCGCCCAGCAGCAGGCGCTGTTCCTGGACATGCTGGAGGCCGGGCTGATCACCCGCAAGTCGGCGCAGGTAAACTGGGACCCGGTCGACATGACCGTGCTCGCCAACGAGCAGGTGATCGATGGCAAGGGCTGGCGCTCGGGCGCAACGGTCGAGCGCAAGGAACTGACGCAGTGGTTCTTCAGGATCTCGGACTATTCGGATGAGCTGCTGACGGCGCTGGACGGGCTGGAGGGCTGGCCGGAAAAGGTGCGGCTGATGCAGGCCAACTGGATCGGCAAGTCGCGCGGGCTGCAATTCCGCTTCGACACCGTGAACCTGCCGGATTTCCCGCAGATCGAGGTCTATACCACCCGCCCCGACACGCTGATGGGCGCGAGCTTCGTGGCGCTGTCGCCGGATCACCCGCTGGTCAAGGCGCTGGCGGCCAGGGATCCGAAGGTCGCGGCTTTCGTCGAGGAATGCCGCAAGATCGGCACGACCGAGGAAGCCATCGAGACCGCGCCGAAGCTGGGCTTCGACACCGGGCTGACGGTGCGCCACCCGCTGGACCCGGATTGGCAATTGCCGATCTGGATCGCGAATTTCGTGCTGATGGATTACGGCACCGGCGCGATCTTCGGCTCTCCGGCGCATGACGAGCGCGACCACGAATTCGCGACGAAATACGGGCTGCCGATCCGCGCCACCTTCGGCGAAAAGGGCATGACGTTGGAACAGGCCGACGCGCTGGTGGCGAAAGCGCCCTATGTGCCGCTGAAATCCGAAACCGTGACCTATGTGCGCGGCTTTGCCGGTCCGGCCGACCAGACCGGCGAGGCGGCGGTGGATGCCGCCATCGCCCATGCCGAGGCCAAGGGCTATGGCGAGGGCGTGACGAAATTCCGCCTGCGCGACTGGGGCATCTCGCGCCAGCGTTACTGGGGTTGCCCGATCCCGGTGGTGCATTGCGCGACATGCGGCACCGTGCCCGAGGCCAAGGCGAATCTGCCGGTGCTGCTGCCGCAGGACGTCAGCTTCGACGTGCCCGGCAACCCGCTGGACCGGCATCCGACCTGGCGCAACGTCACCTGCCCGCAATGCGGCGGCCCGGCGCGGCGCGAGACGGACACCATGGACACTTTCGTCGATTCGTCCTGGTATTACGCCCGCTTCACCGCGCCGCACGCGACGACGCCGACCGAGCGTGCCGAGACCGATTACTGGATGAACGTCGACCAGTATATCGGCGGCATCGAGCATGCGATCCTGCACCTGCTCTATTCGCGCTTCTTCGCCCGCGCCATGGTCAAGACCGGCCACCTGCCGGAAAGCGCCAGGGAGCCGTTCGACGCGCTCTTCACCCAGGGCATGGTCACGCATGAGATCTACATGACCCGGGACGAGCGCGGCCGCCCGGTCTATCACCTGCCCGAGGATGTGGTGGACGGCAAGCTGGCCGACGGCACCGAGGTCGAGATCATTCCCTCGGCCAAGATGTCGAAATCCAAGAAGAACGTCGTCGATCCGGTCAATATCGTCGCCAATTTCGGCGCCGATACGGCGCGCTGGTTCATGCTCTCGGACAGCCCGCCCGAACGGGACGTGGAATGGACCGCCGCCGGGGCCGAGGCCGCGAACCGCTTCCTCGCCCGGGTCTGGCGGCTCGCCGACGAGATCCCCGAGGGCGGGGCCGATCCCGACCTGACCCGCGCCGCGCATCGCGCCATCGACGAGGTGACGAAATCCATCGAGGGCTTCGCCTTCAACAAGGCGGTGGCCAAGATCTATGAGCTGGCAAACAGCATCGGCAAGTCGAGCGCGGGCGGCGAAAGCCGGCGCGAGGCGCTGCGCATCATGGCGCAGCTGATGGCGCCCATGGTGCCGCACCTGGCCGAAGAGATCTGGGCGAAGGCCGGCGGGCAAGGCATGGTGGTCGATGCCGCCTGGCCCAAGGCGGACCCGGCGCTGCTGGTTTCCGACAGCGTGGTGCTGCCGATCCAGATCAACGGCAAGCGCCGGGCCGAGATCGAGGTGCCCAAGGACATGCCCAAGGAAGAAATCGAGGCCATCGTGCTGGCCGACGAAACCGTGCGGCGCTTCATGGAGGGCCAGCCGCCCAAGAAGCTGATCGTGGTGCCGGGGCGGATCGTCAATGTCGTGGTCTAGGCGCAGCGTGATCCTGGCCGGGCTGGCGCTGGCCGCCTGCGGTTTTTCCCCCGTCTACGGGCCGGGCGGCACCGGCGGCAAGCTCTTCGGCAAGGTCCGCACCGCCGATCCCAAGACGCCGGACGACTTCAGCTTCGCCGGCCGCATCGCCGAACGGCTGGGTCCGGATACGGAGGCCCGCTTCCTGCTCGACTACCGGCTGCGCATCGCCGTGGTGCCGCAGGCGATCACCCCCGACGAGGTGACGACCCGCTACGCGCTGAACGGCACCGCCGACTTCGCCCTGACCGAGGCCGCGACCGGCCGCGAGGTGACGCGCGGGCAGGTCAGCAGCTTCACCTCCTATTCCACCACCGGCACCACCATCGCCACCATGGCGGCGGAACAGGACGCGCATGAGCGGCTGGCGCGGATGCTGGCCGACCAGGTGGTGACGCGGCTCTTGGCCGTCCAGCCCGACGCGGTGCCATGATCCTGAAGGGCGCCGAGATCGGACGCTATCTGGCGCGGCCCGATCCGACGCGCCCGGCGCTGCTGATCCATGGCCAGGACGCCATGCGGGTGGCGCTGAAGCGGGCCGAGGCGGTCAAGGCGCTGGTCGGCCCCGGCGCCGAGGAGGAGATGCGCCTGACCCGCATTCCCGGCGCCGACCTGCGCAAGGACCCTGCGGCGCTGCTGGATGCCGTGAAGGCGGTAGGCTTCTTTCCGGGCCAGCGCGTGGTGCTGGTCGATGATGCGCCGGATGCGGCGGCGCCGGCCGTCGCCACGGCCATTGCCGAATGGAAAAGCGGCGATGCGGTGATCGTGGTCGCGGCCGGGAGCCTGGGCAAGTCCTCGGCGCTGAGGAAGCTTTTCGAGCCGCATCCCGCCGCCGTGACCGCGCCGATCTATGACGACCCGCCCGGCGAGGAGGAGGTCGGCCGCTGGCTGCATGAGGCCGGGCTGCGCGAGGTGCCGCGCGACGCGATGCGCGACCTGATGGCGCTGTCCCGCGCCCTCGATCCCGGCGATTTCCGCCAGACGGTGGAAAAGATCGGGCTTTACAAGCATGGCGACCCCGAACCGCTGACGCCCGCCGAGATCGCCGCGCTGGCGCCGGCCACCATCGAGGCCGAGGTCGATGAGCTGATCGACTGCGTGGCCGAGGGCCGGGCGCGCGAATTCGGCACGCTGATGCGGCGGATCGAGGGGCAGGGCATCGCCCCGGTGACGCTGTGCATCGCGGCGCTGCGGCATTTTCGCGGGCTGCATGCCGGCGCCTCGGACCCCGGCGGGCCGGGAGCCGGGCTGTCGCGGCTGCGGCCGCCGGTCTTCGGCCCGCGCCGCGACCGCATGATCCGGCAGGCGCAGGACTGGGGCATGCGGGCGCTGGAGGATGCGGTCCACCAGCTGATCGAGACCGATCTGGCGTTGCGCTCGTCCTCGAAGGCACCGGCCATGGCGCTGATGGAGCGGATGCTGTTGCGGCTTTGCATGATGCCGCGCGGCGGGCGCTGATGCAGGCCCTGGTGATCGGCGCCGGCCCCGCCGGGCTGATGGCGGCCGAGGTGCTGGCCGGGCAGGGCGCGCGGGTCGTCGTGTCCGAGGCCATGCCGACCCCGGCGCGCAAGTTCCTGATGGCGGGGAAATCCGGGCTGAACCTGACCAAGGCCGAGCCGTTCGCGGCGTTTGCGGCGCATTATGGGGGCTCTGCCCCCGTCCTGCGGACTCCCCCGGAGTATTTGGAAAACGGTGAAATCGGGCCTGAGGCGGTGATGGCCTGGGCGCGCGGGCTGGGGGTGGAGCTGTTCACCGGCTCGACCGGGCGGGTGTTTCCGGTCGGGATGAAGGCCTCGCCGCTGCTGCGGGCCTGGCTGGCGCGGCTGGCGGACCTGGGGGTCGAGCTGCGGACGCGCTGGCGCTGGAGCGGTTTTGACGGCGACGGCTGGCGCTTCGAGGCGCCGGGCGGGGTTCAGATCTTGCGGCCGCGGGTCGTGGTGCTGGCGCTGGGGGGCGCGAGCTGGCCGCGGCTGGGCTCGGACGCCGCCTGGGTGCCCTGGCTTCGCGGGAAGGGTGTCGCGATGGTGCCGTTCCGGCCGGCGAACATGGGCTTTCGCGCCGCCTGGTCGGCGCAGATGGCCCGGCATTTCGGCCGGGCGGTCAAGGGCGTGGCGCTGCATGTCGGGGACCGGGTCGGACGCGGCGAATGGGTCGTCAGCGCAGGCGGAATCGAAGGCGGCGGGATCTATGAGGTCGCGGCCGCGATGCGGGACGGGGCCGAGGCTTTCGTCGATCTGGCTCCGGACCTGGCGCCCGAGGAGCTGGCGCGGCGCTTCGCCATGGTGCCGGCGAAGCTGTCGGTCGGCAACCGGCTGCGGCGGGTGCTGGGCGATCCGATCCGCGCGGCGCTGCTGATGGAATGGGGCCGGCCGCTGCCCGCCGAGCCCGAACGGCTGGCCATGCGCGCCAAGGCGCTGCGGTTGCGGCACCAGGGGCCGATGGGCATCGAGCGGGCGATTTCCTCGGCCGGGGGGATCGGTGCCGACAGCCTGACCGATGCGCTGGAGCTGAAGGCGCTGCCCGGCGTCTTCGCCGCCGGCGAGATGCTGGACTGGGAAGCGCCGACCGGCGGCTATCTGCTGACCGGCTGCCTTGCCACCGGGCGGCTGGCCGGGCAGGGCGCCGCCGCCTACCTGGCCGCGGCGCGCAGATAGGCCGGGCGGGCCCGCATGGTCTGGAGGTAATCGGTCAGCCGGTGCTCGGTGATCGGAAAGCGCGCCGTCAGCGCCCAGGTCAGGCAATGCGCCAGGATGATGTCGGGCACCGTCATGCGCTCGCCCATCAGGAAGCCGTCCTCGGCCATGCGATGCACCAGGGTGCGCTGGCTGCGCTCGAATTCCCAGCGCAGGGTGTTCTTGATCGCCGCCAGCCGCATCTCCTCGGGGAGCACGAAGCTGTGGCGCGCCGCCAGCCACAGCGCGGCGTCGAATTCGTCCAGCACGAATTGCGTCAGGCTGTCCTGCCGCGCCCGGTCGAGGCTGCCGGCCGGATGGGTCAGGGCCCCGTGCTTGTCGGCCAGATAGGTCAGGATGGCGGTGGAATCGGTGATGGGCGTGCCGTCCACCACCAGCACCGGCACCTTGCCCGCCGGGTTGAAGGGCCGGACCCCTTCGGTCTGCGGGTTCACCGCGACATGTTCATAAGGCTGGCCGAGTTCCTCGAGCATCCAGAGCACGCGCAGGGCGCGGCTCTTGCCGGTTCCGATCACCTGATACATCGAGTTCCCCGCATCGCCTTGAACCCAAGGCTAACGCCGCCGCCCGATTCAGGCAATCAGCGCCATTGACGCGGCCGCCGCCCGGGCGCAGGAATTGCAGGCTGCGAGAGGGAGGGACAACATGTCCAAGGCAATGCGCGCGCCGCTGTTCACCTCGGTGCTGGTCGGCGGCTCGATCATCCTGCTGATCAATTTCGCCCTGCGGGCCAGTTTCGGCGTCTTCCAGATCCCCATCGCGCAGGAATTCGGCTGGCCGCGGGCCGAGTTCAGCCTGGCCATCGCCATCCAGAACCTGGCCTGGGGCATCGGCCAGCCGATCTTCGGCGCCCTGGCCGAACGCTGGGGCGACCGCTGGTCGGTGATCATCGGCGCCTTCCTCTATTCCGCCGGGCTGATCCTGACGGCCTACGCCACCGACCCGCTGGCCATGCAATTGCTGGAGGTGATGGTCGGCTTCGGCATCGCCGGCACCGGCTTCGGCGTGATCCTTGCGGTGATCGGCCGCGCCGCCAGCGACGAGAACCGCAGCCTGGCGCTGGGGATCGGCACCGCCGCCGGCTCGGCCGGGCAGGTCTTCGGCGCGCCGCTGGCCGAGGCGCTGCTGATGCATTACCCGTGGCAGAGCGTGTTCATCATCTTCGGGGTGATCGTGCTGGCCTGCCTGTTCTTCCTGCCCATGCTGGGCGGCGGCAAGCCCGCCAGCCGCGGCGAGCTGGAAGAGAGCATGGGCTCGGTGCTCAAGCGCGCCTTCACCGACCCGTCCTATCTGATGATCTTTGCCGGGTTCTTTTCCTGCGGCTACCAGCTGGCCTTCATCACCGCACATTTCCCCGCCATGGTGACCGAGATGTGCGGTCCGATCAGCCCGATGGGCACGCTGGCCAGCATCGGCATCACCACCACCTCGGCGCTTGGCGCCGCCGCCATCTCGCTGATCGGACTGGCGAATATCGCCGGGGCAATCTTCGCGGGCTGGCTGGGGAAACGCTATACCAAGAAATACCTGCTGGCCGGGATCTATACGCTGCGCACCATCGCCGCCGCCGCCTTCATCCTGATGCCGATCACGCCGACCAGCGTCATTGTGTTCTCTCTGGTGATGGGCGGGCTGTGGCTGGCCACCGTGCCGCTGACCTCGGGGCTCGTCGCCTATATCTACGGGCTGCGCTATATGGGCACGCTTTACGGCTTCGTGTTCCTGAGCCACCAGCTCGGCTCGTTCCTGGGCGTCTGGCTGGGCGGCAAGATGTATGACATCTACGGCGATTACACCTTGGTCTGGTGGGTCGGGGTCGGGGTCGGCGCCTTCAGCGCGCTGATCCATCTGCCGGTGCGCGAGACGCCGGCGCGGCTGGCCCCGGCCTGACTTGCCGGTTTTTGTTTGACTGGTCAATCAACAAACCCTAGCCTTCGCGGTCAGGCGCAGAAAGCGCCGACGCAGAACAGGGAGAGTTCGATGACCTTCAACCGCCTTGCCCGCCGCCTGACGCTGGGCCTGACCGCATCGGTGCTGATCGCACCCGCCGCCCTCGCGCAGGACGCCGCGCAGATGCCGCAATGCCAGGTCCGGGAATTCGCCATGGGGCTGCGCTATCAGCAGCAATCGGCCGAGGTCCGGGCCCTGCAACTGCAGGCCTTCGCGCTGGCGACCGAACGGCTGGACGCCGCCGTCGCCAAGGCCGACGATCCGGCGAAGCTGGCCGTGGTCACCGACCTGGACGAGACGGTGATCGACAACACCCCGCTTCTGGTGCGCGACATGCAGGAATGCCACCAATACGACAGCTGAGACACCTGGGGCTTCTGGGAGCGCGACGGCAAGCCCACGCTGATCCCCGGCGCCGGGGAGTTCCTCGACCATGCCGACAAGGCCGGGGTGGCGATCTATTACATCTCGGACCGGTTCGGCGAGAACAAGGCCGCGACCATCGCCACGCTGAACGAGCTGGGCCTGCCGCAGGTCTCGGAGGATCACGTGCTGCTTTACGGCACCACCAAGGTCGAGCGGCGCGCCGTGGTCTCGGAGGATCACCAGATCGTGCTGCTGCTGGGCGACACGCTGCACGATTTCGACGGCGTGTTCCACAAGGCCGATACCGCGACCAAGCGCGAAAAGGTGGACGAGAACCGGGCGCGTTTCGGCGCGGACTGGATCGTGCTGCCCAACGCCACCTATGGCGAATGGAGCGAGGCGCCCCTGACCGCCTGGGATGCCGAGCTGAAGACCGAATAGCAGCCGAAGCCGGCCGGATCGCGCCGCGGTCTCCGGCGGCCCCTTCCGCCCGGCCCCGGCGATGCGGCCCCGGGCGGGCATAGGCAGGCGCGGGCGGGCGCGGCCTCATGCGGCGGGCGCGCTGCGCGCCGCGGCAAATCCGTCGCGCGGCCCATTGCGCCCCGCCGGGCAATCGGCAAGTCTCGGCCCCGGCAGGGCTAAGGGGGGCGGTTCATGCGCGCATTGTGGTCGGCGGGGATCGTCAGCCTGATCCTGGCCTATATGCTCAGCCAGTTCTATCGCGCCTTCCTGGCGGTGCTGTCCCCGGTCCTGCAGGCCGAGCTGGGCGCGGGACCCGAGGATCTGGCGATCTCGTCGGGGCTGTGGTTCCTGACCTTCGCCCTGATGCAGCTGCCCATCGGTGGGGCGCTGGACCGGATCGGGCCGCGCTGGACGGTCGCCGCGCTGCTGGCGCTGGGAGGCGCGGGCGGGGCGGCGGTCTTTGCGCTGGCGCAGGCGGCCTGGCATCTGCATGTCTCGCTGGCGCTCATGGGGATCGGCTGCGCGCCGGCGCTGATGGGCAGCTATTACATCTTCGCCCGCAACTATCCCCCGGCGCTGTTCGGCACGCTGGCCGGGGCGGTGGTCGGCTTCGGCTCGATGGGCAACATCCTGGGCGCCGCACCGCTGGTCTGGGTGATCGAGGCCATCGGCTGGCGCCAGACGCTCTGGTCGCTGGCGGGGATCACGCTGGCGGTGGCGCTGGCGATCCTGGCCTTCACCCGCGACCCCGAGCGGCTGGCGGCAGCGGCCCCGCGCGGCTCGCTGGCCGAGCTTCTGCGGCTGCGGCCGCTGTGGTTCATCCTGCCGCTGTTTTCGGTCAATTACGCCGCCTCGGCCGCGATCCGGGGCCTCTGGGCCGGGCCCTACATGGCCGAGGTGCATGGCGCCTCGGACCAGCTGATCGGCCGGGCGACGCTGGCCATGGGCGTGGCCATGGTGATCGGCAGCTTCCTGGTCGGACCGGCGACGCGGCTGGCGGGATCGCTGCGCCGGCTGGCGCTGGTCGCCAACGGCGCGGGCGTGCTGGTCATGGCCGGGCTGTGGCTGTTTCCCGCCGAAAGCGTGCCGCTGTCGGTGGCGCTTCTGGCGCTGGTCGGGCTGTCGGGCGCCACCTACACCGTGCTCATGGCGCATGGCCGCGCCTTTCTGCCGCCGCATTTGGTGGGGCGGGGCGTGACATTCCTCAACATGTTCTCGATCGGCGGGGCGGGGGTGCTGCAATTCGCCTCGCGCCCGGTCTATGGCTGGGCCGCCGCGCAGGGCAGCGCCGCCGAGGCCTATTCCACCCTGTTCCTGTTCTTCCTGATTCCGCTTACGGTGGGGTTCCTGTTGTATTTCCTGACGCCCGAGACCCCCGATGCCTGAAATTGCCGCCGACCGGATCGACGTGGTCGCCCCGAACCTGAAACGCCGCCTGTCGGGCGTGACGGCGACCGTGGTGCGGCTGATCCCGGTGCAGGCGACGATGATCGGCATCGTCGCCACCGGCCCCGGCCTGCCGCCCGGCCTGCCGCATATCCCGCTGGCCCGCGCCGCCAGCCTGCCGCGCGACCGCTGGCGGGTCTGGCATGCGCGCCGCAATACCGAAATGGCGCTGGGGCTGATCCTGCGGCATGTGCTGCGGCGGCGCTATCGCCTGCTCTTCACCTCGGCCGCGCAGCGCCGGCATACCGGCTTCACCCGCTGGCTGATCCGGCGCCAGGACGCGCTGATCGCCACCTCGCCGCAAGCCGCGCGCTATCTCGAACGTCCCGCCACCGTCATCCTGCATGGCGTGAACCTGTCGGTCTTTCACCCCGCCGCCGACCGCGCGGCGCTGCGGGCCGAGCTGGGCTTCGCCCCGGACGACATCGTCATCGGCTGTTTCGGCCGCATCCGGGCGCAGAAGGGCGTCGACCTGCTGGTCGAGGCGGCGCTGCGGCTGTTCCCCCAGCGCCCGCGCGCGAAACTGATCTTCACCGGCCGCGTCACCGCCGACAACCAGGCGTTCTTCGAGGAACAGAAGGCCAGGATCGCCGCGGCCGGCCTCTCGGACCGCATCCGCTTCCTAGGCGAGGTGCCCTGGGAACAGGTGGTGCGCAACTATCAGGCCATCGACCTTTTCGCCGCGCCGGCCCGCTGGGAGGGCTTCGGCCTGACCCCGCTGGAGGCCGCGGCCTGCGGCGTGCCGACCGTCGCCGCCCGTGCCGGCGCCTACGAGACGCTGATCCGCGACGGCGAGACCGGCAGCCTGGTCCCGCGCGAGGATGCCGAGGCGCTGGCCGCGGCGCTGGCGCGCTGGCTGGACGACGATGCCGGGCGGCTGGCGGCGGGGCAGGCGGCCCGCACCCATGTCGAGGCGAATCACGCCATCGAGGCCGAGGCCCGCGCCATCACCGAGGTCTATCGCGGGCTGCTTTCGTGACCCGGCTGGGTTTCCTGGTCGCCCGCACCCTGCGGGACGAATCCGCGTTGCAACGCCTTTCGGTTCCGCAAGCCGGGCTGCTGGCGGCGCTGCGGGACAAGCATGTCGCGCTGGTCGGCAATGCCCGCGCACTGGCCGAGACCGATCACGGCGCGCGGATCGACGCCGCCGATCTGGTGATCCGCATCAACGGCGCGCCGATGCCCTCGGCCGAAAGCCATGGCGGACGTACCGACTGGCTGGCGCTGGCCGTGCGGCTTTCGCAGGCCGACCGCGCCCGCATCGCGCCGGATCGCATCCTGTGGATGTCGCCCAAACGCAAGCGTCTGGACTGGCGGACGGCGACCAGCCCCGGCTTCTACCTGCATCCGCTGGCCGATTATCGGGCGCTGCAGGCCCGGCTGGGCGCCCCGCCCACCACCGGCGCGATGATGATCGACCTGATCGCGCGCTCGCAAATGGCGCGGCTGGACCTGTTCGGCTTCGATTTCTTCGCCTCGCTCTCGCTTTCCGGCCGGCGGACCGCCGACCAGGTTCCCCATGATTTCAAAGGGGAATCCGAGTGGGTGCGGGAAATCATGCTGGCAGATCGCCGGATTCGTCGGCATTAAGCCGAAATCCTGCCAGATCATCGGGCGTTTTGACGAAATCTCGCTTTCCCTTTGCCGCAATACCCCCTATATCGCGGCGTCCTTTGTTGAAGGAGACCCCAATGGGCTACAAGGTCGTTGTCGCCGGCGCCACGGGGAACGTGGGCCGTGAAATGCTGAACATCCTGGCCGAGCGCCAGTTTCCTGCTGATGAGGTTGTCGCTCTGGCTTCGCGCCGGAGCCTTGGCACTGAGGTCAGCTATGGCGACAAGACCCTGAAATGCAAGGACATCGAGGGGTTCGACTTCACCGGCTACGACATCGCGCTGTTCGCCATCGGCTCGGATGCGACCAAGACCTATGCGCCCATCGCCGCCTCGCAGGGCTGCGTGGTGATCGACAACTCCTCGCTCTATCGCTACGACCCCGAAATCCCGCTGGTCGTGCCCGAGGTGAACCCGGACGCGGTCGAGGATTACCGCAACAAGATGATCATCGCCAATCCCAACTGCTCGACCGCGCAGATGGTGGTGGCGCTGAAGCCGCTGCATGACCGCGCCCGGATCAAGCGCGTCGTCGTCTCGACCTACCAGTCGGTCTCGGGCGCCGGGAAAGAGGGCATGGACGAGCTGTGGAACCAGACCAAGGGCGTCTATGTCCCGGGTCAGGAGGTCGAGCCGAAGAAGTTCCAGAAGCAGATCGCCTTCAACGTGATCCCGCAGATCGACGTGTTCATGGACAGCGGCGACACCAAGGAAGAATGGAAGATGGTGGTCGAGACCAAGAAGATCGTCGATCCGGCGATCAAGGTCACGGCGACCTGCGTGCGCGTGCCGGTCTTTGTCGGGCATTCGGAATCGGTGAATATCGAGTTCGAGGATTTCCTGGACGAGGACGAGGCCCGCGACATCCTGCGCGAGGCGCCGGGCGTGCTGGTCATCGACAAGCGCGAGCCGGGCGGCTACTCGACCCCGGTGGAATGCGTCGGCGACTTCGCCACCTTCGTCAGCCGCATCCGCCAAGACGTGACGGTGGAGAACGGCCTGAACATGTGGATCGTCAGCGACAACCTGCGCAAGGGCGCGGCGCTGAACGCGGTGCAGATCGCCGAGCTTCTGGGTAATCGCTGCCTGAAGAAGGGCTGATCCGATAGGGATATCCGAGGGCGCCCCGGCGGGTTCGCGGGGACGCCCTCTTGCATTTCCCGCCTCCCTCGCGGACCTTGGCCGGGTCATGACGAGGGGGTCCGATGCGCCATCTGCTGATTTCCACCGCCATCCTGCTGGCCGGCCCCGCCCTGGCCGACCGTATCGAGACGACAGCGCGCGTGACAGGGGTCACCGTCTATCCCTGGGGCGCCGGCGTCACCCGCGAGGCCAGCCTGGACCTGCCCGCCGGCGCGCATGAGCTGGTGATCCCCGGCATTCCCGAAGGCATCGACCCCGCCAGCCTGCGCATCGCCGCCGAGGGCGCGGTGATCGGCGCGACCGGCTTCCAGCAGGAACGCGCCCTGCCCGAAACCCCGGAAAAATCCCCCGAGCTGCGCGCCGCCGAGGACGAGGTCCGCCGCCTGAAGGCCGCGCTGGCCGAACGCGACGCCGGCGTGGCGGGGATCAAGGCCCGGGCCGAGGCGGCCGAGGACACCATCGCCTTCCTGATGAAGCTGGCCGAATCCGACGCCGCCGGCACCGGCGATATCGCCGCGCTGACCCGCGTGGTGGGCGAGCAGCTGCTGCAGGCGCGCCAGACCGCCATCCGCGCCGGGCTCGAAGCCGAAGCCGCCGATGCGGGACGCGAGGAACTGGCCGAGGACCTGGCCCGCGCCGAGGCCCGGCTCGCGGCGCTGCGCGGCCCGGACGCGGATCGCGGCGCGCTGGTGATCGCCGTGCAGGGACAGGGCCAGCCGGCCCGGATCCGCATCACCAGCCTGACCGATCGCGCCAGCTGGCAACCGGTCTACGACCTGTCCTTGCAGCGCAAGGAAGGCAAGCTGCGGCTGGATCGCGGGTTGCTGGTGCGGCAGGATACCGGCGAGGACTGGCGGGGCGTGCATCTGGTCCTGTCCACCGCCCGGCCGATGGACCAGTCGGCCCCCAGCGAGCTGCAGCCGGATTTCCCCCGCATCGCCGATCCGGGGGCCAAGCTCTACAGCCGCTCGGCCGCGCCGATGGCCGAAGCCGCGATGGATTCGGCCGCCCTGGAATCGATGGAACGCGCCTATCCCGCGGCAGCCCCCGAGTCCGGGATCGCCGGCTCGGCGCTGGCCGGCCTGGTGGGCGAAACCGTGGTCTACGATTATCCGACGCCGGTGGACATGCGCGACGGAGCCGATGCGCTGCGCCTGCCGCTGGATTCGCATGAGCTGGCGCCCGAGATCGTCGCCGAGGCGGTGCCGCGCCGCGACGACAGCGCCTATCTGGTCGCCGACACGGTGAATTCCACCGGCGCGGTGATCCTGCCGGGCGAAGCGACCTTCCACGCCGACGGCGCCATGGTGGGCCGCGGTGCGCTGCAATTGACCGCTGCCGGGGACGAGATGAAGCTGGGCTTCGGGCCGCTGACCGGCATCAAGCTGGAGCGCCGCATCCCCGACGAGATCGAGGGCAACCGCGGATTGATCTCGAAATCCTCGGAACGCCGCGAGACCGCGATCCTGAAGGTGCGGAACCTGACCGGCGAGGAATGGCCGCTGCGGGTGATCGACCGCGTGCCGGTCTCGACCCAGGAAAACCTGCGCGTCGACTGGTCGGCCAGCCCCCAGCCCGATGAAACCGACCCGGACGGCAAGCGGGGGCTGCTGGTCTGGAACGGCAAGATCGCCGCGGGCGAGGAACGCGACATCACCCTGACCACCACGCTGCGCTGGCCCGAGGGGCAGGTGCTGATCCCCGGCGGGGAATAAGCCGCCGGCGCGATCCGGGGCATCGCAGCCGCCTGGCCGCCCGTGCCGGCGGCCGGTGCCCGGCATCGGACGGCCCGCGTTCCGCCGCAGCCGGCCCAGCCGCCTACAGCGCCAGCGCACCGCTTTCCAGCGCCTCGGCCAGCCGGTCCACCGCCGCGGCCAGGCGTTCGTCGACCAGATGCAGGTATTGCGTCCAGTCGGACAGATGCGCCAGCTCCTCGGCCCCGTCGGAAATCCCGCGCAGCCCGATCAGCGGCAGGCGGAAACGCTGGCAGGCGCGCAGCACCGCATAGCTCTCCATGTCCACCATCTCGGCGGCGATCGCATCATAGCCGGGGCCGCTGACGATGCTCGCCCCGGTCGCCAGGCTGGCCGAGGCGATGCCCGGAATCTGCAAGGGCAGCGCGACGCGCACCGGCAGGCCCAGCATCGGCGTCTCGCCACGGGCGAAGCCCAGGGGCGAGGCGTCCATGTCGCGATATTCCAGCGTCGAGACCTGATAGACGCCCAGCTGCTCCAGCCGCCGCGATCCCGCCGAGCCCAGCGACACCACCAGCTCGGGCAGTTCGTCCCGCGCGGCCAGCCGCGACAGCGCCGCGGTCAGCTCGACCGCCGCCTCGACCGGGCCGACGCCGGTCATCAGCGGCGAGATCCGCGCCCGCAGCTGCGGCCCGTATTCCGCATCCAGCGCCATGACGAACAGCACGCGCCGGCCGGCCAGAAGATCGGGACTCGCCGTCATGGCCGCCCCGCCGCGCCAACAGTCCGCCCGAATCTTGCCATGATCGCCTCCGCCAGGTTTCGCACAGGGAAGCGCAGCCGGCCGGGCAGGGCAAGCCCGGGCGTCATCCGGTCAGGGCACGCGACATCGCGGCAGGTTCGGCCGGCTCGGAGCCCTCCGCGACGCGCGGCATCTCGCGCCCGACCGGCAGGGTCGGGACCGGGGCGGCAAAGCTCAGCAGCAGCCGTCCGCCCGACAGTCCGCGCAGCCCCCAGGACAGCAGCCCGCCCGCCGGCCCCGCCATGGCGCCGCGCAGCGGCTCGTCCGGATGGGCGGCGTTCAGCGCCTCGCGCAGGATGGCAAGGCCGGGGCTGGAACCGCAGGTCTCCGTCCAGATCGCGACATGGTCGTCCAGGGTGGCCGGCGCCGCCCGCCCCCAAAGCTCGGCATAGCGGCGGTTCGAGATCAGCAGCTCGCCATTGGCCGCGAAGACCGCCACCCCATCCTCAAGCGCATCCAGAACCTCGGCGCCCAGCGACAGATCGGCGCGGAACTTCCGGGTCAGCGAGATTTCCGAGGTGATGTCCTCGAACAGGAAGGCCACCGCGCCGTCGGGATGCGGCCGGCCGGTCACGCGATAGGTCTGCCCGCCGGGCAGCGACCACATCTCGACATGGTGCCCCGAGGAGGCCGCCGCTTCGAGCGTGTTCATCTGGTTGCGCCAGCTGCGGTAATCCTTGGGTTCGGGCACCATCCGCGCCTCGCGCAGGCGATCCAGAAAGGCATAGAGGGTCGGCCGCGCGGTCAGGAAGCCGGTGGCCAGCCCGGTCAGGTCGATCAGCGCCGGGTTGAACAGCTGCAAATTGCGGTCGCGGTCAAAGATCGCCAGCCCGATGGGCAGGTCGGCAAAGGTCTTGGTCAGGGTCTGGACGAATTCGCGCAACGAGCGTTCGGCCCGCACCGCCGCATCGGCAGGCAGGGCGATGGCCACGGTCTGGTCGGCGACCTCGTGCAGATGGCAATCATACCAGCGGCTTTGCCCGCCCTGGTCGATTTGCACCCGCCGCGCCGATCCTGCGGCATTGGCCTGCGCCGGCCGCGCGGATAGGTCGATGAGCTGCGGCAGCGGCCAGAGCGTCTGCCCCTCTGCCTTGGCCTCGGCCAGGGACAGATAGGCCGAGTTCGCCCAGGTGACCTGGCCCTGCCGGTCCTGGCGCCAGGCCAGCATCGGCGAATGGTCCATGGTGCTGCGCAGGATCTCCAGTTCTTGCTCCATGGCGCCGAGCGACAGGGAATCGACCAAGATCCCGGCATTCTCGGCCGCCGGATCGGCCAGCGTCAGGCGCAGCAGCCCGTCGCCCAGATCCTCGGCCCGCAGCCGCAAGGGCTGGTCGCAGGCCCGCTCCTGCAGCTCGACGCGCGCGGCGCCGCCCAGATCGGGCAGCAGCGCGCCGAATTCGGGCAGGCGCATGCCCAGCCACGAACTGAGCCGCTGCCAGTCCCCTTCGCCCGGCAGGTTGGCAAGCAGCGCCCGCGCCGGAGCCGTGGCATCGACCAGCGCCTGATGGCGAAACAGGAACACGATCGGCTCGATCTCGCGCTCCAGCCCGCGCGCGGCTTGCGCGCCGGCGAAACGCCGGTCCGCCAGCCGGATCAGCCCCAGCGCCAGCAGAACCGCCAGCGCCGCCGCCGCGAAGGCGATGAGGAAATGCGCAACCATCGCGAACCATCCCTGAACAACCCAGACAAATACAACTATAGAGGGATATTTTAAGAAGTGGTTAACGCGACAGGAAAATCAGGCCAGAATCTGCGGATTGGGGCCGAGGGCGGCGCGATCGCCGGTTTCGATCATCTCGCGCGGCCAGGTGACCAGCACCTCGGCGCCGCCCTGCGCGCCATTGCCGAAGC
The DNA here is from genome assembly GCF_020990385.1 of Paracoccus sp. MA. Lineage (NCBI taxonomy): Bacteria > Pseudomonadati > Pseudomonadota > Alphaproteobacteria > Rhodobacterales > Paracoccaceae > Paracoccus > Paracoccus sp. MA. Next base: position 113,995 of record NZ_CP087598.1, read on the forward strand.
GCAGCCGCGCGCCCGAACGCTCCAGCAGCGCCTTGGCGATGAAGAGGCCCAGCCCCATGCCTTCATAGCTGCGCCCGTCCTCGGCCCGGGGACGCGTGGTCAGGAAGGGGCTGCCGATGCGCGGCAACAGCGCCGGCGGAAAGCCCGGCCCGTCATCGGCGATCCGCACCCACAGATCGCGGCGGTCGGCGCCGGTCTCGATGGTGACGCGCTCGGCAGCGAAATCGACGGCGTTCTGGATCAGGTTGCGCAGCCCGTGGATCACCGCGGCATCGCGCTGGACGATCAACGGCTCGGCGGCGGGCAGCACGCTGATTTCGGCGCCGCGGCCGCGATGCGGGGCGGCGGCCTCGGCCAGCACCTCGGCCAGCGGGGCCGAGCGGATCAGCAGGTCGTCGCGCCCGGCCCCGCCCATGGATTTCAGGATGTCGCGGCAACGGTCGGCGGACTGGCGCAGCAGCGCGACATCCTCGGCCAGATCCTCGCGCTCGGGCAGCGCCTCGGCAAGCTCGTCGGCCAGTTCGGCGCTGACCAGCTTGATCGTCGCCAGCGGCGTGCCCAGCTCATGCGCGGCGGCGGCGACCACGCCGCCCAGGTGCTGCAGTTTCTGTTCCCGCTCCAGCGCCATGCGCGCGGCGAACAGCGCGTCCGAGGTGGCGCTGACCTCGGCGGCGACCAGCCGGGCGAAGGCGGCGAAGAACACCGCGCCGATCACGATGGCGAACCAGTGCCCGACCAGCAGCGGCTCGCGCAGCGTCACCAGCCAGCCCGGACCGAAGGTCAGCGGCTGGGCGAAGATCGCGGCCAGCGTCACCATCAGGAAGGTCGCCACCCCCAGCGCCAGCAGGTGCCGGCCGGGCAGCGCGGTGGCGGCGATGGTCACCGGCGCCAGCAGCAGCAGCGCAAAGGGATTGGCCAGCCCGCCGGTCAGCGCCAGCAGCGTCGCCACCTGCGCGAGGTCGAAGCCAAGCTGCCAGGCGGCCTCGCGCGCCGAGATGCGGCGGTCCGGCCGGCTCATCAGCGCCAGGTTCAGCGCCGCCGCCAGGCCGATCACCGCCAGAACCGCCGCCAGGGGGAAGCCGGCGCCGATCAGCAGCGCCGCGCCCACCGCCGCAAGCTGCCCGGCGATCGCCACCCAGCGCAGCAGGATCAGGGTGCGCAGGCGGATGGGCTCGGGGCCGGGCTGGCCGGGCAACAGATCGATGCGGCGGGAAACGAGGCCGATGGGCACGCGAAGGGCCTCCTGACTGGGACGGGCTTTTGCATTGATACCCGGGGCCGGATGGGCGATCAATGCGACCAAGCGGACGGAGATGCGCCGAATGGCCAAAGACCGAACGATCCTGATCCTCGGCTGCCTGGCCGCGGTGCTGCTGCTGGCGACCGGCTGGCTGTGGCTGTCGCGTGGCGAGGCCGATGCCTTCGCCCCCTGCCGCAAGGGCCTCGAGGCCGGCGGGCTGGACGGTCTGGGCGCGCCCTTCGCGCTGACCGACCAGAACGGCGCGCGGGTGACGGACCGGCAGGTGCTGGCCGGGCCGGCGCTGCTTTATTTCGGCTATACCTATTGCCCGGATGTCTGCCCGATGGACAGCGCGCGCAATGCCGAGGCGGTCGCGATCCTGGATCAGCGCGGAATGCGGCTTACGCCGGTTTTCATTACCGTCGATCCCAAGCGCGATACGCCGGAGGTGCTGCGCGATTTTACCGGCGCCATGCATGAGCGCATGATCGGATTGACAGGCAGCCCGGCGGAAATCGATGCGGTCGCCAAGGCCTGGCGCAACTATTACCGGTTGAATGACCAGGAGGACCCGGAAAACTATCTGGTCGATCACATGACCAATAGCTATCTGGTCATGCCGGGGGCCGGCACCGTCGGTGTTTTCGACCGCGAGCTTTCGGCCCCGGAACTGGCCGAGCGCGCCGCCTGTTTCATTGACGCGGCGTCAATTGCCGGGATTTGACCGGCTGGACAAAACATCCTAATCAACCGTGAACTTTCAAGGGCAAGGAAATATGGCAGAGGATTACGAAATCGGACCCGACCCCAGCCTGTTGCTGGTCGATGACGACGAGATCTTTCTGAACCGTCTGGCCCGGGCCATGGAAAAACGCGGCTTCGCCGTCACCCGCGCCGCCTCGGTGGCCGAGGCCCGCGCGGCGGTGGCCGAGCGGGCTCCGGCCTATGCCGTGGTCGACCTGCGGCTCGAAGACGGAAACGGGCTCGACGTGGTCGACGCCCTGCGCGAGGCGCGCGAGGATGCCCGCATCGTCGTGCTGACCGGCTATGGCGCCATCGCCACCGCGGTGGCGGCGGTCAAGATGGGCGCGACGGATTATCTTTCGAAACCGGCGGATGCGGATGACGTGACCCGCGCGCTTCTGGCGCGGGGCGATACCCTGCCGCCGCCGCCCGAGTCGCCGATGTCCGCCGACCGGGTGCGCTGGGAACATATCCAGCGCGTCTATGAGCAATGCGACCGCAATGTCAGCGAGACGGCCCGACGCCTGCATATGCATCGACGGACCTTGCAGCGGATTTTGGCCAAACGCAGCCCGCGTTAATAATCAGGTTCTCAAAAAAGATTGCATTTCATTTTGGAATGCAAATATTGGGGCCACATACTGCCAAAACCAAGGATAAAGATATGAGCATCGACCTGGACTCCATGTCCTTACGCGAGCTTCGCGATCTGCGTAACAAGCTGGATCGCGCCATTTCCACCTTCGAGGACCGCCGCAAGCGCGAGGCCCTGGCCGCCGCGGAAAGCGCCGCGCGCGAATTCGGCTTCAATCTGGCCGATCTGACCGTCGCCAAACAGGCGCGCAGCAAGGTGGCGCCGAAATATGCCAATCCGGCCGATCCCTCGCTGACCTGGACCGGCCGCGGCCGCAAGCCGCGCTGGGTGCAGGAGGCGCTGGATTCCGGCAAGAAGCTGGAAGACCTGGAAATCTGACCTGATCCCCCGCATTCCCAGGATGCGGGGTTTTCCTTGCGGGATTACGGCCTGCCGTCGATTTCCGCGATCAGCTGGGAAAAGCGCAATAAATAGGCGTTGCGCGTTTCCAGCGGCGGCCGCAGCCGTATTTCCAGCCCCTGCAGGATTTCGGGCTGGGGAGCCGGAAACAGGCGATCCGCCTCGGCCCGCGAAAATCCCGCGATCTGAACGGCTTCCAGCCAGGCCGAGATCCGGTCGGCCCGCTTGATGGCGCGCTTGACCGCCGCGGGCAGCTGCGCCGGCAGGCCGAAGCGGCGGTGGATCGCCGCCGCCAGCCGCGCGTCCATTTCTCCATATTCGCTGCCCAGCGCCGCCTTCACCGGCGAGATCATGTCGCCGATGACATATTCGGGCGCGTCGTGCAGCAAGGCCGCCAGCCGCCAGCGCGGCTCGCAATCGGGGTTGGCGCGGGCATGGATCTCCTCGACCAGCAGGGAATGCTCGGCCACGCTATAGGCCCAGTCGCCATGGGTCTGGCCGTTCCAGCGCGCGACGAAGGCCAGGCCATGGGCGATGTCGCCGATCTCGATATCCACGGGCGTCGGGTCCAGAAGGTCCAGCCTGCGCCCCGACAGCATCCTTTGCCAGGCCCGTTTCGCGCCCTTCGCCATGCCGCTCTCCGTCTGTTGCGCGGCGAAACTAGCCGCATCGTCCGGGCCGCGCCAGCGCCGGATCGGACAGGCGAAGGGCCCGCGATCCGACGACCGCGGGCCCGAAACGGCACGAATCACGCAGAAGTGATCGCCTCAGGACAGCGGCTGGTCGGCGGGCCGCTGGGCCTGCATCCGGCGCGCGATCTCCTGCCGATACAGCGCGACGAAATCCACCGGGTCCATGTTGAAGGGCGGGAAGCCGCCGTCGCGGGTCATGTCCGAGACGATGCGCCGCACATAGGGGAACATCATGCGCGGGCATTCGATCATCAGGAAGGGGTGCAGCTGGTCCTCGGGCACGCCCTCGACATGGAAGATGCCGCCGTAATCCAGCTCGCACAGGAAGATCGGCGACTTGTCCTTGGAGTTGGTCGATTGCACGCGGAACTTGCTGATCACCTCATACTGGTGCTCGGCCGGGCGCTTGCGGGCATCCAGGCTGACCTGCACGCTGATCTCGGGCTGCACCTCGCCCGAGGGCAGGCCCTTCTGCGCCACCGCGTTCTCGAAGGACAGGTCGCGGATATATTGCGTCAGGATCTGCATCCGCACCGCCTGCTGGGCGGGATTCTGCCCCGGATTCTGGGCCTCGTTCGCGGCCTCGGGCGCGGCGCCGCCGCTGTTGTTCTCGTCGCTCATGGAATTCTCCTCGGATCTGACGGGGTTCTAGCACCCCGCAGGGCCGCGCTCAATGCCGGGTCCAGCCGGAGCCGCCCCGGCGCGGCGGCTGGTCCCCGGGCGCATCGCCCTGATCGGTCAGCCCCTCGCGCACCGGCGCGGGCGGATCGTCCTGCACCGAATATTCGCCGTCGATCACCCCCTCGTCGCGCCAGCCGGGGCGGCGGAAGCCCGCCGGATCGGCGCCGAAATCCGCCTCGGCCCCATACCCCTGGCGATAGCTGAAGCGCGTGCCCGTGACCCGCACCCCCCGCGCCATCCGCCGCAGGATCAGGCTGCGCACTGCCGGGATCAGCAGCAAAAGCCCCAGCCCGCTGGTAAAAAGTCCGGGCACCACCATCAGAAGGCCGGCGATCATGACCAGCGCGCCATGCGCCATGGGCCGGCCGGGGTCGCGGAAATCCTCCATGGCGCGCTGCACGTCCAGCGCGGCGCGTGCGCCCTGGTGGCGCATCACCGCCACCCCGGCCACCGCCGAGGCCAGCACCAGCGCGATCACCGGCAGCGCGCCGATCGCGCCTCCGACCTGGATGAACAGCGCGATCTCGACGATCGGCAGGATCACGAACGGCAGAAGCAGCCACATAAAGCCTTCCCCTTTGGCATGTTCTCTTTCCGGCACAAACTGGACTTGGGCCGGTCCCCACCCTACATAAGCATCGGAAACCATCCTTACAAAGCTCGTTAGGTCCGTTGATGTCGAACCCCCTGCTGCAACTCCTCGTCCTGGGCGCGATCGCCGTGTTCCTGATCCTGCGCTTGCGCGGGGTGCTCGGCACCCGCGACGGGTTCGAGGCGCCGCGCATCCCCGAGGAACCGGCGCAGCGCCGCCGCTTCGACGTGATCGACGGCACCGCCGAGGCCGGCGACAGCGACATCGCCGACCATGCCGAGCCGGGCAGCCCCACCGCCAAGGCCCTGGCCGAGATGAAGCGGGCCGAGCCCGATTTCGCCGTGGGCCCTTTCCTGTCCGGCGCGAAATCCGCCTATGAGATGATCCTGATGGCCTTCGAGCGCGGCGACCTCTCGGAGGTGCGCGGCTTCCTGGCCCCGCCGGTGGCCGAGGCCTTCGAATCGGTGATCGAGGACCGCAAGGCCCGCGGCCTGGTCACCGAGGCGCAGTTCCTCGGCACCCGCGAAACCGCGCTGGCCGGGGCCGAATTCACCCCGGCGACCGGCATGGCCGAGCTTTCGGTCCGCTTCGTCGGCGAGATGATCATCGCCACCCGCGACGCCCAGGGCAACGTGGTCGAGGGCGACCCCAAGGCCGCGCGCAAGCAGCGCGACACCTGGACCTTCGCCCGCCGCATGGGTCAGGACGACCCGAACTGGCAGCTTGTCGCCACGGCCTGAACCATGGCGCGCCGGCGGGGACTCTCGGCCGAGGACAAGGCCCTGTGGTCCCGCATCGCCGCGACCGCGGTGCCCATGCACCCGGCCCGCAAGCAGGCCGAACCGATCCCCGAACCCAAGCCGCTGAAAAAGCCCGCCCCCGCGCCGCAGGCCGCTGCGCCGCCGCTGGCCGGCCTGCGCATCGGGGCGAAGGCCGGCGGGTCCGGCTCGACCCGCCTCGACCTGTCGCCGCCCCCGCGCGAGGCGCTGCATGCCCAGCCCTTGCGCATGGACCACAAGACCCACCGTCAGATGACCCGCGGCAAGCTGGTCCCCGAGGCGCGGATCGACCTGCACGGCATGACGCTGGCCGTGGCCCAGCCGGTGCTGACCCGCTTCATCCTGCAGGCCCGCGCAGACGGCCGGCGGCTGGTCCTGGTCATCACCGGCAAGGGGCGCGAGGGCGGGCCCGATGCGCCGCTGCCGGTCCGGCCCGGGGCGCTGCGCCACAACGTGCCGCATTGGCTGCACATGCCGCCGCTGAACGCCGTGGTGCTGCAGGTCCGCCCGGCGCATCGCCGCCACGGCGGCGAGGGCGCCTATTACGTCTACCTGCGCCGCTAGAAGGCCGGCGAGATCACGATCTGCGCCGCGCGCTCGGCATGCAGGGCCGCACGGGTCAGCGGCCCGACCCCGCCGCCCACATCCGACGAGAACACGCTGTTCAGCTCCCGCGCCTGCGACAGGATGCGCAGAAGCGCAGGCGAGGTCGCGACGTTGAAATGCCCGGTGCCGCTGCTGAAGGCGCCGACATCCACCAGCGTCACCGGCAGGTCCGCCACCGGCCCGGCATCAGTCAGGCTGCCCAGCCGCACCGGTTCGGCCGAGATCAGCGCCGACAGGTTCAGCGCCCGGTCCCGCCCCGAGGTGAAGATGAAGAAGGGCTGCGGCAACCTGCCGATGGCCCGCGCCTGGCTGCGAAACACGCCGACATCGATATCGGGCGACAGCAGCACCACGGCGCCGATCCGGTCCAGCGTGCGGCGGTCGCCGGCGATGGCCATCTGGCGCAGGCTCTCCATCAGCAGCAGGGCGCCCATGGAATGCGCGACCAGGATCGCCTTGCCGCCGCCCGCTTCGGTGGCGATCTCGATGCTGCGCTCGAGCCCGTCGCGGGAATAGAGCACGCTGTCGCGATCCGCCGCATAGGCCAGCGGCTGCCCGCGCGAGGGCCACGAGAAATGCAGCGGCACGCCGGGCAGGCGCAGGTCGTGCTCGATCTGGGCAAAGCGATACAGGCCCTCGGCGAAGGTGTTGTTATAGCCATGCACGAACAGCACCACGTCGCGGTCGCCCGGCGGGCGCTCGGCGATGGCGCGGCGCAACTCGGCGCGGAAATCCCCGGGCCGGGCGAAGCGGGCATATTCCGAGACCAGGAAATCCCGCCGCGGATCGGGCGCCGCGCCCTTGCGCGGATAGGCGATCGAGCCCGGCCGCCGCTCGGGCGGCACCGAGACGTCGACGCGGCCGAAGCTCACCCCCTCCTGCCGGCTGCCGTCGGGGGTGCGGTTGGTGGCGATATAGATGCGCTCGACCTGACCCACCCGGCCCGCCTCCGGGACCAGGGTGATCTCGCCGCGCGGCGCACAGGCCGCCAGCAGCAGCAACAGCGAAACAAGGATCCGCGCCGGCATGTCCCCCGCCTTTTCGACTTGCGGCGAACCATGCCATTACCGCGGGCGCGGGAAAAGCCCTCAGCCGTAATTCGCCTTGGGCCCGGCAAACCACCAGATGATCAGCCCGACCACCGGCAGGATCGCCACCAGCGCGATCCAGACCAGCTTGGTGGTCATGCTCTCATTGGTGTTGATGATCGAGGCGATGGCCCAGACATCCAGCACGAAGATGATGATTCCGAAGATATATCCCATGCGCGTCCCCGTCCTTTGACTTCCGGCACAACGGGCGGGACCGCGCCGCGGTTCCCTTCAGAGCACATAGCGCGAAAGATCGGTCGAGCGCGAAAGATCGCCCAGATGCTTCTCGACGAAGGCCCCGTCGACCACCACCGTCTCGCCGGAACGGTCCGGGGCGCTGAAGGACAGCTCCTCGAACACCCGTTCCATCACGGTGTAAAGCCGCCGCGCGCCGATATTCTCGACCGAGCCGTTCACCTCGGCCGCGATCCGCGCCAGCGCCCGGATGCCGTCCTCGGTGAACTCGACCGCCACCCCCTCGGTCGCCATCAGCGCGGTATATTGCCGGGTCAGGGCATTGTCGGTCTCGGTCAGGATGCGGACGAAATCCTCCTCGGTCAGGGCGCGCAGCTCGACGCGGATCGGCAGCCGGCCCTGCAGCTCGGGCAGCAGGTCCGAGGGCTTGGCGATATGGAACGCGCCCGAGGCGATGAACAGGATGTGATCGGTCTTCACCGGGCCGTATTTGGTGCCGACGGTGGTGCCCTCGATCAGCGGCAGCAGGTCGCGCTGCACGCCCTCGCGCGAGACGTCGCCGCCGCGCGCCTCCTGCCGGGCCGCCACCTTGTCGATCTCGTCGATGAAGACGATGCCGTTCTCCTGCACCGCCTCCAGCGCGGCGGCGCGCACCGCCTCGTCGTCCAGAAGCTTGTCGGCCTCCTCGGCGATCAGCAGGTCGTAGCTTTCCGCCACGGTGACCTTGCGCCGCACCCGGCGGCCGCCAAAGGCCTTCATCAGCCCCGACAGGTCCATCATGCCGCCGATGGCGCCGGGCTGGCCGGGGATCTCCATCATGCCGAGCGGATTGGAATTGTCCTGCACCTCCAGCTCGATCACCGTGTCGTCCAGCTCGCCGCGCTTGAGCTTGTCGCGGAACATCTCGCGGGTCTGCTCGCGCGCCCCCTCGCCGGCCAGGGCGGCGACGACCCGCTCCTCGGCGGATTTATGGGCGCGGGCCTTGACCTCCTCGCGCATGCGCTCGCGGGTCTCGATGACGGCGGCATCGGCCAGGTCGCGGATGATCTGCTCGACATCGCGGCCGACATAGCCGACCTCGGTGAACTTGGTGGCCTCGACCTTCAGGAAGGGCGCGCGGGCGAGCTTCGCCAGCCGGCGGCTGATCTCGGTCTTGCCGACGCCGGTGGGGCCGATCATCAGGATGTTCTTGGGATAGACCTCGTCGCGCAGGTCGTCGCCCAGTTGCCGGCGCCGCCAGCGGTTGCGCAGCGCCACGGCCACGGCGCGCTTGGCATCCCTCTGCCCGATGATGAAGCGATCCAGTTCGGACACGATCTCGCGCGGGGTCAGGTCACTCATGGTCAGCCTTTCCTGTCAGGGGCACCGGCTTGCGCCTTCTTTCTTGCCCAAATATCCCGGGGGACGGCCGGCATGCCCCGCCAGGGGCAGGCCGGGCGGGGGCAGAGCCCCCGTCATCCCATGACTTCAACGGTCAGATTGCCATTGGTGTAGACGCAGATATCCGCCGCGATCGCCATGGCCTTGCGCGCCACCGCCTCGGCATCCAGCTCGCTCTCCATCAGCCCGCGCGCGGCGGCCAGGGCGAAATTGCCGCCCGAGCCGATGGCGGCCACGTCATGCTCGGGCTCCAGCACGTCGCCGGCACCGGTCACCACGAAGATGTCGCGCCCGTCGGTCACGATCAGCATCGCCTCGAGGTTGCGCAGATACTTGTCCATGCGCCAGTCCTTGGCCAGCTCGACGCAGGCCCGGGCCAGCTGGCCGGGCGCCGCCTCCAGCTTCTTCTCCAGCCGCTCGAGCAGGGTGAAGGCATCGGCGGTCGAACCGGCGAATCCCACCACGACGTCATGGCCGCCGGGGCTCAGCCGGCGCACCTTGCGCGCCGTGCCCTTCATCACCGTCTGGCCGACGCTGACCTGGCCGTCCCCGGCGACGACGACGCGGCCAGCCCGGCGCACCGCCAGGATGGTGGTCCCGTGCCAGCCGGGAAATCTCTCTTCGGACATGCCTCTCTCCGATATCAGCCTGCCGCGTCAGATATGGGCCGGGCGGCGCTTTCGCAACCCACCATCCCTTTCGGCCGCCACCCCTTCCGCCGGCCCGCGCCGGCCGCTAGCCTGCCGGCCATGACCCATGCCCCCGTCCTGCGCGTCTATCTGGAAGGCTCGATGCTGGAGACCGCCCGCGCGGGCAGCTTCAACTTCATGGCCGTGCTGCGCCGGACGGTCGAGGCGGCGGGCTGGCGCGTCGAATGGCACGAGACCGGCCCCATGGCCCGCGCCGCGGCGCCGACGCTGGAAGGCTATGCGCTGTTCCACATGGAGGCGCCGACGCATGACCGCGCGCTGACCTTCCGCCGCGCCTATCACTATCCGTTCTGGCAGATCGAGCCGGTCCAGCAACGCTGGCGCTTCGCCGTGGCGCGGGCCCGCCACGACCCCGAGGCCGTCGATCCCGGCGCGGCCCGTGCCTTCGCCGACCGGCTGCGCGCCCGCGTGCTGCCCGGCCCCGCGCCCCGGCGCGGCGACACGGTGCTGGTGCCGCTGCAGGGTCATATCCGCCGCTGCCGCTCGTTCCAGACCATGAGCCCGGCCGATATGCTGGAGGCGGTCGCCGCCACCGGCCGGCCCACCGTCGCAACGCTGCACCCGCGCGAGGCATATGACGCCGCCGACCATACGGCGCTGGACCGGCTGGCGGCGCGCCACCCGAACCTGCGGATCGGCGGCGACACGATGCGGCTTCTGCGCGATTGCGCCTTCGTCGCCACGCAGAACAGCGCCGTGGCCTTCGACGGCTACCTGCTCGGCAAGCCGGCGGTGCTGTTTGGGCAGATCGACTTCCACCACATCGCGCTGAACGTCTCCGAACTGGGCGCGGAGGAGGCGCTGGCGCGGGCCGCGAGCCACGCGCCGGATTTCGACCGCTACCTGTTCTGGTTTCTGCAGCAGAACGCCATCAACGCCACGCGGCCCGATGCGGGCGCGCGGATCCTGGCGGCGATGCGCCGGGGCGGCTGGCCGATCGGCGCCGCCCCCGGCGCCTAGGGATCAGATGGATTCGTCGATCCAGGCCTTCAGCGCGGCCTTGGGCGCGGCGCCGATCTTGTTCGAGACCACCTGGCCGTCCTTGAACAGGAACAGCGCCGGGATGCCGCGCACGCCCAGGGCGGCGGGGCTTTCGGGGTTCTCGTCCACATTGACCTTCACGATCTTCACGCGGCCCGCGTATTCGGCGGCCAGCTCTTCCAGCGAGGGGCCGATCTGGCGGCAAGGCCCGCACCATTCGGCCCAGAAATCCACCACGACCGGGGTCGGGGACTGGCGGACTTCGCTGTCGAAATCGGCGTCGGAAACGGCTTGGGTGTTGGCCATGGGGCTCTCCTGCGATGTGCCGGCTGGCACCGGCGGGGCGTATGGGTCAAGAGCTATGCACCGGGGCGGTTGGGGTCAAGGCCCGCCATCACCCCATCCAGCAACTCGTCGGGCAGCGCCATCAGGCTGCGCGAGGCGGTCCAGAGCACCGCGACCTCGACCCGCATGGCCGGCCAGATCAGCCGCAGCGCCGCGCGATAGGCGGCCATCTGCCGCAAGATCCCCAGCGGCACCGCCTGCGGCGTATCCGGCACCTCGCGGTTCGACTTGTAGTCCACCGCCAGGATCCGGTCCGGCTCCACCACCAGCCGGTCCACGGCGCCGGTCAGGGTGCCGATGCCCGGCAGCGGCGCGGCCAGCGCCACCTCGGCCAGCAGCTCGGCACCGTCGGGCAGGGCAAAGACCTGCGCCAGGTCCGGGGCCTCGATCACCGCGCGGGCTTCGGTCAGCAGCGCGGCCAGATCCTCGGGCCCGGGCAGGCCGCCCTCGGCATCGGCCAGAACGTCGCGGGCCAAGGCGGGCCAATCGGTCGGATCGCGGCCCGGCAGGTGCTCCAGCAGCAGGTGCAGGCGGGTGCCGAATAGCATCGCCGCCTCGGCATCGCCCTCGCCGGGCGCGCCGATCACCTTGGCCCCGCCCAGCGCCGTCGCGGCGACGGGCCGGAGCTTTGCGGGGGCGGGCGGCGGCGGGGCGCGCAGCCAGTCCGGCTCGGCCGGCGCAGGCCTTTCCGACAGCACCGGCTGCGGCGCGTTTTCGGGCCAGTCGCCATAGGACAGCCGCCGGATCTCGCCGCCCCAGGGCGCGGGCAGGCGCGTTTCGGTCAGGTCGGTGCGGCCCATGCCGGCCTCGACCATGGCGTGCCAGCTGTCCTCGGCCGCGCCGGTCTCGCCCGCCGCGGCGACGATCAGCCAGCTTTCGGCGCGGGTCAGCCCGACATAGAGCAGCCGCTTGCGTTCCTGCAGCTGCCGCTCGGTCTGCAGCGCGGCCAGTTCCTCGACCGGATCGGGCCGCTCGCCCTTGCGGCCGCGCCACAGGGACAGCCCGTCCGGGCCGGGCAGCACCGGCGCCTCGCGCGGCGGCTTACGCTGCGCACAATCGGGCATGATGACGATGGGGCTTTCCAGGCCCTTCGAGCCGTGCACGGTCATCACCCGGATCAGCCCCTCGCCATCGCCGGCCGAGCCGGGCTGGCGGCGCACCTCGACATCGTCGCCGGTCAGCCAGACCAGGAAGCCGGTCAGCGAGGGCGTCTCCGAGCTTTCATAGGCCAGCGCCTGCGACAAGAGCTCGTCGATGCCGTCCTGCGCCTCGGGGCCCAGCCGGGCGATCAGCCGCTCGCGCCCGCCGTGGCGGATCAGCAGGCGCTGGATCAGGTCATAGGGGCGCATGAAGCCGGTCTGGCCCATCAGGTCGGCCAGCAGCTCGACCGCCTGGCGATGCGGCGATTCGCGCAGCCGCCGCCACAGGTATTCGCCGCGCTTGCGCCCGGCGGCAAGGCGGTAAAGCTCCTCCTCGGTCAGCCCGAACAGCGGCGAGCGCAGGCAGGCCGCCAGCGACAGGTCGTCCTCGGGCGTAGCCAGCACCGACAAGAGGGCGCGGATGTCCTGCACCGCCATCTCTCCGGCCAGCTTCAGCCGGTCGGCGCCGGCCACGGGCAGGTTCGCCGCCTTCAGCGCCGCGATGATCTCGGCGAACAGGTCCGAGCGGCGCTGCACCAGGATCAGCACGTCGCCGGCGCGGATGCGGCGCACCGCGCCGGTCTTGGGGTCATGGATCGGCTGGCCCAGCATCCTGCCGATGCCGTCGGCGACGGCGCGGGCCAGCTGCACGGTTTCCGAATTCTCGGCCGGCTGGTCCACCGGATCGGTCCAGTCGCCCGGCTCGGGCTTTTCGGGCTTCGGGATCGCCGGCCACAGGTCCACCCGGCCCGGCATCGCGGTGCGAAAGGCGCGGTGCTGCGGCGGATCGCCCAGGCCGCGCGCCGCATCGCCGGCAAAGACCTGATCGACCAGCGACAGGATCGCGGTCGAGCTGCGGAAGGAATGCCGCAGCTCCAGCACCTGCATGGGATTCTGCACCGCCTCGAAGGCCTGGGCAAAGCCGGTGCGGCGGGCCTCGAACACCGCGATATCGGCGCCCTGGAAGGAATAGATCGACTGCTTGGGGTCGCCCACCACGAACAGGCTGCGCGTCTGGTCGCGCGCCCCTTGCCCCGAGGTGAACTCGTCGGTCAGCCGCTCGATCACCTGCCATTGCGCCGGGCTGGTGTCCTGCGCCTCGTCGACCAGGATATGGTCGATGCCGCCGTCCAGCCGGAACAGCACCCATTGCGCCATGCTGCTTTCCGACAAGAGCCGCGCGGTGCGGTCGATCAGGTCGTCGAAATCCAGATGGCCATGCGCGGCCTTCTGCGCCCGGTAGCGGGTCAGGAAGGCATGACCGAAACGGTGCAGCGCCAAGGTCCGTTCCGCATGCGCCAAGGCGATGCGGCGCGGCCGGGCGGATTCGACCCGCTCCATCAGGATCGCCAGATCGTCCAGCAGCTCGGCGCAGGGGCCGCTGCGCAGCGCCTTGGTCGGAAAGCCGTCGTATTTCGCGGTAAAGGGCGCCTTGGCGCTTGCCCCGGTCAGCAGCACGGATTCCAGGATCGCCAGCTCCGCCATGCCCGGCTGCGCCCAGTTGCCGGGCGCCAGCTTCGCCGCCGCCTTCTGGTCGTTCGCGCCGCTTTTCAGCAGATGCGGGATCAGCGCGGCAATGACCGTAGCCCCGTCGGTAAAGCATTCCGCCAGCAGCGCCTGCATGTCCTCGCCCGGCGCCAGCCCGCATGCGGTCCAGAGCGCGTCCCGGTCTGCGGGGGCCTCGAACCCCCGCAGACCGGCGAGGAAGGCGTCGAGCCGTTCGCCGGAATGCAGCGCCAGCAGGTCCTCCAGTTCGGGCGCGTGCTCGCGGGCCATGTCCTCGATGATCTCGGCGCGGATCAGCGCCGCGCTGCGGTCGTCAAGCTCGGTGAAGCCATGCGGCACCCCGGCCTCGATCGGGAAGCGGCGCAGGACGCCGGCGCAGAAGCTGTGGATGGTCTGGACCTTGAGCCCGCCCGGCGTCTCGATGGCGCGGGCAAACAGCCGGCGCGCGGCGGGCAGGTCGGGGGCGCCCGCCTCGCCCAGCCGCGCCAGTTCGGCGCGCAGTTCCGCCTCGGGCAGCATGGCCCATTGGCCCAGCCGCGCCAGCAGGCGGTTCTGCATCTCGGTCGCCGCGGCCTTGGTATAGGTCAGGCACAGGATGCGCTCGGGCGCGGTCCCGGCCAAGAGCAGCCGCGCCACCCGGTCGGTCAGCACCCGCGTCTTGCCCGAGCCGGCATTGGCCGTCAGCCAGGTCGAGCGATGCGGGTCCGCCGCCCGCACCTGCGCCAGCGTCGCCTCATCCATCATCGCCGAACCTCTGCGGGGCCGCGACCTCGGTCGTGTCCCATTCGCCATGCCGCGACAGGTGGTCGTAATCGCTGGCATGGTCGCTGCGTTCCATGGCCAGCCGGGCGGTAAAGCCGCGCTCGCCGTCCAGATAGCGGCGGATCAGGGTGACGAAGCCGGTCCAGCTTTCCTCGGCAAAACCGGGGCTGAACTCGCGGCTTTCGGTTTTTCCCTCGCCGCCCAGCTGGATATAGCTGATGCCCTCGACCTCGGCCGGTCCCAGCGCCTTGAAGGCGCCGTGCCGGACCATCGCGGCCTCCAGCGGCAATTGCTTGTCGAAATGCGCGATCTGCTTGTCGGTCGGCGGCTTGCCGGACTTGTAGTCATAGACATGCACCCGGCCGTCCTGCAGCAGGTCCAGCCGGTCGGGCCGGGCGATCAGGCGGAAGTCCAGGCCGGGCACGGCCTCCGCGCCATATTCCTCGACCAGGACGGGCCGGCCGCGCGCCAGCCGCTCGGCCTCGTCCGCCATCAGCCGGTCGGCGATGCCGGCGATCCGCGCCCGCCAGAACAGCCGGGCCGAGGGCCAGGGCACCTCGGCTTCCAGCACCGCGTCGGTAAGGGCAAGCAGCCGCGCCTTCATCGCCTGCGGCGTCTCGGGCAGATCGGGAAGGCCGCGCAGGAAACGGTCCATGATGTGATGCAGGACATTGCCGCGCTCGGCCGCGTCGGGTTCGGGGCGCAGCGGGTCCAGCGCCCGCAGGCGCAGCACGCGGCGGGCATAGACGGCATAGGGGTCGCGGATCAGCGTCCTGACCTCGGTCACCGACAGCTCGCGCAGGGCGGGCGGCGGCGGAAGGGGCGAGGGCCGCGGCGCCGGCGCCAGCCGCATGCGCGGCCGGGCCTGCAATTCGGCCAGGTCCAGCCAGCGCCGGCCGCGTTTCCGCATCTCGGCCAGCGCTTGCGGCCCCTGCTGGTCCGGCAGCCCGCCCAGCAGGTTCACCAGCCGGTTCAGCCAGCGCGAGGGGATGGTCTCGGCCTCGGCGTCGCGGCGGGCGCGGGTCAGCACCACCTGCACCGCCGCCACGGCCTGCTGGAAGTCATGCGCCGACAGGCCCACCCGGCGCTCGGGCAGGGTCAGCCCCGCCGCCAGCCGCATCGGGCGCGACAGCCACGGATCGGGCGGCAGCGCCTGCGGCCAGCCCCCCTCGTTCAGGCCCGACAGGATCACCAGCCCGGCATCCTCGCCCACCGCCTCGGTGCGCGCCTCGCGCGGGCCGCGAAAGCGGACCAGCGGATGCGCGGCCACGTCCTGCCGCACCGCCTGGCCCTGCAATTCGTCCTGCAGCAGGTCGCAGAACTCGGCCGGCCGCAGGTCGTGGCCCAGATGCGCATGGGCGGCCAGATGATCCAGCACCGCACGCGCCAGCCCGCCCGAAGCCTTGGCCCAGAGTTCCGAGGCATCGGCATCGCCGCCCGGACCGGCGGCCAGATCCTCGGCCAGGGCGCGCAGATCGCGCAGCCGCTCCGCCAGCGGCCGCGGCGCGCGGTCCTGCGCCAGCGGCACGATGCGGTCCAGAAGCGCGGCCAGCCACAGCGCCCAGGGCTTGCTGGAGGCGTCGCCGCGATCCGCCCAGTCCCGCAAGGCCGCGCCATCGGGAAAGGCCGGTCCGTTACGGCGCAGGTGCAGCTCCAGGTCGCGGGTATGGCGGTTGTGCTCGCGCCGGTAATCGGGGCCAAGCCCGGTCGCGGTGACCGGGTGCTTGAGCAACACCAAGAGCGCGTCCAGCATCATCTCGGCCCCGAAAAGGTCGGCGACATGGCGCAGGAAGAGGCCGGGCGCGGTCAGCGGCAGGGGCTGGCCAGCGGAATCGTCCGGGATGATGCCCCAGCGGTCCAGCGCCGATTGCACGCGGCGGGTCAGCATCCGGTCGGCGGCGATCAGCGTCACCGGCTGGCGGTTTTCCACCGCCTCGCGGATGACCAGCGCCACGGCCTCGGCCTCCTGCCCCGGCTGCTCGGCCTCGATCAGGGTCAGGGCCTTGGTCGCGGGAAGCAGCGGGCCAAGGCGCGGGCCTTCCTCGATCCATTGATCGGTGACCGGCGCGGGACGCAGCGCCAGCGAGATCAGGCGGTTGCGCGCCGGGTCGGGCGCCGTTCCGGGCAGCCATTCCGCCGGGGCGCCGAACTCGGCCAGCAGCGGCGCATAGCGCGCCTGCGGGTGATCTTCGGACAGCGCGTCGAGCCCCTCCCAGACCGCCTGCGGCAGATCGGCATCGAAGCCCGGCAGCACCACCGCGCCCATCGGCAACCGGGCGACGGCGCGCATGAAATCCCGCGTCGCGCCATGCGAGCCGGTCGAGCCGGCGACGACCACCGGGCCCTGCGGCAGGTCCGCGCCGCGCGCCCAGGCCGCGGCCAGCGCCCCGGCGGCGGCGCGCTGCCGGGCCTCGCGGTCCTGCGGCGGGTCGGACAGGTAATAGCCGGCGGCGATCTTCAGGAAGGCCAGCGCCCGGCCCCAATGCTGGGCGTGTTCGCTGGCATCGATGCGGTCCAGCGCCTGCGCGTCCAGCCCCTCCAGCTGCATCTCGGCCATCAGCGCCGCCAGCGAGGCAGCGAGTTCCGGCACCGATTGCCCCTGCGCCAGATCGGGATCGGCGCGCAGCGCGGCGTCGATCAGACGGCCCAGTTCCAGCCGGCGCGCCAGCGGGGCCGTGGCCGCGCCGCCGCCCAGGTCGGCGATCAGCCGCAATTGCGGCAAAAGCAGCGGCCCGCGCCGGATGAAGGCCTGACGCAGCGCCATCAGCGACTGGCCGGAATTGGCATAGACCGTGACCCGCGCCATGTCCTGCGGCGGACGGTGGGCCATGCGCCGGATCAGCCCGTCGGCGAAGGCGCCGGGGAAATCCGCGCCGCAGGGCAGGGCAAAGATCCCGTTCTGCCAGTCAGGCATCGAGCAGGCTCTCGGCCAGCGGGATGCAGTCGGGGCGGCCGACATCGCACCATTCACCGGGATGGACCAGCCCGTAAGCACGGCCCCCGGCGATCATCAGGTCCCAAAGGCGGTTGAGCGAGAACACCTGCTCGGGGATCGCGGCCAGCCGGTCGGGGCGGATGATCTGCACGCCGCCATAGACCAGATCGCCCCTGCGGATCAGCCGGCCCGCCGGGCCTAGGCTGAAATCGCCGCCGCCCTGCCGGCCATGGGTCCGGTCCAGCGGCACCAGCATCAGCAGCGCGTCCATCTCCTCGCGCCAGCCGTCCAGCAGGGCGCGGACCGGGTTCGGGCCGGTCCAGATCACATCCGGGTTCATTGTGATCACAGGGCCGGGGCCAAGCAGCGGCAGCGCCTTGCGCAGGCCGCCGCCGGTCTCGAGCAGCAGGTCGGATTCGTCCGAGACGGCGATGTCCTGCCCGGCGATGTGATCACGGATCTGCGGGCCCAGATGATGGATGTTCACCGCCACCGGCCCGACGCCCGCCTGCCGCGCCAGCGCCAGCGTGCGATCCAGAAGGGTCTGGCCGCCGACCGGGATCAACGGTTTCGGCAGCGTATCGGTCAGCGGCGCCATGCGGGTGCCCTTGCCCGCGGCGAAGATCATCAGCGGCAGGCTCATCCGGCGATGCCCTCGATCACCTCGGGCGTCGGCGCAGGGACACCCTCCAGCGCCTGGGCCAGCGGCGCCAGCGCCGGATGCGCCAGGTCGCGCCGGATCGCCGCCCAGACGCGCGGCATCATCGCCAGATAGCGCCGCTTGCCCTCGCGCTGCGCCAGCCGGGTGAAGATGCCCATGATGCGCAGGTTGCGCTGCGCGCCCAAGAGCGCATAGGCGGCGCGAAACCGCGCCTCGTCCACGCCCGTCGCGGCGACATAGCGGGCGATCTGCGCCTCTTCGATCTCGGGCGCGACGTCGCGGCGGGCGTCCTGCAGGGCCGAGACCAGGTCATAGGCCGGATGCACCGCCACCGCGTCCTGGAAATCCAGAAGGCCCAGCGGCGCATCGTCCCGCCAGACGACATTCTCGGCATGGAAATCGCGCAGGCCCAGCACCGGCGGCATGTCGGCAGCCAGTTCGGCATGCAGCCGCTCGATCACCGCGGCGACCTCGGCGCCCTTGCCGGGCGCACCGGCGGCAGCGGGATAGTATTCGGCGAACAGCCCGACCTGATGCGCCAGTTCCGGCCCGTCGAGGCGCAGCACGAAGTCCGGCGGCTCGTGGCCGTGCAGCTGCACCAAGAGGTCGGTCATGCGGTCATAGATGCGCGGCGCCAGCTCGGGGCGCGATTCCAGCACCCGGGCCACCAGATCGTCGCCCAGATCCTCGATCAGCAGCAGGCCCTGCGCCTGGTCGGCGGCCAGGATCTCGGGCGCGTGCAGGTCCAGCGCCCGCAGCCATTGCGTCATGGCCACATAGGGCGCGGTCACGCCGGGCGAGGCATCCATCAGCACCGCGCTGCGCCCGTCCTGCTCGACCAGCCGGAAATAGCGCCGCGACGAGGCGTCGCCCGCCAGCGGCAGCAAGCGCGCCCCGGCCCAGCCGGCGCGGTGGATCAGCCGGGCGATGGCGGGCAGGCGGGTCATGGCGCCCCAATGCGGCTCGGACCCGGCCAAGGTGATGCGGCGCAGGTCGGGGGCATCGGGCAGCGGCTCCAGCCCGATGGTCAGCGGATCGGGCAGCGGGCTGCCATGTTCGGGCCATTCGACCAGCACGATGGCCTCGCGCATGGCCTCGTCAAGGCCAAGCTCGGCCAGTTCCTCGGGATGGGTCAGGCGGTAAAGGTCGGCATGCCAGATCTCGGTCCCCAGCGGGTCGGCATAGGTCTGGACCAGGGTGAAGGTGGGGCTGGGCACCTCCTCGGCCGCCTCGCCCTGGCGGGCGCGGATGAAGGCGCGGGCGAAATGCGTCTTGCCGGCGCCGACCGGCCCCTGCAACGCCACCACGTGGCCGGGCTTCAGGACAGCCGCCATCACCCGCGCCAGGCAGGCGGTCAGGTCGGCATCGGCATCGTCAAGCGTCGCAAGCAGGGTCATCACAGGAAACCTAATGCGGGACGCAGCCCTGTCAAAGCCCCAGAACGTCGGCCATGTCGTATTCGCCCGGCCCCTTGTCCTGGCCCCACAGCGCCGCCCGCAGCGCGCCGCGGGCAAAGATGGCGCGGTCGGTGGCGACATGGCGCAGCACCACCCGCTCGCCCGCGGTGGCGAAGATCACGTCATGCTCGCCGACGATATCGCCGCCGCGGATGGCGCTGAACCCGATCGAGCCGGGGGCGCGGGCGCCGGTGATGCCCTCGCGCGCAGGCGTGCGCAACTCGTCCAGGCCGTGGCCGCGCCCGGTGGCGGCGGCCTCGCCCAGCATCAGCGCGGTGCCCGAGGGCGCATCGACCTTGCGGTTGTGATGCGCCTCGACCACCTCGATATCCCAGTCCTCGCCCAGCGCGGCAGCGACCTTGCGGGTCAGCCCGACCAGCAGGTTGACGCCCAGGCTCATGTTGCCGGCGCGGATGATCGGCGCGTGGCGGGCGGCGGCCTTCAGCTTGTCCAGATGGGCGGGCTCGAAACCGGTGGTGCCGATCACATGCACGGCGCGGGCCTGCGCGGACAGTTCGGCAAAGGCCACCGTCGCCGCCGGGGCGGTGAAGTCGATCACCGCCTGCGCCTTGGCGATGGCCTCGACCGGATCGTCGGTGACGGTGATTCCCAGCGCCGCGCCGCCCATCGCCTCGCCCAGGTCGCGGCCGACCCAGGGATTGCCCTCGCGTTCGACGGCGCCGACAAGGCGGGCCTGATCCGACGCCAGAACGGTGCGCACCAGCATCTGCCCCATGCGGCCCGACGCGCCCGTGATGACGATTCCCGGTTTTTCCATGCTCGATCCCCCGTTTCCGGCATGTCTATCCCGTTGCGGCGCGGGCCGCGACCCCCTACATCTGCGCGCATGGCACAGAACCGCTTTCATTCCGGCACAGGCCCCTCGCAGCGCCAGCTTCGCGTGGGCGAGCTGATCCGCCGCACGCTTTCCGACGTCCTCCTGCGCGGGGATGTCCACGATCCCGAGCTGAACCGGCATTCGATCACGGTCGGAGAGGTGCGGACCTCGCCCGACCTCAAGGTCGCGACGGCCTTCGTGCTGCCGTTGGGCGGGCACGATGCCGAAGAGGCGCTGGCCGCGCTGCGCCGCAATTCGGGCGAGCTGCGCCATCTGGTCGCCAAGGCGATGACGCTGAAATATGCGCCGCAGCTGCGCTTCGTGCTGGACGAAACCTTCGACCGCATGGACGACACGCGCCGCCTCTTGTCCGAGGACCGGGTGCGCCGCGACGTCGAATCGCATCCGGAAGACGATGAAGATTGACCTCAAGCGCCGGCTGGGGCTGGCCATCGGCGCATTGGTCGCCATGACCCTGCCCGCCATGGCCGGGATCTGCGAAAAGCGCGACTTCGACGGGCAGGGCTATGTGATCTGCACGCTGGCGGCGGAACAGGAGCCGGGGCTGCGGCTGTGGCTGAACGGCCCGGACGGCCGGGTCTTGGGCGATTTCACCGCCGTGCGCCGCATGCTGGCCGAGGGCGAGGTGCTGGGTTTCGCCATGAATGCCGGCATGTATCACCCGGATTTCACCCCGGTCGGGCTTTACGTCAGCGACGGCGTCAGCCAGCATGATCTGGTGACGGCCGGCGGCGGCGGCAATTTCGGCATGCTGCCGAACGGCGTGTTCTGCACCGGCGGCGCCCGGCCCTATCAGGTGATCGAAAGCCGGGCCTTTGCCAGGGCCGCCCCGGAATGCCGGATCGCCACGCAATCGGGGCCGATGCTGGTGATCGACGGCGCGCTGCATCCGCGTTTCCTGGTGGACAGCGACAGCCGCTATATCAGGAACGGCGTCGGCGTCTCTCCGGACGGGCAGACGGCATGGTTCGCCATCTCGGACCGGGCGGTGACGTTCCACGAATTCGGCCGGCTGTTCCGCGACGGGCTGGGGGCGCGGGATGCGCTGTATTTCGACGGCTCGATTTCGCGGCTATACGCCCCCAGCCTTGGCCGCGCCGATTTCGGGCGGCGGCTGGGGCCGATCATCGGATATGTAGGACAGAACTAGAATGGCGCGAAAAAAGGGACGCGAGATCCACGGTTGGCTGATCGTGGACAAGCCGGCGGGCATCGGCTCGACCGATGTGGTCGGCAAGGTCCGCTGGGCGCTGGACGCGAAGAAGGCCGGCCATGCCGGGACGCTGGACCCGGACGCGACCGGCGTGCTGGCCGTGGCGCTGGGAGAGGCGACCAAGACCGTGCCGATCCTGGCCGAGGCGCTGAAAGCCTATGACTTCACGGTGAATTGGGGCGCCGAGACCACGACCGACGACGCCTCGGGCGCGGTGGTGAAGACCAGCGATGCGCGCCCGGACGAGGCGGCGATCCGCGCCGCGCTGCCCGCATTCACCGGCGAGATCATGCAGGTTCCGCCCGCCGTCTCGGCCGTGCGCGTCGATGGCGCGCGGGCCTATGACCTCGCGCGCGAGGGCGAGGTGGTCGAGCTTGCCGCCCGGCCGCTCTGGGTGGACTCGCTGGAGCTTCTGGGCGCGGCACAGGACAGCGCCGAGCTGCGCATGGTCTGCGGCAAGGGCGGCTATGTCCGCGCCATCGCCCGCGACCTCGGCCGCAAGCTGGGCTGCCTTGGCCATGTCGCGCAGCTGCGCCGCATCTGGTCGGGACCCTTCGACGCCGCAGACGGCTTCGCCTTCGACCGCATCGACCGCGCCAACCAGGCCGAGATCGAGGCGGCGCTGCTGCCCCTGCAAGCCGCGCTGGCCGACCTGCCCGAGATGCAGGCGACCGAGATGGGCGCCACCCGCATCCTGAACGGCAATCCCGGCCAGGTGCTGGGCCATGCCGAGTTCGGAGAGGAGGTCTGGGTCAGCCGCAACGGCCGGGCGCTGTGCATCGGCCGCTACATGGGCGGAGAGGTGCAGCCCTCGCGCGTGTTCAACCTGGGCTAGACCTCCTCGCCGCCCGGCGCCATGATCCGCGCGACGGTTGCGCCGGGCAGGGCCTCGGCGGCATAGGTGAAGGTGCCGGCGGATCGGACCTCCTCGGCGGCGCGCATCAGCGCGCCGAGCGCCGCCCGCGCGAAAGAGCCGCCGACGCTGATCCGCCGCACCCCGGCCTGCGCCAGCTCGGCCACCGACCAGGTCGGACCCGACAGCCCCATGACCACGTTGACGGGCTTGTCCAGCGCGGCGCAGACCGTGCGGATCGCCTGCAGGTCCGGCAGGCCCGGCGCATAAAGCACATCCGCCCCGGCTTCGGAAAAGGCTTGCAGCCGCCGGATCGTGTCATCCAGATCCGGCCGGCCCCAAAGGAAGTTCTCGGCCCGCGCGGTCAGCAGGAAGGGCAGGCCCCGCGCCGCCTCTGCCGCGGCCCGGATGCGCTCGACCGCCAGGGACAGGTCGTGGATCGGATCGGCGGCATCCCCCGTCGCATCCTCGATCGAGCCGCCGACCAGCCCCACCCGACAGGCCAGCCGGATGGTTTCGGCGCAGGTCTCCGGTGCGGCGCCGAAACCATCCTGCAGATCAGCCGAGACCGGCAGCTCGGTCGCGCCGACGATCTCGGCGGCATTGTCCACGATCTCCTCGCGTCCGAGCCCGGCGATGGAATCCGGCTTGCCCTTGGAAAAGGCATAGCCGGCGCTGGTGGTCGCCAGCGCCTGAAACCCCAGGCTGGCCAGCAGCCGGGCCGAGCCCGCATCCCAGGGATTGGGCATGACGAAGGCGCCCTCCGCCTCGTGCAGCGCCTTCAGCGCCTCGAACTTCGCCTGTTGGTCCGGCATCGCGCCTCTCCTGCAAGGAACTCCCGCGCGACTCTAGCAGGCCGGAACAAATTGTGAACGACTTTCTCGGCCCCGGGCTTCGGCCCTCAGCCGAACTGATAGGTCGCGGGCACGAAGCGGAACGACCCCTCGCCGTTCGGGGCGATGAAACCCAAAGCCGGGAAGGGCATGTGATAGCCGATGAAGGGGATCTTCTCTTCGGCCAGCCGGGCCAGCACCGCCTGCCGGGTGGCCGCGCCCTGCTCCCTGTCCACGTCGAAGCGCACATGCCAGGCCGGGCGCTGCACCGAATAGACATAGTGGTTGAAGCTGTCGCCGGTGATCAGCAGCCGCTGCCCCTCGCTTTCCAGCAGATAGGTGGTATGGCCGGGCGTGTGGCCATGCGCCTGTTCGGCCCTGATGCCGGGCAGGATTTCCTCGGTCCCCTCGATCTGCTGCGCCTGGTCGAGCAGCGGCACCACCTTGGCTGTATAGGCCTCGCTGGGATTGGCGGCCCAGTAATCGTTCTCGGGCCGGGGCAGGATCAGTTGGGCATTGGGAAAGGCCGGGGCCTCGCCATCCATCAGGCCGCTGATATGGTCGGGATGCATATGGGTCAGCACGACATGGGTCACGTCCTCGGGCGTCAGCCCGGCCTGCGCCATCGAGGCGGCGTTGTTGGCCGGGACCATGCCGGCGTCGAACAGCACCAGCGCATCGGGCGTGCGCACCAAGGTCAGGGTGAACGAGCCGCCGCTGCGGTCGGCGGGAATGAAATTCTCGGCGCTGAGGCTTTCGAACTCGGCCGGGTCGGCGTTAAGCCCGAAGGTCTCGATCGGATTGTCGCTCATGCTGGCGCCGCCCAGCAGCGTCGTCACTTCGAAGCCGCCCAGCTGGATCGTATGGGCACGGCCCCGAAAGACCGGCGCCTCGCCTGCCGGCTCGGCGGGCGCGGTCTGGGCGGGGGCGGCGGTCTGGGCATGCGCCGGCAGCACCAGCGCCATGGGCAGCGCGCCGCCGATAAGCATGGCATGACGGCGGCTGATATCGGTCCTGAACATCTTTCCCTCCTGCTTGGTCCTTTCTGCAACCTTACGCGAGGGCAACGGGTTCCGGCATGAAACCTGCGTGACCGTCAGAAGGGCGCCGGGGCGGAAAAGCCTTGCATCACCCCGGTTTCCGGGTGCTTGAAGCGCAGGCTTTCGGCATGCAGCATCAGGCGGGGGAAATCCGCCGCCGCGCCGGTCGCGTAAAGCGGATCGCCCAGGATCGGGTGGCCCAGCTTGGCCGTGTGCACGCGCAGCTGATGGCTGCGGCCGGTGATCGGCATCAGCCGCACCCGCGTCTCGGCATCCGTCGCCTTGACCACCCGCCATTCGGTCTGTGCCGGGCGGCCCTCGGCATGATCGACCTTCTGGCGCGGGCGGTTCGGCCAGTCGACGATCAGCGGCAGGTCCACCATGCCGCTTTTCGGCTCCAACCGGCCCCAGAGCCGCGCGACATAGGTCTTTTTCGTGCGCCGGTCCTCGAACTGCCGGGACAAGTGGCGCTGCGCATGCGGGGTCAGGGCAAAGACCATGACCCCCGACGTGTCCATGTCCAGCCGATGCACCAGCAGCACGGTCGGAAAGGCGGCGCGCAGCCGCTCGATCAGGCAATCCGCGCGATCCTCGCCCCGTCCGGGGACCGAGAGCAGCCCGGCCGGCTTCTCGACCACCAGGATCTCGTGATCGGCATGGATCACGCGCGGCTGTTCGGCCGTGGGCTGGTAGAGAAAGCTCATTTCCAGACCAGCCGCAGCGCCAGGCCGGCGAACATCACCGCAGCGATGCGGTTCACGATGCCCAGCCGCTTGCCGATCACCTGCCCGGCAAAGCCGCCGACCAGGCCGTAACCCATGGTGACCAGCATGCCCGACAGGGTGAACATCAGCCCCAGCCCCAGGATCTGCTGCCAGACGGGGCCGTATTCCGGCCGGGTGAATTGCGGCAGGAAGGCCAGCAGGAAAAGCACCGGCTTGGGGTTCAGCAGGTTCGACAGCGCGCCGCGGCGGATGATGTTCCAGGTCCGGCTGGCGGCGCGGGCGCGCGGGTCGACCGCGCCGGCGTTCCAGCTTTTCCAGGCCAGGAACAGCAGATAGGCGGCGCCGGCATATTTGATCGCCACCAGCGCGCCGGGATGGGCAGCGACCAGCGCGCCCAGACCGACCGTCGCCATCACCACATGGCAGACCACGCCCAGCCCGACGCCGAAGCCGGCCAGCGCGCCGGCGCGCGGGCCGTTCTGGATGCCGCAGGCGCTGGCGAAGAACACGTCCTGTCCCGGTGCAAGGTTCAGCACCAGGGCCCCGGCCATGAAGGCCAGGAGTTGTTGCAACGGAAAATTCGCCAGCGTGTCCCAGATCATCGCGCGCCCCCTTTTCCTGCCGCCTAGGCCGGACGGCGCGCGGCGTCAACTATTCGCGCGGGTCCTGCGGCAGTCCGTCGGCGATATCGTAATAGTCGCCCTTGTCGGCGACGAAGATATGGCCCAGCAGGCGCAGCCCGGTCGGGCTGTCGATGGCGCCTGCCGCCACGTCGATGATCTCGGACCCGTCGCGCTGCCAGAACAGCGAGCTGCCGCAATCCGGGCAGAAGCCGCGCCGGGCGATGTCCGAGGCGCGATACCATTTCGGCTCGCCCTCGATCTGCAGCGATTCCGGCAGGATCGCGGCCCAGTAATGCCCCGACCAGCGCCGGCACTGGCTGCAATGGCAGGCCTTCAGGTCGTTGCCGGCGTCATAAGTGCCGCGGAAGCGGATGGCGCCGCACAGGCAATGGCCGGTGAATTCAGTCGCGTCCGAAGGTGGCATCCAGAATCTCCTGCAGGCGGCGGGCATCCTCCGGCGTGAAGGCGTCGGGCCGGTCGCTGTCGATGTCGAGCACGCCGATCAGCCGCCCGCCCGGGCCGATCACCGGGATCACCAGTTCCGAGCGGGTGGAGCTGGCGCAGGCGATATGGCCGGGAAAGGCGTCCACATCCGGCACCAGCTGGGTCTGCCGCGTCCGCGCCGCCGCCCCGCAGACCCCGCGCGAGAAGGGGATCACCAGGCAGCCATGGCCGCCCTGATAGGGACCGATCTTCAGCGTCTCGGGCGCGGTGACGCGATAGAAGCCGGTCCAATCGAAACGCTCGTCCGAGTGGTGGATTTCGCAGGCGAGCGTCGCCATCAGCGCGACCTCGTCGGTCTCGCCATGGGTCAGGGCGCGGATGCGGGCGGCGAGGTCGTCGTAATCGGGCATGGCGCGACACTAGCCGCCCTGCCGCGGGCTGTCACCCCGCCACGCGCCAGTAGCTGTTCGGCATGTGGATCAGCGGCGAGATCGCGAAGCCTGCCGCGACCAGGCACAGCAGCGTCGGCGCCGCGGTCCCGTTCAGCCCGGCCAGGACGGCAAGATGGCAGAACAGGAAGACGCCGCAGCCGGTGACCAGAGCCGGCCAGCCCTCGCAGCGCGACAGCCAGGCCAGCCCGCCGCCCAGCAAGGCCAGCGCCAGCGCCGCCCAGGAGATCGGCGCAAAGACCCGGACCAGCGACACGAGGTCGATCGCCCGCAACGGCGAATCGGCGGACATGGCGACGGTCGAGCAGGCCAGGAAAAAGCCGGCCATCACCGCAAAGGACAGGCCGCAGAGGATGGAAAGGAGGCGCATGAGAAACAAACCCAGGGATACGACAAAATGCACAAATTCCCTGCGACCTTTGCGCATGAGGCCGATTTTCCGCAAGCGGTCGGATTCCTGTCGGCGGAATTCTGCTTATGGTTGTATATTGTCCAGGATTTTAGGCATTTCCCGGCGCAGGAACGCCATGCCACCCGGCCGCCAGCCCAAGGCCCGCAGCCGGTCGCAGAGCGGCCGGCGCAGCGCCCCGGCATCGGCGCGGACCGGCAAGGGGGTGGGGCAACCGGTCAGCCGGGCGACCTCGGCCAGCAGGTCCTGCCGGTCCAGCACCAGATCGCTGGCATTGTAGCTGCCCGCCATCTGCGGATCGGCCAGCACCAGCAGCGCGGCGCGGGCAAGGTCGGCGCCATGCAGCTCGGTCGCGACGCGCGGCGGGGGGGTGGTGCCGCGCAGGAAATCCCCGATCAGCCCGGCCCATTTCTGCGGCAGGCCCGGGCCATAGACCCCGGTCGGACGCAGGCTGGCGGTCAGGAAATCCGGCGCGGCCATGGCTGCCAGCGCCGCCTCGGCCTCGGCCTTGACCTTGCCGTAAAGGTTTGTCGGGGCTGGGGAAAGCGTATCGGGCAGCGCCATGCCCTCGGGATGGCCGTCATGCACGGCACGCGAAGAGAGGAAGATCACCCGGCCGAGGCCCTGGTCCCGCGCCGCGCGGAACAACATGACCGAGCCGTCGAGATTGGCGCGGATGAATCCCTGCGGATCCTCGCCCTCGCCGCCGCGATATCGGCCAGCGACATGCTGGAAGGCGGCATGGACCAGCGCCTCGCATCCCGTCAGGTCGGGCACGTCGCCAAGGCGCCAGCCGGGCGGGGTGGTGACCTGATGGCCCGCCTGCACCGCGGCACGATGGAGCCAGCGCCCGACGAGGCCCGAGGCGCCGGTCAGCGCGATCCTCATGCCGCACCGGATGCCGGGTCGGGCGGGGGCGGCAGGTCGCGCGGATCGGGCACCGGGCCGTCCCCGGCATGGGCCCGCCAGAGCTCGATCAGCACCCGCAATTGCTCGGCCTTTGCATGATCCTGCCAGGGCTTTTCATACTGATAATGCAGCACGCGGATATCCTGCCAGCGCCAGAGCTGCGGCAGGTTGATCCAGACATATTGCAGCATATTGTCAAAGACCGGCAGGCCATGCCAGCCCGGGAAAAAGGTCTCGAGAAAGGTCTGGTCGGTGCGGCGCCAGAACCGGCCCGGCTGGTCGAGGCGGGCCAGCATCGCCTCGAACGTCGCCGGCGCGGGCCGGGCGGTGAACACCCCGGAATTCAGCCGGTGGAAATCGGCCAGCGATTCATAGACATTGGGCGCGGCGGAAAATTCCGGATAGTCGAACAGCCGGTCGATGTTCTGCAAGACCAGCGCGTCGGCATCGATGAACACCACCCGGTCATAGTCGAGCTGCCAGAGCCGCAGCTTGGCGAAATTGTCCAAGGGCGTGTGGAAGGGCGGCTTTTCGCCCTTGGTGAAGGGCGCGGCGCCATGCAGCCGGTCGCGGGCATGCAAGGCGTTGAATTCCGCCGAGGTCGGCAGCAGCTCGACCCGCACCGGCCGCACATCCAGCGACTGCAGCCCCTCCACCGCCGCCTCGGGCAGGTCGGTATAAAGCAGGACCAGATCGGCGCGCGTCCCGGTCCGGCGCAGGGACCGGAACAGCGCCGCCGCCCCGATCGCGTAATCGGGATTGGTCGCCAGCGTGACGAAGGCGCGGTCCGACCGCGCCCTGCCTTGCGGGTAGATGCCTTCGGGGGTCACGATACCGAACGCAGCCTCTTGCCCTCGGGATCGTGCTCGACGCGGCGGGCGATGTCGCGCGTCCAGGCCGAGACCGCCGGCACGCGCGAGCGGTCGATGCGATGGGCGTATTTGCGCGCCACCTCGACCACCTCGGAAAGCAGCCCCTCGGCCAGGGTGATCGGCTGCAGCCCCAGCGCCAGGAACTGGTCGTTGCTGACCACCAACTCGTTCTCGTCGGCCTCCTTGCGCGGGTTGGGCAGATAGGCCACCTCGGCCCCGGTCATGCGGGCGACCATTTCCGCTAGGTCGCGGACGCGATGCGTCTCGGTCATCTGGTTGAAGATGCGCACCCGCTCGCCCGAGGCCGGCGCGTCCTTCAGCGCCAGCTCGATGCAGCGCACCGAATCCTGGATATGGATGAAGGCGCGGGTCTGGCCGCCGGTGCCGTGCACGGTCAGCGGATAGCCGATAGCCGCCTGGATCAGGAATCGGTTCAGCACCGTGCCGTAATCACCGTCATAGTCGAAGCGGTTGATCAGCTGCTCGTGCCGGCGGGTCTGGTCGGTATGGGTGCCCCAGACGATGCCCTGATGCAGGTCGGTGATGCGCAGCCCGTCGTTCTGGGCGTAGAACTGGAACAGGATCTGATCGAGGCTCTTGGTCATGTGATAGACCGAGCCGGGACGGGTCGGATACAGGATCTGCTGCGCGCGCGGGCCGGCGGGCGTGTCGATCGACACGTCCAGATAGCCCTCGGGGATCGGCGCGCCGACGGTGGAATAGCCATAGACCCCCATGGTGCCCAGATGCAGCAGATGCGCGTCGATGCCGGTCTCCACCAGCGCCGCCAGCAGGTTATGCGTGGCGTTGATGTTGTTGCCCACGGTATAGACCTTGTGGCGGTCGGTCTTCATCGAATAGGGCGCGGCGCGCTGCTCGGCGAAATGGATCACCGCGTCGGGGCGGTGCTCGGCCAGCCAGGACTTGAGACGCTCGTATTCGGTGGCCAGGTTCAGCAGGTGGAAATGGATCCTGCGCCCGGTTTCCTGGTGCCAGATCCGGCAGCGTTCCTGGATCGAATCCATCGGCGTCAGCGACTGCACGCCCAGCTCGGTATCTATCCAGCGCCGCGACAGGTTGTCCACGATATGGATATCGTGCCCCAGCTCGGACAGGTGCAGGGCGGTCGGCCAGCCGACAAATCCGTCGCCGCCGAGGACTGCGATGCGCATGATCTACTCCTTGGTTATTGCCCGGCAGAAATGCGCGGACAATGTGTCAAAACGATAACGCTCTGGCGATGGTTCCTGGATGAAATCGCGACCGACCCGCGAAATCTTGCCGAAATCGTTGCATGATCGACCGGCGAACACTAAGGATTCCCCTTATGATCTCGCAGAAGACGAAATATGCCATCAAGGCGCTGATGGCCCTGGCAGATGAGGTGGCCGCCGGCGGCAATGCCCTGACGATCGAGGAGATCGCGCAGCGGTCCGGCGCGCCCAAGCGTTTTCTGGAGCACATCATGCTGGAGCTGCGCAATGCCGGCTATGTCGGCTCTCGCCGGGGCCGGGCGGGCGGCTATGTGCTGATCAAGCGGCCCAAGGAAATCTCGATCGGCGAGCTTCTGCGCCAGGTCGACGGACCCATCGCGCCCTTGCCCTGCCTGTCGCGCCGGTCCTATCAGCGCTGCGAGGATTGCGAGGACGAGGCGACCTGCCGGCTGCGCCGCATGTTCGGCCAGGTGTTCTGGTCCTATCTGCTGCTGATCGAATCGCTGACGCTGGAGGACCTGGTGGCCGAAGGCGGCCTGCCCGAGATGAGCGTGGTCTGACGCATCCCGGGGGTTGCATTCCTGCCATGGCCCCGGCCTGCGGCAGGCGATACGGCTTGACCCCGGCCCGGCCGGATTGCACTTGTGTCGCAACGTTCAACCCATGCCGCCGCGGGGCTGCCGGCCCCGCATGGCAAGCATCGCAGGACCAGCATGGCCGACAGTTCGCCCGCCCCGAAACACGCGCCCCTTGCCGGGGTCATCGGCTGGCCGGTGGCGCATTCGCGCTCGCCCCGGCTGCACGGGCACTGGCTGGCGCGCTATGGCATCGCCGGGCATTACGTGCCGCTGCCGGTGATGCCCGAGCATCTGGCCGAGGTGCTGCGCGCCATGCCGCGCATGGGTTTCGCCGGCGCCAATGTCACCATCCCGCACAAGGAAAGCGTGCTGGCCCTGGCCGACGTGGTGACCGACCGCGCGGCGCTGATCGGGGCGGCGAACACGCTGATCTTTCGCGCCGACGGCAAGATTCATGCCGACAATACCGACGGCTACGGCTTCATCGCCAATATCCGGCAACATGCGCCCGACTGGATCCCCGATCTGGGCCCGGCGGCGGTGATCGGCGCGGGCGGCGCGGCGCGGGCCGTCGTCGCCTCGCTTCTGGAAAGCGGGGTGCCCGAGCTGCGCATCGCCAACCGCACCCGCATCCGGGCCGAGCAGATCCGGGCCGAGTTCGGCGCCAAGGTGGTGGTCTATGACTGGGCGCAGGCCGGCAACATGCTGGAGGGCGCGGTGACCGTGGTGAACGCCACCTCGATGGGGATGGAGGGCAAGCCGCCGCTGCGCCTGCCGCTGGAGGCGCTGGCGCCGGGCACGCTGGTCACCGATCTGGTCTATACGCCGCTGATGACGCCCTTTCTGGAAGAGGCGCAGGCGCGCGGCTGCGAGATCGTCGACGGGCTGGGCATGCTCTTGCACCAGGCCGCGCCGGGATTCGAACGCTGGTTCGGCCAGCGCCCCGAGGTCGACGACGACCTGCGCCGGGCCGTGCTGGCATGAGCTTCCTGCTGGGTCTGACCGGCGGCATCGGCATGGGGAAATCCACCGCCGCGCGGATGTTCCGCGAACTGGGCCATCCGGTCTGGGACGCGGATGCCGCGGTGCATCGGCTTTACGCCCCGGGCGGGGCGGCGGTGGTCCCGGTCGCGGCGGCCTTTCCCGCTGCCCTGAAGGACGGCGGCATCGACCGCGCCGCGCTGCGCGAGGTGCTGGCGGCCGATCCCGGCGGATTTGCCCGGCTCGAATCCATCGTGCACCCGCTGGTGGCCGAGGATCGCGCCGCCTTCATCGCCGCGCATGAGGATGCGCCCATCGTGGTGCTGGACATTCCCCTGCTGTTCGAGGGCGGATCGGAGCAGCAGATGGACGGGGTCGCCGTGGTCTCGGCCCCGGCCGAGGTGCAGCGGGCGCGGGTGCTGGCCCGCCCCGGCATGACCGAGGAGAGCTTCCGCCTGATCCTGTCGCGGCAGATGCCGGATGCGGAAAAGCGGGCGCGGGCCGACTGGGTGATCCCCTCGGACACGCTGGAGGGCGCGCGCGCCGCCATCGTGGACATCTGCGCCCGGATCATGGCAAAACGCGACCATGCGTGAGATCGTCCTGGATACCGAAACCACCGGCTTCGACCCCGACAGCGGCGACCGCATCGTCGAGATCGGCGCGGTCGAACTGATGAACCACCTGCCCACCGGCCGGACCTTCCACGTCTATATCAACCCCGAGCGCCCGATGCCGCAGGAAGCCTTCGAGGTGCATGGCCTCGGCGACGACTTCCTGCGCGACAAGCCGAAATTCGCCGAGGTGGCCGCCGACTTCATCGCCTTCATCGGCGAAGAGGCCCGGCTGGTGATCCACAATGCCGGCTTCGACATGAAATTCCTGAACGCCGAGCTGCGGCTTTGCGGCTATCCGGTGATGCCCTACAGCCGGGCCGTGGACACGCTGGAGCTGGCGCGCAGCCAGTTTCCCGGCGCGCAGAACTCGCTGGACGCGCTGTGCCGGCGCTTCCGCATCGACAACTCGAACCGCACGCTGCACGGCGCGCTTCTGGACAGCGAGCTTCTGGCCGAGGTCTATCTGGCGCTGCGCGGCGGCCGCCAGCCGGGGCTGGTGCTGGACAGCGGGCCGCTGCGCGGCGCGGGATCGGGACCGCAGGCGCGCGGCGGCACCGCGCCGCGGGGGCAAAGGCCGCGCCCGCTGCCCCCCCGCATCACCGAGGCCGAGGCCGAGGCCCATGCCGCCTTCGTCGCGAAGCTGGGCGAAAAGGCGGTCTGGCTGCGCTACGCCCCGACAGAAGGGCCCTAGGCACGGAACCATTCGGGCGGGAAGAGCCGTTTTCCTGCAGAGCCACGGAACGCAACCGATGAGGACGGAACCTTGATCAGGGATTGGTGGCAGTTCATCCTGGCGGTCTTCGAGCGGATGGACAAGATCCACATGAGCCTGATCGCCGCCGGGGTGGCGTTCTACGCCATGTTCGCGGTGTTTCCCGGACTGGCGGCGCTGTTCGCGCTGTGGGGGCTGTGGAACGACCCGCAGGTGATCGAGCAATATGTCCATACCACGGACGGCTTCATCCCTCCCAGCGCCGCCGACATCATCTATGGCCAGATCAGCGCGCTGGTGGCGGCGGGGCGCACGCAGCTGGGCTGGACCACGGCGATTTCCTTCATCATCGCCACCGTCTCGGCCCGGGCCGGGGTGGACGGGCTGATCCGCGGGCTGAACGCAGCCTATGGCGTGCGCTCGCATTCCACGGTCATGGGGTTCCTGCTGGCCTATGTGCTGACGCTGGTCATCGTGCTGGTGATCGCCCTGGGACTGGCCACGATCATCGTGGTGCCCATCGCCTTCAACTTCCTGCCCGACGTGCCGCTGCGCAACTGGCTGATCGGCGCGCTGCCCTGGATGGCGATCTTTTTCATCGTGCTGGTGGTGATCGGCATCCTCTATCGCTTCGGGCCGAACGTGAAGACGCCGCGCACGCCGATCTTCACCTGGGGCTCGCTGTTCGCGGCGCTGGCCTGGGCGGCTGTCTCCTACGGCTTTTCCGCCTATCTGACCAGTTTCAACAGCTACAACCGCATCTATGGCTCGATCGGCGCGGTGATCGCGCTGCTGATGTGGTTCTATCTGGGCGGCTTCACCGTGATGCTGGGGGCGCTGATCAACGTGGAGCTGTCCCGCCGCCGCCGCTTCGTCGCCGCGAAGAAGCTGCGCCAGGCAACGCGGAAGAACCGGACATCGGGAAAGTGAGAACGCCGACGCGGGCCAGCAGGGCGCGCAGCCCGGATTCCGCCAAGCCCGATCCTGAGGGAGGGCGCAGCATGGAACGATTCATCGGCGGCTGCCTGTGCGGCAGGGTGCGGATCGTGGCATCGGGCCGGCCCTGGCGGGTCGGCCTGTGCCATTGCCTTGATTGCCGCAAGCATCACGGCGCGCTTTTCCATGCCTCGGCGGTGTTCCCCCGGCAGGCGGTGACCGTCGAGGGCGAGACCCGCGACTATGCCGGGCGGTTCTTCTGCCCTCGCTGCGGCTCCTCCGTGTTTTCGCGCAGCGGCGACGAGGTCGAGCTGCATCTGGGGGCGCTGGATGCGCCGGACCAGCTGAAGCCCAGCTATGAGCTCTGGACCATCTGCCGCGAATCCTGGCTGCCGCCCTTTCCGCTTGCCCGGCGATACGCGCGCGACCGCGACGCCGCCAGCCGCTTCGAACCCTAGCCTGCGCGCGGGCCCCGTCTGCCGGAAGGTCAGCGGCGGCTTTCGGCCATCATCCGCAGGGCAAGCCCCGCCAGGACCGTGCCCATCAGCCAGCGCTGGACGACCAGCCACAGCGGACGCCCGGCCAGAAAACCCGCGATGCCGCCCGCCGCCAGCGCGATGGCCGCGTTCACGCTGACGCTGATCGCGATCTGCGTGCTGCCAAGGGCCAGCGACTGCGCCAGCACGCTGCCCTGGCCGGGGGTCACGAACTGGGGCAGCAGGGACAGATACATCACCGCGATCTTGGGATTGAGCAGGTTGGTCAGGAAGCCCATGGCGAAAAGCCTGCGTGCGCTGTCCCGGGGCAGGTCCTGGACCTGAAAGGGCGAGCGGCCGCCCGGCCGCACCGCCTGCCAGGCCAGCCAGAGCAGATAGGCCGCCCCGGCAAGCCGCAATGCGTCATAGGCATAGGGCACCGCCATGACGAAGGCGGTGATCCCGAAAGCCGCGCAGAGCATGTAGAACACGAATCCCAGCGCCACCCCGCCCAACGAGATCAGCCCCGCCAGCGGCCCCTGGCAGATCGAGCGCGAGACAAGATAGACCATGTTGGGACCGGGCGTCAGCACCATGCCCAGCGACAGGAGCGCAAAGGCCAGCAGATTCACGGGATCGGGCATGCGGTTTCCTTTCCGGGCGCCCAGCCGGCGGACGGGAACCGCGGCGCGTCACCGAGACGCTAGCAGGCGGCAAGGCGGGTGGCAACGGCCGGTGCCGCGCGCCTCATCCGGCCGCCAGAGCGGGCAGGCGGCCGCATGATTCCATGCGGAAACCGCGCCCCGAGCCTTGTCGCGTGCCTTGGCGCGGGCGGATCGGGCCGCCGATCCCTTCGCGATCCTTGCGCGATCGCCGCCGCTAGTGGCGCGCGCCGGGCCGCGCGGCCGAGGTCAGCACCACCCGCGGCATCTCGGCATGGTCGCGCTTGGGCAGGTGTTCGACCCGGAACCGCAGCCGCAACAGGAAGCGGCCGTCGCCGGTCTCCTGCTCGGCCTCGCCTTCCAGCTGGGTGGCGAAGGCCTCGATCAGCTGGCTGCCGAGGCCCGTGCCCTCGGCCAGCGTGCTGGCGCCGATGGAGTTCTCGACCTCCAGCACGGCATGGGCCGGCCCGTCCGCACGCAGCGACACCCGCACCCAGGGTTCGGCATCCGGGCCGGAAGCACCGGAATATTTCAGCGCATTGGTAAAGGCCTCGGTGGCCAGCAGGGTCAGCGGCACCGCCTGATCGGGCATCAGCACCAGCGGTTCCAGGCGGGTGTCGATGCGCAGCCCGGCGCCGGGCCCGACCGAGGCGTTGGTCATCTGGTTGATGATGTCGCGGATCAGCCGGTCGGCCTCGACCGAATCCAGATGCTCGGCCTGGTAGAGGTTGCGATAGATCGTCGCCAGCGAGGCCACCCGGTCCTGCACCGAACGCAGCACCCGCCGGGCATCGTCGTGGTCGATCACCCGGATCTGCATGTTGATGATCGAGGCGATCAGCTGCAGGTTGTTCTTGACCCGGTGATGCACCTCTTTCAGCAGCACGGTCTTTTCGTTGACGGCGGCCTCCATCGCCTCTTCGTCGCGGATCAGGATGCGGGCCATGTTGTGGAAGGTCTGGCTCATGTCCTCGATCTCGGCGGGCGCGTCGGCCAGCACCGGCGGCGGGGCCGAGCGGTCGCCGATGGCGAAGCGGCGCATCTGGCCGCGCAACTCGCGGATATGGCGCAGCACCAGCCGGTAGACCGCGAAATAGGCCACCGCCAGCGAGGCGGCCCAGAGGATCAGCGGCAGGATCAACGCCGTGCGCCGGGTGATGTCGATGCCGGTGATGCCGGATTCGGCGCGGTTCCACGACCCAAGCGCATAGACCAGCCCCGGCACCACCGGCACGACGCTGAACACCCGCCGCTCGCCCGAGTTCGAGAGATCGCGGAAAGTGGTCTCGCTGCGCGACAAGAGCGAGGGCAGGGACTTGCCGCGCGGCAGCACCTCGGCGATGTCGCCCGCCCCCTCGCGGTCCGAGGAGATCACCTCGCCCTGGTTGTTGAAGGTCAGGATGCGCGCGCCCTCGGTCCCCAGCCCCGAGACATGGGTCGAGCGCAACAGGTCATGCGACATCGAGACGGCGATGAAGCCCAGAAGCTCGACCCCGCGATAAAGCGGCTGGATCACCACCACCACCGACTTGCCGGTGACCGGCCCGTCCTCGCTGGTGGTGACCAATGTGCCGGGACTGTCGATGAACTGCTGAAAGGCGGATTCGCCGGTCAGGTCATGGACCCCGCGCACCGAGGAACATTCCGTCACCCCGTCCAGCCGGGTGAAGCCGGCATAGACGAAATTCACCGTGCGCTGCACCAGGCCGCGCATGATGTCGGAACAGGCCTGCGGCCGGTCCATGGTTTCCAGCACCGCCGGACCCAGTGCGTCGGCGGTGCCGAGCGCGCTTTGCAAGAGCGCGCGCTCCCCGGCGGCGGCGGTGGCGGTGCGGCCCAGCAGCGCGATTTCCGAGGAGCGTTCGTATTCGCGCGACAGGTGCAGGGTCTGGATGACCGAGATCAGCCCGATGGGCAGGATCGCCACCGACAGCAGGCCGCCCAGCCGAAAGCCGAGGCCCTTGGTGAATTCCAGCTTGTCCAGCAGGCGCCGCAGCACGACGGCATCTCAGCGCAGGATCGGGGTGTTCTGCGCCATCACCGCCAGAGTGGCACGGTCGGTCATCTCCAGCTCCTCCCCCTCCTCAAGCTGCAGCAGTTCGGCCAGCCGGCGGCGGCCGCGATTGGCGCGCGACTTGACGGTGCCCACGGCCACGCCGGTCATCGCCGCCGCTTCCTCGTAGGAAAAGCCCGAGGCCCCGACCAGGATCAGCGCCTCGCGCTGCTCGTCGGGCAGCTGCTCGAAGGCGGCGCGGAAATCGTTCAGCGCCAGACGGCCGTCATGCTCGGGGCGGGTGGCCTGCCGGGCGGCGTGGACGCCGTCGGTATCGCTGACCTCGCGCCGGGTCTTGCGGCGCGCGGAATAGAAGGTGTTGCGCAGGATGGTGAACAGCCAGGCCCGCAGATTGGTCCCGGGCTGGAACTTGTCGATATGCGTCCAGGCCTTGACGATGGTGTCCTGCACGAGGTCGTCGGCCGAGGCCCCCTCGCGCGTGAGCGACAGCGCGAAGGCGCGCAGCGCCGGCAGGTGCTCGACCAGTTCGTCCCGAGGATCGCCATGGGCCTCGGGGCGGGCGGTTTGCGCCGCTTTGCGATCGGTCATTCAGCTCACTCCTGCTCGCGCAATTTGTCGAGCAATTGCAAGAACCTGTCCGGAATCTGCTGCGTCGCGTCCTGTTCATAGACCCGGCGCAGATTCTCGTCGATCTGCTTTTCTATGGCTGCTCGCCTGCGTTCCTCACGCCTGGTATTCATTTTTTAGTTATTCCCGGTAATCTTGTGCGCACCTTGCCTAACCGTTACCTATCCGATCAGGTTCCGACACACGACGCTTTTTTCGAGGTAGCCATGACCGCAGCGGATCTTGCCCAGTCCATCAGCCGGGAATTGCCCTATCTGCGGCGCTACGCGCGTGCGCTGACCGGCAGCCAGACCGCCGGCGACAATTACGCAGCCGCCACGCTGGAGGCGATCCTGACCGACCGCAGCCTGATGGACGGCGAGGACACCCGAATCGGGCTGTTCCGCACCTTCCATGCGATCTGGCAAAGCTCGGGCCAGCCGGTCGAGCTGGAAACCCAGACCCCGCGCGAGGCTCGCGCCCAGGCGCATCTGCGCGGGCTGACCCCGAATTCCCGCGAGGCGCTGCTGCTACGCACCATCGAGGAACTGCGCTACGACCAGATCGCGCAGATCATGCAATGTCCGCAGGACGAGGCCGAGGAGCTGGTGCAGATCGCGCTGAACGAGATGGGGCAGTCGCTGACCGGCAAGGTCATGGTGATCGAGGACGAGACCATCATCGCCATGGACCT
This sequence comes from Paracoccus sp. MA, assembly GCF_020990385.1. Taxonomy (NCBI): domain Bacteria; kingdom Pseudomonadati; phylum Pseudomonadota; class Alphaproteobacteria; order Rhodobacterales; family Paracoccaceae; genus Paracoccus; species Paracoccus sp. MA. The sequence goes on from NZ_CP087598.1 coordinate 152,204, forward strand.
GAAGGGCATCGTGCAGGCCATGGGCCACGATGTCACCGGCATCGCCCGCACCCATGCCGCCGCCGTCGATCTGGCGCATCAGAAGCGCCCCGACCTGATCCTGGCCGATATCCAGTTGGCCGACGGCTCCTCGGGCATCGATGCGGTGAACGAGCTCTTGCGCGACATGGGCGACATTCCGGTGATCTTCATCACCGCCTTCCCTGAGCGGCTGCTGACCGGCGACCGGCCCGAGCCGGCCTTCCTGATCTCGAAGCCCTATTCCGAGGAGCAGGTGCGTTCGGCGGTCAGCCAGGCGATGTTCTTCGCCACCACCGAGGGGCTGGCGGTCAGCTGAGTCCTGGGCGCCGGTTGCGGCGTCGCCGGGGGTATTTGCAGAGCAAAGAAGCCGCGGGCCCTGGGCGCGCGGCTTCTTGAGTATTTGGGAAACGGTGAAGCGCGCTCAGTCGGCGCAGAGGCGGCGGCGGGCGGCGGCGTATTCCGTGGCCAGGCGGTCGATCAGTTCGGCGGCCGGGGTCACGGATTTGACCACGCCGATGCCCTGGCCCGAGCCCCAGATCTGGCTCCAGGCCTTGGGTTTGCCGCCCGAGGTGGCCTTGTCGAAATCCATCGCCGTGGCATCGGCCGTCGCGAGGTTTTCCGGGTCGAGCCCGGCCGCGCGGATCGAGGGCGCGAGGTAATTGCCCGAGACGCCGGTGAAGAGCGAGGAGGTGACCACGTCCTCGGCCCCGGAATCCACGATCATGCGCTTGTAGTCGGCGGGAGCGTTGGCTTCCTCGGTGGCGATGAAGGGGCTGCCGACATAGGCCAGGTCCGCGCCCATGGCCTGCGCCGCCAGCACCGCCCGGCCGGTGGCGATGGCGCCGGAGAGCAGCAGCGGGCCGTCGAACCAGGCGCGGATTTCCTGGACCAGGGCAAAGGGCGATTGCGGGCCGGCATGACCGCCGGCGCCCGCCGCGACCGCGATCAGCCCGTCGGCGCCCTTTTCGATCGCCTTGCGGGCGAAGCTGTTGTTTATCACGTCATGCAGGGCGATGCCGCCGCAGTCATGCGCGGCCGCGTTCACTTCGGGCCGGGCGCCCAGGCTGGTGATCCAGATCGGCACCTTGTGGCGGTGGCAGATCTCGATATCGCGCTGCAGCCGGGCGTTCGAGCGGTGCACGATCTGGTTCACCGCGAAGGGTGCGGCCGGGCGATCGGGATTGGCCTGGTTGTGGCGGTCGAGTTCCTCGGCGATGCGGGTCAGCCAGGCGTCGAGCAGCGGCGGCTCGCCATCCTTTTCGCGGGCGTTCAGCGCCGGGAAGCTGCCGACGATGCCGGCCTTGCATTGCGCGATCACCAGATCGGGCCCCGAGACGATGAACATCGGCGAGGCGACGACGGGAATGCGCAGGTGGGCAAGGATGGGCGGCAGCATGGTTTCTCCTCCGGTCGGGTCGCGGGCAGATTGCCCGCCGCCGGCGGCGCTGCCAACGGTTCCGTCGCGTCGGCTAATAGGGCATGGGATGGGCGCGGTGCAGCTGGTCGATGCGCCGCAGCGCCTCGTCGGACAGCACCAGGTCCAGGCCGGCGAGCAGGTGGTCGAGCTGCGCTGCATCGGTGGCGCCGATGATCGGGATCGACGGGAACGGCCGCTGCCGGGTGAAGGCGATGGCCATGTGGACCGGGTCCAGCCCCAGCTCGGCCGCCAGCTTCAGCCAGGCCGCGACGGCGGCGATGGCGCGGTCGGTGCGGCGGCCGCCCAGGTTGCCCAGGCCGCCGGTTTCGACATCGACCGCCGCCCGGCTGCCCGGCGGGTTGCCGCCGTCCTGGTATTTGCCGGTCAAGAGCCCCGCCGCCAGCGGCGAATAGGCAAGCAGCGTCACCCCCTCATTCACCGCAAGCTCGGCCAGGTCGGTGTCGTAGGCGCGGTAGAGCAGGGAATATTCATTCTGGATCGCCGCGACGCGGGGCGCGCCCAGCCGCTCGGCCGTGTCGATCCAGCGCGCCGTGCCCCAGGCGGATTCGTTCGACAGGCCGAAGGCGCGGATCTTGCCGGCCCGGTGCAGATCGGCCGCCGCTTCCAGCACATCCGCCATATGCGCCAGCGTCGCGGCACGGTCCTGCTGCGAGGGGTCGTAGCGCCAGTTCTGGCGAAAGGCGTAGCTGCCGCGCAGCGGCCAGTGCAGCTGATAGAGGTCGATATGATCGGTCCTGAGCCGTTTCAGCGAGGCGTCGACGGTCCGGCGCAGGATGGCGCCGTCATAGCCCTCGGCCCGGACGGTGCCGCTGGGGCCGGTCACCTTGGTGGCGATCTGCACGCGGTCGCGGCCACCGCGCGCGGCCAGCCAATCGCCGATGATCTCCTCGCTTCGGCCGACGGTCTCGCGCCGGACCGGGTTCACCGGATACATCTCGGCCGTGTCGAAGAAGCCGATCCCGGCGGCCAGCGCCCGGTCCATCTGGGCATGGGCCTCGGCCGCCGGGGTCTGGTTGCCGAAGGTCATCGTGCCCAGGCAGACCCCGCTGACCCGAACCTGGCTGTTGCCGAGCGTCATGCTGTTCATTGCCGTCCTTTCGTCACATCCGGCGGAAGAGAGTGGGAGTCGAACCCACCCGGGACAGGCTCACTGCCCCAACCGGATTTGAAGTCCGGCCGCCCCACCGGGGACGCTTCTCTTCCCTAGTCCTGACCGTCCGGCCTGTCCGGGGTGAACAGGTCGATCCGATGCGGGTTGATGCGACGAAGATCGCCGCGACGCAAGGTCAGACCGAGCCGGTCGAAGAAGTCAAGGATCTGGATCGCCACCTTGCGGCCGTTCTGCACCCGGTCGCGAAAGGCCGGGGCGGTGAACCAGCCGTCCGGCGCCTGCGCGGACAGCTCGCGGATGATGCCGACCATCTCGATGGTGGTGGCGCGGGCGAAGAAATGGTCATGCGCGATCTGGTCGATGCGGCCCTGCCGGGCGGCCATGCGCATCATGCGGCGCAGTTCGGCCTCGTCCGCGCCGAGTTCGTGGGCAAAGTCGCGCACGCGCGGCGGGCGGAAGCGTTCCTCGCCCGAAAGCCGCGGCAGGATGCGATCCAGCAGCGCCTCGTCCTCGGGCGAGAGGCGCGGCAGGTGGCCGGGCAGGCGGATGAAGGCGCCGTCCAGCGCGATGCGGCCCGCCGCCGCCTCGGCGCGGATGAAGGCGGCGAAATCCGGCTTGGACAGGCGCGGGACGAGCGCGAGCCGCAGCTTTTCCCGGCCCAGCCCCTGAAGATCGGCGTTCTCGGCATGGAAAGCCGCCAGTTCCGCCTGCATCCGTTCGCGCAACGCCTTGAGCCGGGCGGGGGCGAGCGCCTGCCGCGTGCCGGGAACGATGGCGATGCCAGAGGCGGCGGCGGCGCGCGCCAGCCCGGCGGGCGGCAGGGCGCGGTCGCGGGCGAAGGCGTCGAGGTCGATCAGCGCCAGCCCGGCCAGCGCCGACAGCGCCTCGGCCGGGTCGGGCAGGGCCATGGCGCGCAGCGCGGCCAGCCGCTCGGGCCGGGCGCGGTGGCGGGCGGGGGCGCGCAGGTCGATCAGCCGCCCGCCGCCGATGGTGCGCCGGGCCGAGACGTCGCGCAGGATGAAGCGTTCGCCCAGCGTCGCGGCCAGCGGGCGGTCGAGGACGAGCTGCGCCAGCCCTTCGCCGCCCGGCGCCAGCGGCCCCTCCAGCGGCACGATGCGGGCGCCGGTCTCGGCCGCGCCCAGATGCAGGCGGGCGGGGAACCATGTCGCCAGCGGCCTGGGCTCGCCGTCCAGCACGCGCAGGATCACGTCGATGCGCTGGGTGGGCGCGTGCAGCGCCGGGTCCAGCGCCATGTCGCCGCGATGGATCGCCTCGCGCGTCACGCCTTCGCCGGCGAGGTTCAGCGCGCAACGCTGGCCGGCAAAGCCGGTTTCGGCCTTGCGGTTCTGGGCGTGGATGCCCCGCACGCGGGCCGGCAGGCCGGAGGGACTGAGGACGATCTGGTCGCCCGCCGCGACCCGGCCCGACAGCACGGTGCCGGTGACCACGGTGCCCGTCCCGGCCAGGGTAAAGCTGCGGTCGATGGCCAGGCGGAATCGCGCCTCGGTGGCGCGGGCGGCGGTCTGCGCCTCGGCCTGCACCAGCGCGGCGCGTAGGGCGTCGATGCCTGCCCCGGTCAGCGACGAGACCGGAAAGACCGGCGCGCCGGCAAGGCCGGTCGGGGCCAGCAGCTCCGCGATCCGGGCGGAAAGCCCGGCGATGCGGTCGGGCGGGGCCAGGTCGGATTTGGTCAGCGCGACCAAGCCGCGGTTGATGCCCAGAAGGTCGAGGATCGCCAGATGCTCGCGCGTCTGCGGCATGATGCCGTCATCGGCGGCGACCACCAGCAGCGCCAGGTCGATGCCGCCGGCCCCGGCCAGCATGGTATGGACGAATTTCTCGTGCCCCGGCACATCGACGAAACCGGTCACGGCGCCGCCGCCCAGATCGGCATAGGCGAAGCCCAGTTCGATGGTGATGCCGCGGGCCTTTTCCTCGGCCAGCCGGTCGGTCTCGATCCCGGTCAGGGCCCGGACCAGCGCCGTCTTGCCATGGTCGATATGCCCCGCCGTGCCGACGATCATCGCCCGCGCCGCGCCGCCGTCAATAGCCGGTCAGGAAGGGGTCGAAGCCGCCCCGCTTCCATTCGGTGTCCCGCATCATCAGGTCGAGGCCCAGGCTGGCGACGTCGTCGGCGATGGGTTCCAGCGAGGGATTGCGATTCTGATACAGGATCTTGACCCAGCTGCCGCATTCGCGGCAGACCTCGGCCTTGACCGTGGCCTCGCCGGTCTCGACCGAGCGATAGGAGATGCCCTTGGTCGAGCCGCAGCAGAGGCATTTCACCCGCACCTCGTTCCACAGCGTCTGACAGGTAGCGCAGGCGCAATAGCGCGCCCCTTCGGCTCCAAGGCTTTCGGTGACGAGGCTGGTGGCCGGGCGGCCGCCGCAGGCCGGGCAGGTGCCGGTGCGGATCGGCACCAGTTTTTCGGCGTCCAGCGCAGCCGCCTGCATCGCGGCATGGACCTGCAGGGCGGCGGCGGCGAACAGATGCGGGGCGACGCTGTCCTCGGGGATGGTGTCGGTCAGCACATTGCCCATCACCCAGTCCAGATCCGCGGGCTCGGCCGCCTGCAAGGCCCCCAGCGCCAGCCGGGCGGGCTCGGGCATCTCAAGCGAGGCGAGCCGCTCCAGCAGCAGCGGCAGCGCCTGCGCCAGCCCGTCGCGCATGGCGTTGCGGTCCAAGGGCGGCATGCGGCTGGCGCGAGCCAGTTCGATCCGCTCGGGCGGCGGCGCCTCGGGGCGGGGCAGGTCGCCGACCAGACCGGCCTGCGCCCGGCAGATCCCGGCCAGAAACCGCAGGTAGGGGGCAAGGTTCGGGCTGTGCCCGGCCAGGAAATCGAACCGCTCGGCGCGGGTCGAGAACAGCGCCGCGGGCTCGGGCAGGCGCGCCAGGGGGACCTTGGCGACGCCGCCGATCATCGCGGGATCGGGATTCAGGGCGGTGGACATGGCTTCCTTTCGGGTCGCTTTGGCCTACTCTGCCGGGCCGCCTCCCTCGCGTCCAGCCAGTTCGCGCAGCCATTTGCGATGGTGCCGCCAGGCCCAGCCGCCGGTCACCGTGCCGCGCGTCATGGCACGGATGGTGCCGCGGGTCCAGATCGCCGCATAGACATGCAGGATGAAGGTCAGGATGATCGCCACCGCCGCCAGCGCATGGATCAGCACCGCCCAGCGCCGCACCGCGATCGAGACCAGATCGGGGAAATATTGCTGCCAGATCATCACGCCCGAGACGATCAGCACCACGATCAGCACCGACATGGCCCAGAAGACGAATTTCTGCCCGGCATTGTATTTGCCCAGCTCGGGCAGCTTTTCCTCTTCGCCGCGGACGACCTCGCCGATATGGCTGACCCAGGTGCGGTCCTCGGGCCGGGGCAGGTTCAGCCGCCACATCTGCAGGAACAGCAACAGGAAGCTGAAGAACAGCAGCACGCCCACGAAGGGATGCAGCCAGCGCGTCATCTGCCCGCCGCCGAACAGCCCGGTCAGGAAGTAGAGCGCCGGGTGAAACAGCGCCAGCCCCGAAAGCAGCAGCACGATCAGGCTGGCCGCCGTCACCCAATGGTTCAGCCGCGTGATGCCGCGATAGCGGCTGACCGTGACCGGATGGCGGCTTTCGATATGGTCGCCCGGGGCCGAGAACATCCGTTTCGGCATCACAGCACCTCCCTTCCCGGCGGGACCGGGGGCTCGCGGCCCTCGACCAGTTCCTCGGCATGGCTCTCATCCTCGGCCGAGACCTTGTTGGCGCGCGTCATCAGCCCGTGCAGGACCGAACCGATGGCCGCGGCGCCGATGGCGGCCAGGCCCAGCGTCTTGGTCACGCCCTTCCAGCCCTCGACCACCGGCGAGATGCGCGGCTGTTCCGGCAGGTCGGAATAAAGCGAGGGCTGGTCGGCATGATGCAGCACATAGAAGACATGCGTGCCGCCCACGCCCTGCGGATCGTAGATGCCGGCATTGTCGTAGCCGCGCGACTTCAGGTCCTCGACCCGCGCCTCGGCATGGGCCAGCATGTCCTCCTTGGTGCCGAAGACGATGGCCTGGGTGGGGCAGGCCTTGGCGCAGGCCGGGCCCTGGCCCACCGCCACGCGGTCCGAGCACAGCGTGCATTTGTAGCTGACATGGGTTTTCTGGCTGATGCGCGGGATGTCGAAGGGACAGCCGGTCACGCAATAGCCGCAACCGATGCAGTTCTCGTGGATGAAATCCACGATGCCGTTCGAATATTGCACGATGGCGCCGGGGGCCGGGCAGGCCTTGAGACAGCCCGGATCGGCGCAATGCATGCAGCCGTCCTTGCGGATCAGCCATTCGAAATCCCCGGTCTGCGGATTCTCGTATTCCGAGAACCGCATCAGGGTGAACATGTCGGGCGTCAGGTCGTGCGGATTTTCGTAAAGGCCGACGTTTTCCTCGATCTCGGGATAGGTGTCGTTCCATTCGGCGCAGGCCGATTGGCAGGCCTTGCAGCCGATGCATTTCGACACGTCGATCAGCTTGGCCACCGGCGTCAATTCGCGCGTCGGCGGCGGCAGGTCGGGCATGGCCGAGGCGCGGACGACGTCGCCCGGCCCCAGATTGGCCTGCATCGGCTGCACCGGCGGATTCGAGACCGCCGTGCGCGGGCTGTCGAGGTTCGGGTCCGTTGTCATGACACGGCCTCCCCTGTCGCGGGTTCGATATTGACCAGGAACGCCTTGAATTCGGGCGTTTCCACATTGGCGTCGCCGACAAAGGGCGTCAGGCTGTTCGGCCCGAACCCCTTGCGCGCCGCGCCCATGAAGCCCCAGTGCAGCGGGATGCCGATGACATGGACCAGCCTGTCGCCGCATTGCATCGGCTTCAGCCGCCCCGTTACCAGAGCCTTGGCCTTGACCTCGCCCCGCTTGGACCAGACCCGCACCCAGCCGCCCTGCCGGATGCCCTTTTCGGCGGCCAGCTCGCGGCTGATCTCGACGAAGAATTCCGGCTGCAGGGCCGCGTTGATGCGGTTGTGCTTGGTCCAGTAATGGAAATGCTCGGTCAGGCGATAGGAGGTCGCCGCGATCGGGAATTCCTCGCTGGTGGCGAACTGCTCGGCATCGCTGGCAAAGACCCGCGCCACCGGATTGCCGCGCATCTGCGGGTTGAACACGTTGGCCAGGGGCGACTCGAACGGCTCCATATGCGTCGGGAAGGGGCCGTCGCGCATCATGCCGCGGCTGAACAGGCGCGAGACGCCTTCCTGGTTCATGATGAAGGGGCCGACCTCTTCCGGCCTGGCGGTCGGCGCGATGTCGGGCACGTCATAGCCGGTCCATTTCTCGCCGTCCCATTCCAGAAGCTTGCGCGAGGGGTCCCAGGGCCGGCCCTGCAGATCGGCAGAGGCGCGGTTGTAAAGGATCCGCCGGTTCAGCGGCCAGGAGAAGGTCCAGTTCGGATAGGCGCCGGTCTCGTCCGGGTCGGCATTGTCCCGCCGGGCCATGTTGTTGCCGTCCTCGTTCCAGCAGCCGGAATAGATCCAGCAGGCGCCCATGGTCGAGCCGTCGTCGCGATACTGGCTGAAGTTCAGCAGCTGCTTGCCCTTGGCGGTCAGCAGTTTCGTCGGGTCGGCGGAGTCGTAGACATCCTCCAGCGCCCGGCCGTTCATTTCCTTGGCCAGTTCCTCGGGCGAGGGCTCGTCGGGGTCGGCATAGTCCCAGGTCAGGTTCAGGATCGGGTCGGGGAAGACGCCGCCCTCTTCCTGATAGAGCTTCTTCACCCGCAGGAAGATCTGCGCCATGATCCAGGTGTCATGCCTGGCCTGGCCGGGCGGCGTCGCCGCAGACCAGTGCCATTGCAGCCAGCGCCCGGAATTGACCAGCGCGCCGTCATCCTCGGCAAAGCAGGACGAGGGCAGCTCCAGCACCTCGGTCTGGATCGAGGCGGTATCCACGTCGTTGTGTTCGCCGTGGTTTTCCCAGAAATGCGCCGTCTCGGTCTCCAGCGGATCCATCACCACCAGAAGCTTCAGCCTGGACAGGGCCGAGGTCACCTTGGCGCGGTTGGGGAAGGCCAGCAGCGGGTTGAAGCCCTGGCAGAAATACAGGTTCACCTGGCCGGCATCCATCAGCTCGAACATGCGCAGGATGTCATAGGTCGGCACGTCCAGCTTGGGCAGGTAGTGATAGGCCCAGTCGTTCGCGGCCGTGGCGGTGTCGCCCCACATCGCCTTCATGAAGCTGACCATGAACTTGGGATAGTTCTGCCAATAGCTGGTCTGGCCCGGCCGCAGCAGCTTGAAGCTGCGGCTGGACATGTAGGTCTGCCAGTCCGGCTCCTTCTCGGTCGGGATGTTCAGATACCCGGGAATCAGGTTCGACATCAGCCCGATATCGGTCAGGCCCTGGATGTTCGAATGGCCGCGCAGCGCGTTCATCCCGCCGCCCCGGACGCCGATATTGCCCAGGATCAGCTGCAGCATGGCCATGCCGCGGATGTTCTGCGCACCCTTGGCGTGCTGGGTCCAGCCAAGCGCATACATCGAGGTCATGGTCTTGTCGGGCGCCGAACATTCGCCGATCATCTCGGCGATCTTCAGGAAGCGGTCCCGGGGCGTGCCGCAGACCTCCTCGACCAGCTCGGGCGTATAGCGCGAGACATGTTCCCTGAGCAGGTTCCAGACACAGCGCGGATGCTCCAGCGTCATGTCCACGGCGGCAAAGCCGTCCTCACCGATCACATAGTCCCAGCTCGACTTGTCATAATCGCGCTTTTCGGGGTCGTAGCCGGTGAACAGCCCGTCGCTCCAGCCGTATTCATCCTTCACGATCAGGGGGGCGTTGGTGAAGTGGCGGACATAGTCCCATTGCACCTTGTCATTCTGGATCATCCAGTTGATCAGGCCCATCAGGAAGGCAATGTCCGAGCCGGGCCGGATCGGCGCATAATAGTCGGCCACCGAAGCCGTGCGGGTGAAGCGCGGGTCCACCACGATAAGCTTGGCGCCGCGGGCGGCCTTGGCCTCGGTCACCCATTTGAAGCCGCAGGGATGGGCTTCGGCGGCATTGCCGCCCATGACGACCACGAGGTCGGTATTCTTGATGTCGGTCCAGGAGTTGGTCATCGCTCCACGGCCAAATGTCGGGCCCAAACTGGACACCGTGGGGCCGTGTCAGACGCGCGCCTGGTTGTCGAATCCGACGATCCCCATGGACCTGACCACCTTGTAGGTCAGCCATGCGGTTTCATTGGTGGTGGCCGAGGCAGCCAGGAAACCGGTGGTGGTCCAGCGGTTGACCGGCACGCCGTCGTCGTTGGTCAGCACCATGTTGGCGTCGCGGTCGTCCTTGAGCGCGCGGGCGATCTTGTCCAGCGCCTCTTCCCAGGAGATCTCCTCGAAGCTGGCCGCGCCGGGCCGGCGGATGCGCGGCGTGGTCAGGCGCGTCTCGGCATTGACGAAATCCTTGAGCGCCGCGCCTTTCGGGCAAAGCGTGCCGCGGTTCGTCGGATGGTCGGCATCGCCTTCGATATGCATCACCTTGGCCTCTTCGCCGGCCTTCAGGTCGCCGTTCGAATAGATGATGATGCCGCAGGCCACCGAGCAATAGGGACAGGTGTTGCGCGTCTCGGTCGTCGAGGCCAGCTTGAAGGCACGCACATGCGCCTGCTCCGCCGCCTCCGCCCCGCCGAAGCCCATGGCCCCGAGCGATGTCGCCGCGACACCCGCGCCCGCCAGTTTCAGGAAACCGCGCCGCGAGAGGTCGATGTTCATCGTGCCCTCCTTTGCCTGTCATATCGATAGGTACGCGGTCAGGATTGCGCGGTATGGTAGCTCTGTCAAGCTTGGCACGAAAAAGGGGCGGACCCTTCCGGCCCGCCCCTTTTCCCATAAAAACCCAGGGTCTTTGCCAAGCTGCGCCCCTGGCCCGTCAGACCTCGACCGAGACGGCGCCGATGGGATGCGAGCAGCAGGCCAGGATATAGCCTTCCTCGATATCCTCGTCGGTGATGCCGCCGTTATGGACCATATGCACCTCGCCGGCGGTCTTCCTGACCTTGCAGGTGCCGCACAGGCCGAAGGTGCAGCCCGAGGGGATGTTCAGCCCGTTGGCCTTGGCCACCGCCAGCACCGTGTCGGTCTCGTTGCATTTCGCCACCACGCCCGAGCTTTCGAAGGTGATCTGGGCGGCGCTGTCCTCGTCCGGGACGACGTCGTCCAGCACCGGGGCCTCGGATTCGTTGCGGATCGGGGCGCCGAAGCTTTCCTGGTGGTAATGGTCCATGTCGAAGCCGAGCGCGATCAGCATGTCGCGCACCGCCTGCATGAAGGGCTCGGGCCCGCAGCAGAACACCTCGCGCTCCAGGTAGTCCGGGGCCATCAGGCCCAGCATGATCTGGTTCAGCCGGCCGCGATAGCCGTGCCAGGTGCGGAACGGGTCGGAATCCTCGACCGTGAAGCGCAGCTGCAGGCCCGGCACCCGGTCGGCCATGCCCTCCAGCCGCTGGCGGAAGATGATCTCGCTGGGGCTGCGGGCGGCATGGACGAAGACGATGTCCGGCATCTCGCCCGAATCCCAGGCCCAGGTGGTCATGGACATCACGGGGGTGATGCCCGAACCGGCCGAGATGAACAGGTATTTCGCCGCCTCGTGCCGCACGAAGGAGAATATCCCCGCCGGCCCGAAAGCCTTGAGCCGCATCCCCGGCCGCAGGTGGTCGATCATCCAGCGCCCGCCGACGCTGCCCGGCTGCGCCTTGACCGTGACCGAGATGGACAGCGGCCGCGACGGGCTGGAACTGATCGTATAGGTGCGCTGCACGTTGCCGCCCGGCACCGGCAGGTCCAGGGTGACGAACTGGCCGGGCTGATAGTCGAACCAGGCGCCCGAGGGGGCGCGGAAGGTGAAGGTGGCGGTGTCCGAGGTCTCGGGCACCACCATCACGCATTCCAGCGGCTCGTCGTCCTTCCACGGCTTGTCGCCGAATGCCTTGACCAGGACCGCCATTATTCCGCAGCCATCGCCGGGGTCGGGGACAGGCGATCCAGCATCTGCCGCACATACCAGTCGACGAAATGGATCACACCCTCTTCCTGGTTGGGCGAATAGGGGCCGGGCTCATAGGCGGGGGACAGGATGCCCTTCTGGTTCTCCTCGACCACGCGGCGGTCCTCGTCATTGGTGGCCAGCCAGACCTCGGTCAGCTTCTGCAGGTCGTAGTCCACGCCCTCGACCGCATCCTTGTGGACCAGCCATTTCGACGTCACCTCGGTCTCGGTGGGCGAGATCGGCAGCAGGCGGAAGACGATGGCATGGTCGGGCAGGAAGTGGTTCCAGCTTGACGGGAAGTGATAGAACATCAGGCTGCCGGCATCGTTCCACGGGATGGTGCCCATGCGCCGGTTCACCGCCGCCTTGGTGGACATGGTGAAGCTTTCGGCATTGTTCAGCAGCGGCACCCGGGCGAAGCGCCATTGCATCCCCGGCTCGTTCACGAAACGCGCCGGCAGGCCGGCCTTGTCGCAGCGGTCCCAATGCGACAGGATCTCGGGCGAGGCGGCGTTCGGCCCCTCCATCACCGTCATCAGCGGGTTGTCGGAATAGGTCCGGCAGAGCGAGGGATGGCTGCCGCCGCAATGGTAGCATTCGCGGTTGTTTTCGATCACCAGCTTCCAGTTGCCCTTCTCTACGATGGTCGAGGTGAAGGCGACCTTGGCATTCGACAGGTCGCTGGCGCCGACGTAATCGCGCAGATAGCTGCCAAGGCGTTCGAAATCCGGCGGGTTGTCGGCCAGGCAGATGAAGACCATGCCGCCCTCGGTCCGGCAATGCACCGGCTTCAGGCTGTATTTCGAGGCATCGAAATCCGGCCCCATGTCGCGGGCAAACAGCAGCTTGCCGTCCAGGTCGTAGGTCCACTGGTGATAGGGGCAGACCAGCTTGGGCGAGGAGCCGTTCTGCTTGGGGCAGAGCCGCTGGCCGCGATGGCGGCAGACATTGTGGAAGGCGCGGATCTGGCCGTCGGCGCCGCGCACGATCACCACCGGATATTCGCCGATCTGCAGCGTGGCGTGGTTGCCGGTCTTGGGGATGTCGCAGGAGGGAATGGCAAACAGCCATTCGCGATACCAGAGATTCTCCAGATCGGCGTGAAAGACGCCCTCGTCGCAGTAGAGGTCGCGGCTGAGCGAGAAGTTCTTCCGCCGGTCGGCGAGCTGGTTCAGGATTTCGACTGTGTTCAGCATGGCTGGATTCCGCTGGCTAAGGGACGTGCTGTCCCCAGGAATGCACCCGTTTTCCGACTCGCAATTCTTCAAATGCGACGCTCGGATGACGGAAACGGACATCGGCCGGTTTCGCAGGCCCTCCGGGACGACGCGGCTCCGTCGCCTAGGGGCCTTCTGGACGGCTACGGGGCCGGCCCGGCCGGCGCCGACCGGACAGGGCGGGCATAACCTTGTGGATAAGCGCGGGCGACTCGGGGGGCGTGGGCTGTGGAGAGCCGGGCCCCTTTCTCATCGCCGTGGATCACCCTGCCGGACGGGATGCGAACAAAGCCGGTTTCTCCACATGTTCAAAATCTGTCAGGAATTGCCCCCAAGCTGTGGAAAAGAAAAATTTTCACAAACTTATCCACAGGGTGCATCCGGTTACTGTGCTGTTTTAACGCCTGTTTTTCGTTAACGGATGGTTAACGCGGTTTTTTTCCCCAGCAAGCCGAAGGTGGGGAAATCCGGCGTGGAACAGGGATTTCCCGTCATCCACAGGCCCAACCACAACATCATCCTTTCTTTCTCTTCATTCTTTTTTGATAGAGGAGAGGTCGCTGGAGGTGCCTCATGACCGATTTCCTGGCTCTTGCTTACCCGTGGATCAAAGCCCTGCATGTGATGGCGGTGATCTCGTGGATGGCCGGGCTGTTCTATCTGCCGCGGCTTTTCGTCTATCATGCCGAGCGCGGGCATACGGGCCAGGAACCGGCGCAATCCTTCCGGATCATGGAGGACAAGCTGCTGCGCATGATCATGCGGCCGGCGATGATCGTCACCTGGATCGCCGGGCTGGCGCTGGTGCTGACGCCGGGCATCGTGGACTGGACGATGATCTGGCCGTGGAGCAAGGCGGCGGGCGTCCTGGCGATGACCTGGTTCCACCTCTGGCTGGCCGGCCAGCGCAAGGCGCTGTTGCGCGGGCAGGGGCTGAGCGGCCGGCGCTATCGGATGATGAACGAATTGCCGACGCTGTTCATGGTGGTGATCGTGCTTTCGGTGATCGTGAAATTCTAGGAAGAATTGACTCTCGCCCGGATTCTGCCTATGTGACGCGCATCCGCCGTCCGGCGGGAATTTTCCAGACACAGTTTCCAATGCGCGCCGATCCTGCGTCGGGCAGCGCGCGCCCATAGGCTAGACATGACCGAAGAACGCCTCAACCTGTCCGATCTCAAGGCCAAGAGCCCGGCCGACCTGCTGTCCATGGCCGAGGAATGGGAGATCGAGAACGCCTCGACCATGCGCAAGGGCGAGATGATGTTCTCGATCCTGAAAGAGCATGCCGAGGAAGGCTTCGAGATCGGCGGCGACGGCGTCCTTGAGGTGGTGCAGGACGGTTTCGGCTTCCTGCGCTCGACCGAGGCGAACTATCTGCCCGGCCCCGACGACATCTATGTCAGCCCCGACATGATCCGCCAGCATTCGCTGCGCACCGGCGACACGGTCGAGGGGGTGATCCGCGCCCCGGGTGAGAACGAGCGCTATTTTGCCCTGACCAAGGTCGAGCGGATCAATTTCGAGCATCCCGAAAAGGCCCGCCACAAGGTCGCCTTCGACAACCTGACGCCGCTTTATCCGAACGAGCGGCTGAAGATGGAGATCGAGGACCCGACCATCAAGGACCGTTCGGCCCGGATCATCGATCTGGTGGCGCCGATCGGCAAGGGCCAGCGTTCGCTGATCGTGGCGCCGCCGCGCACCGGCAAGACCGTGCTGCTGCAGAACATCGCCCATTCCATCGAGAAGAATCATCCCGAATGCTACCTGATCGTGCTGCTGATCGACGAGCGGCCGGAAGAGGTCACCGACATGCAGCGTTCGGTGAAGGGCGAGGTGATCTCCTCGACCTTTGACGAGCCGGCGAGCCGGCACGTCGCGGTTTCGGAAATGGTCATCGAAAAGGCCAAGCGTCTGGTCGAGCATAAGCGAGATGTTGTGATCCTTCTGGATTCCATCACAAGACTTGGTAGAGCCTTCAACACCGTGGTGCCGAGCTCGGGCAAGGTCCTGACCGGCGGCGTCGATGCGAATGCGCTGCAGCGGCCGAAGCGGTTCTTCGGCGCGGCGCGGAACATCGAGGAGGGCGGCTCGCTGACCATCATCGCCACGGCGCTGATCGACACCGGCTCGCGCATGGACGAGGTGATTTTCGAGGAGTTCAAGGGCACCGGCAACAGCGAGATCGTGCTGGACCGCAAGGTTGCGGACAAGCGCGTCTTCCCGGCGATGGACATCCTGAAGTCCGGCACCCGCAAGGAAGAGTTGCTGGTCGATGCCAAGGACCTGCAGAAGACCTATCTGCTGCGGCGCATCCTGAACCCGATGGGCACCACGGATGCGATCGAGTTCCTGATCTCGAAGCTGAAGCAGACCAAGACCAACAGCGAATTCTTCGACTCGATGAACGCCTGACGGCGCGGAGGATGCGGTGGATACGATCTTTGCCGAGGCGACGCCGCCCGGGCGAGGGGGCGTTACCGTTGTCCGCCTGAGCGGACCGAAGGCGCGTGCCGCGCTGGAATCACTGGCCGGGCCGGTTCCGGCGCCCAGGGTTGCCGCCTTGCGGGCACTGCGGGAGGGCGAGGATCTGATCGACCGCGCCCTGGTCCTGTGGTTCGAGGAGGGTCGCAGCTTTACCGGCGAGGAAGTGGCCGAACTGCATCTGCATGGTGCACCGGTCATTGCCAACCGGCTGGCGCAGGCGCTTCTGAACCAGGGATTGCGGCGGGCGGAAGCGGGCGAATTCACCCGGCGGGCCTTTCTGAATGGGCGCATCGACCTGGCCGAGGCCGAGGGACTGGCCGATCTGCTTTCCGCCGAGACGGAGGCGCAGCGCAAGCTGGCCATGCGCGGGACGGAAGGCGAACTGGCCCGAAAGGCAGAGGCATTGCGGGCGGGTCTGATCCGCGCCGGTGCACTGATCGAAGCCAGCATCGATTTCGCCGATGAGGATGTTCCCGAGGATGTCCCCGCCGAGGCCTTTGCGCTGATCGAGGCGATTCGGGAGGATATCCGGCAGATGCTGGCCACATATCCAGCCACCGAGCGGTTGCGGCAGGGTTACGAGGTGGCGATCATCGGTCCGCCGAACGCCGGAAAATCCACATTGCTGAACCGGATCGGGCAGCGCGACATCGCTTTGGTCTCCGAGATTGCCGGGACGACCCGGGACATCCTCGAACTCCGTGCCGATCTTCGCGGTCTGCCGGTCACTTTCCTGGATACCGCAGGTCTGCGTGAAAGCAACGATCCGGTGGAGGCGATGGGGGTGGCGCGGGCGTTGAAGCGGGCCGCCGAAGCGGATCTGCGGATCCATCTTTCTGTCGATGGCATTGCAACCGACGCGGTGAAGGAAGACGATATCGTGCTCCGCTCCAAGGCGGATCTCGGGCAGGGTCCGGGTCTGGCGATCTCGGCTCGGACCGGAGAGGGGGTCGCAGAGCTTCTGGATATGGTCTATGATCGCCTGCGGATCAGGGCTGCCGATTCCGGCCTTGTGAGCCATAAGCGGCAGGCCGAAGCCTTGCAAAGAGCATGGCTGGCGCTGGATGTCGACAGGAATGACGCACCGGAATTCCTTGCGGAAGCACTGCGCCAGGCGATTCAAGGACTGGCCATGATGGTGGGCCGGGTCGGGGCCGAGGATTATCTGGACGAGATCTTCAGCTCGTTCTGTATTGGAAAGTAGGTTTCACGTGAAACATTTCGACGTCATCGTGATTGGCGGGGGGCATGCCGGCGTGGAGGCCGCCATGGCCGCAGCCCGCATGGGCGCGGAAACGGCGCTGGTGACGATGCATCGGGATGATATCGGTACGATGTCTTGCAATCCGGCAATCGGAGGGCTGGGCAAGGGCCATCTGGTGCGCGAAATCGACGCGATGGACGGGGTCATGGGTCGAATCGCCGATGCCGCGGGGATCCAGTTCCGGTTGTTGAACCGTCGCAAGGGCCCGGCGGTGCAGGGTCCGCGCGCGCAGGCCGATCGCCGGCTTTATCGCAAGGCCGCGGCAGCAGTGGTGACAAGCCAGCCTAGTCTGACGCAGATCCTGGGCGAGGTCACGGAACTGATGCATCAGCGGGGCCGGGTCATCGGACTACGGCTGGCGGATGGGAGTGAACTGGAATCGCGGCAGGTGATCCTGACCACCGGCACCTTTCTGAACGGCCTGATCCATATTGGTGAAGTCTCACGGCCAGCCGGACGCTGGGGCGACCGGGCTTCGGTCGGACTGGCTGCTTCGCTTCGTCCACTGAACCTGCCCTTGGGCCGGTTGAAGACCGGCACGCCGCCGCGAATCCTGCGTGCAAGCATTGACTGGGACAGTCTGGATCAACAGCCGGGCGATGAAGAACCGGCCATGTTCTCTTACCTGAGCGACGTGCCGCAGGTGCCCCAGATCAGCTGCGCGATCACTCATACCAATGCGGAAACGCATCGGGTGATCCGCGAGAATATCGGCCGATCTGCCATGTATGGAGGTCGGATCGACGGGGTGGGGCCGCGTTACTGCCCCTCGATCGAGGACAAGATCGTCCGGTTCGCCGACAAGGATTCGCATCAGATCTTCCTGGAGCCGGAAGGGCTGGACAGCGATCTGGTCTATCCGAACGGAATTTCAACCTCTCTGCCGGAAGATGTGCAGCTGGATTATGTCCGCTCGATTCGGGGTCTGGAGCAGGCGCAGATCATGCAACCGGGCTATGCGGTGGAATATGATTACGTCGATCCACGTGCGCTGACCCCGTCTTTGGAGGTGAAGGCCCTGCCCGGGCTGTTCCTGGCCGGCCAGATCAATGGCACCACGGGTTATGAGGAAGCTGCCGCGCAAGGGTTGGTGGCGGGGCTGAATGCTTCTCTGAAAGCACAAGGCCGGCCGCCGCTGCATTTCAGCCGTGCGCAAAGCTATATCGGGGTGATGATAGACGATCTCGTCACGCGGGGGGTCAGCGAACCGTACCGCATGTTCACCTCGCGCGCCGAATTCCGGCTTTCGCTCCGTGCCGACAATGCCGATCAGCGCATGACGGCCTTTGGAATCGATCTCGGTTGTGTTGGCCAGGAACGCGCGGTGCAGTTTCGTGAGAAGATGCGGCGTTATTCGGCGGCCCGGCAGCGGGCGGAATCGGTGTCTTTCACGCCTTCCGAACTGGTCCGCGCGGGGATCGAGGTGCGTCAGGACGGTGTCCGGCGCAGCCTGTTTGCCCTGTTGGCGCAACAGGAAATACCGCAGGATCAAGTTCTTGCATTGGACGTCGAGCTTGCCGCGCAAGATACCTCGACGATTCGGCAGCTGGCGATCGACGCGCTCTATCACCAATATACCGACCGGCAGAGCAAGGACGCCGAGCTTTTGCGCAAGGAAGAGGCGATCGCAATTCCCGCGGAGTTCGATTATGATGCCCTTTCCGGCCTGTCGAACGAGCTGAAATCCAAGCTGAAACAGCAGCAGCCCGCAACCCTCGCCGCGGCTGCGCATATCGAAGGCATGACCCCTGCCGCGCTCACGTTGATTCTGGCGGTGGTTCGAGCCGGAAGCCGTCGCAGCGCATGAGCAATGTTTCATGTGAAACAGAGCGGCTCGCCGCCTATGCCGCCTTGCTACGCAAGTGGAATCCGGCGATCAATTTGATCGCGCCCTCCACGCTTGAGCAGATTGAATCGCGCCATATCGCGGATTGCCTGCAGTTGGCCGAAATCGCCCGTAAATCGCCGGGGGGCTGGGTCGATCTGGGCAGTGGCGGCGGTCTGCCCGGCATCGTTCTGGCGATCATGCGGCCGGACAGACCCTTGACGCTGGTCGAAAGCGATCAGCGCAAGGCTGCTTTCTTGCGCAATGCCATACGCGAACTGTCATTGACTGGCGCCAATGTGCTGACGGGACGAATAGAAGATCTGGATCGGCTTGATGCTGCCAATATCAGCGCGCGGGCGCTTGCCCCGCTTCCGCGGCTCATGGCATATGTGGAGCGGCACCTGGCACCCTCCGGCACAGCTTGGCTGATGAAAGGCCGCAACTGGCAGTCCGAGGTTTCCGAGGCCCGACGTGACTGGAAATTTGACCTGACAACCCACCCGAGCGCGACAGATCCTGACGCCGCCATTCTGGAAATCACGGGAATCCGCCATGCATGAGACACGAATCATTGCTGTCGCCAACCAGAAGGGCGGGGTCGGAAAGACCACCACGGCAATCAATCTCGGCGCCGCCTTGGCCGAACAGGGTCAGCAGGTCGCCATTATCGATCTGGATCCGCAGGGAAATGCCTCCACCGGTCTGGGCGTGCCGCTGGAGGATCGCGATCTGACCTCCTACGATCTGCTGACCGGAGAGCAGGCCCTGTCCGAGACCCTGCGCGATACCACGATCGCCAATCTCCGCATCGTGCCCTCGAATCGGGACCTCGCCTCGGCGGATCTGGAACTCTCCAACCGTGCCGGCCGGACGCAGCTGCTGCGCCGCAAGCTCTCGGTGACCTCCGAGTTCGACTATATCCTGATCGACTGCCCCCCGGCGCTTGGCCTGCTTACGGTCAATGCCATGGTGGCGGCGAACAGCGTGCTGGTGCCGCTGCAGGCCGAATTCTACGCCCTCGAAGGGCTGTCGCAGCTTCTCATGACCGTGCGCGAGGTGCGCCAGACCGCCAATCCCGACCTGCGTATCGAAGGCGTGCTTCTGACCATGTCGGACAATCGCAACAACCTGTCGCAGCAGGTCGAGGCCGATGCGCGCAGCACGCTCTCCGGTCTGGTCTATCGCACCGTCATTCCGCGCAATGTCCGGCTGTCCGAGGCGCCCTCCCATGCCATGCCGGTTCTGCAATATGATCCGAATTCCAAGGGCAGCACCGCCTATCGCGAGCTCGCCAGGGAGTTCCTGTCCCGTCAACTCGCCACCGCCTGAGGAGGAACCATGGCAGAAAACAAGCTGGAAAAGCGGGGTCTTGGCCGCGGTCTCTCGGCGCTGATGGCGGATGTGGACCTGATCCCCTCCGAACGGCCCGCCCCGCGGCAGATCCTTCCGGTCGAACAGCTGACGCCCAATCCGGATCAGCCGCGCCGCAGTTTCGCCCCGGAGGCCCTGCAGGAACTGGCCGATTCTCTGAAGACCCGCGGCATGCTGCAGCCGCTGATCGTGCGGCCGCATCCGACGGATCGCGGCCTCTATCAGATTGTGGCGGGCGAACGCCGCTGGCGCGCGGCGCAGATCGCTCAGCTGCACGAAGTCCCGGTCATCGTCCGCGATCTGGACGATACCGAAGTGTTGGAAGTCGCCATTGTCGAAAACATCCAGCGCGCCGATCTGAACGCGATCGAAGAGGCAGCCTCTTACCGCCAGCTCATGGACCGTTTCGGCCATACGCAGGAGAGGCTGGCAGAGGCGCTGAACAAGAGCCGCAGCCACATTGCCAACCTGCTTCGCCTGCTGAACCTGCCCGACCAGGTCCAGGCCTGGCTCAAGGAGGGCAAGCTGACCGCCGGTCACGCCCGTGCCCTGATCACCACGCCGAATGCGGTGGAGCTGGCGCGGAAGGTGATCGAAAAAAGCCTGTCGGTGCGCGAGACCGAGGAACTGGCCCGCCGTCAGGCCGAGGGGCCGAAGCCGTCCAAGCCCAGAAGCCAGAAACACGAGAAGGACGCCGATACCCGCGCCCTGGAAGGTGATCTGAGCGCGCATCTCAAGATGAAGGTGGTGATCAACCATGCCGGCGTCGATGGCGGCCAGATGGTGATCACCTATCGCGATCTGGATCAGCTGGACCGGCTCTGTCAGGTCCTCGCGGGCAACTGAACACCATATATGGTGTTATTGCCAAGCAGAGAATACCAAATCAGCCGATAGCGGCCTGCAGGCCAAGAAAAAACCCCGGAAGCAACGCTCCGGGGTTTCGCATGCCGTCGGCAAGGGAAGTCAGCTGGCCGGGGTCGAACTTACTCCGACCTTCGCCGGACGCAGCAGCCGGTCGTGCAGCATGAAGCCATTGTCCATGACCTGGATGATATTGCCGGCAACGGTCCCGGGAACCGGGGCCTCGAACATCGCCTCATGCTTCTGGGGGTCGAATTTCTCGCCCACGGCGGGGGTAATGACGCTGATGCCGTGCTTGGCAAAGACGTTGTTCAACTCTCGCAGCGTCAGTTCGACGCCTTCGATCAGCGCGGCGGCGGCGGCGCGCTGCTCTTCGCCGGCAGCCTCCAGCGCACGGCTCAGCGCATCGTGCACCGGCAGAAGGTCGCGGGCCAGCCGCGACCCGCCATATTGCTCGGCATCGCGGCGCTCCTTGTCGGCGCGCTTGCGGGCATTCTCGGCATCGGCCAGCGCGCGCATGAAGCGGTCGCGGTAATCGTCCCGCTCGGCGATCAGCGCCTCGACATCGGGCGAGGGCGCCTCATCATCGGCCAGCGGGTCAATGATCTCCTCGTCCAGCGGGCTGCCGTTCGGGTTTTCGTTCTTCATGTCCTCATCATCCTTTCCGGCCAGAGATCATCCGGCCGACAAGCTGCGCAGTATAGTCCACGATCGGCACGATGCGGCCGTAGTTCAGCCGCGTCGGACCGATGACGCCGACCGCGCCAACAATCTTTCGGTCGGCATTCATATAGGGCGAAACGACGAGAGAGGAACCGGAAAGTGAAAAAAGCTTGTTCTCGGAACCGATGAAAATGCGCACGCCCTCGCCCTGCTCGGCCAGTTCCAAGAATTCGGCGATGTCGCGCTTGCGCTCCAGGTCGTCGAACAGCGTGCGGATGCGGTCCAGATCGGCCAGCTCATCCGCCAGCAGATTGGCCCGGCCGCGCACGATCAGCCGCGGATCGCTGCTTTCGCCATCCCACAGCGCCAGGCCCGAGGCCACCAGTTCCGCGGCCATGCTGTCCAGTTTTCGCCGGCTGGCCTCGACCTCCTGCGCGACACTGCGTCGCAGCTCGGCCAGGGTGCGGCCTTCGGCCACCGCGTTCAGGAAATTCGCGGCCTCGCGCATCGAGCTGGCGGTATGGCCGGGCGGCGGGGCAAAGACCCGATTCTCGACCCGGCCATCGGCAAAGACCAGCACCACCAGCGCCCGGTCGGGCGCGAGGCTCACGAATTCGATATGCCGGACCGGTGCCTCCTGCTTGGGCATCAGCACCAGAGAGGCGCCATGGGTCAGCGCCGACAGCGCCGTGCTGACCCGGTCCAGCATGGCGCCGGTATCGCCGCTGTCCTGGCCCAGCGTCTCGTCGATCATCTCGCGGTCGCTGGCCGAGACGGGCCCGGCCTCCATCAGCCCGTCCACGAACAGCCGCAGCCCCAGCTGCGTCGGCAGCCGTCCGGCCGAGACATGCGGATGATCCAGCAGGCCCAGATATTCCAGGTCCTGCATGACGTTGCGGATCGTGGCGGCGCTGACCTTTTCGCTCATGTCGCGGGTCAGGGTGCGCGAGCCGACGGGCTCGCCGGTGGCGAGATAGGCTTCGACCACGCGGCGAAACACCTCGCGCGAGCGGTCGTTCAGGTCGGAAAGCAGCGGAGTTTCAGGCATGGCGATCTGTTGAGGGCGTTCACGGGTTGCGGTCATGGGTGTCGGACCTGTATCTGAACGGCAAAACCCCCGAAAGGAATGAAAGATGCGCCCCTCTGGCCGGAATTTAAGTGATATGCGCCCGATTTCAATCGAAACGGGCATCATGCGCCATGCCGAGGGTTCCTGCCTGATCTCCTGCGGCGACACCCGCGTGCTCTGCTCGGCCACCATCGAGGAGAAGGCGCCGCCCTTCCTCAAGGGTTCGGGGCAGGGCTGGGTGACGGCGGAATACGGCATGCTGCCGCGCGCCACCAACAGCCGCAACCGGCGCGAGGCGGCGGCCGGCAAGCAATCCGGCCGCACGCAGGAGATCCAGCGCCTGATCGGCCGCGCCCTGCGCGCCGGGGTGGACCGCCGCGCCCTGGGCGAGCGGCAGATCGTGATCGATTGCGACGTGATCCAGGCCGATGGCGGCACCCGCTGCGCCGCGATCACCGGCGGCTGGGTGGCGCTGCGGATGGCGGTCAACAAGCTCCTGAAGGCCGGCATCGTCACCGCCGACCCGATCATGGACCATGTCGCCGCGGTGTCCTGCGGCATCTATGCCGGGCAGGCGATCCTGGACCTGGACTATGCCGAGGACAGCGAGGCCGGCACCGACGGCAATTTCATCATGACCGGGGCAGGGCGGCTGATCGAGGTGCAGATGTCGGCCGAGGGCGCCACCTTCTCGCGCCCCGAGATGAACCAGCTGCTCGACCTGGCCGAATCCGGCATCGCCGAGCTGGTCCGCGCCCAGAACGAGGCTGTCGCATGCGCAAGCTGACCGAGAAGAAGCTGCTGGTCGCGACCCACAACAAAGGGAAGCTGGACGAGATCCGCGCCATGATGGCCCCGCATGGCATCGAGGTGACCTCGGCCGGCGAGATGGGCCTGCCCGAACCGGCCGAGACCGAGTCGAGCTTCATCGGCAATGCCCGCATCAAGGCCCGCGCCGCCATGCAGGCGACCGGCCTGCCGGTGCTGGCCGATGACAGCGGCATCACCGTGGACGGACTGGACGGCGCGCCCGGCGTCTATACCGCCGACTGGGCCGAGACCGCGCAGGGCCGCGACTTCATGCAGGCCATGACCCGCACCTGGCGCGAGCTGGACGAGCGCGGCGTGCCCGAGCCGCGCACCGCCCAGTTCCGCGCCACGCTGATCCTGCTCTGGCCCGACGGGCACGAGGAGATCTTCGAGGGCGTCGCGCCCGGCCGGCTGGTCTGGCCGCCGCGCGGCCAGCAGGGCCACGGCTACGACCCGATTTTCGTGCCCGACGGCCATGACGTGACCTATGCCCAGATGGCCCCCGCGCAGAAGAACGCCATCAGCCACCGCGCCCGCGCCTTCCGCAAGCTGGAGGCGCTCTTTGCGTAGGATCTCGACCGGCTCGCCCTTCGAAGCCGCGCTCGGCTACAGCCGCGCGGTGGTGAAGGGGCCGTGGTGCTTCGTCTCGGGCACCACCGGCTACGATTACGCGGCCATGGCCATGCCCGACAGCGCCGCCGAGCAGGCGCGCAACGCCTTCGCCACCATCTTCGCCACTCTGGCCGAGGCGGGCTTCGCGCCCGCCGACATCGTTCGTGTGCAATACACCGTCACCGACCCGGCGATCCTCGACGAGATCGCGCCGGTTCTGGGCGAGGCGATGAAAGATGCGTTACCGGCGGCGACCATGGTTGTGGCGGGGCTCATCAGACCCGAGATGAAGATCGAAATCGAAGTCACCGCCTTGAGGGAATGACCCTGGACCTGTCAGCCGCCCCCCTGCCGGACCCGGCCGCCAGCGCCACCCTGACCGACGACTGGCGGGCAGGGGGCTTCGCACTTTACGTCCACTGGCCCTTTTGCGCCGCGAAATGCCCCTATTGCGATTTCAACAGCCATGTCGCGGCGGTGATCGACCAGCCGCGCTGGCTGGCCGCCTATCGCGCCGAGATTGCCCGGCTGGGCCGTGATTTGCCCGACCGGGTGCTGAACAGCATCTTCTTCGGCGGCGGCACCCCCAGCCTGATGGCGCCGGAAACCGTGGCGGGGGTGATCGAGGCCGCCCGAGCCGCCTGGCCCTTCGCCAATGACATCGAGATCACGCTGGAAGCCAACCCGACCAGCGTCGAGACGGGCCGCCTCCGCGCCTATGCGGATGCCGGCGTCAACCGCGTCTCGATGGGGGTGCAGGCGCTGAACGACGAGGATCTGCGCCGGCTGGGCCGCATGCATTCGGCGGCCGAGGCCCGCGCCGCCTTCGACATAGCCCGCGACTGTTTCACGCGGGTCAGCTTCGACCTGATCTATGCCCGGCAGGACCAGGACCGCGCCCATTGGCGGCGCGAGCTGACCCAGGCGCTCGGCATGGCCGTCGATCACCTGTCGGCCTATCAGCTGACCATCGAGCCCGGCACCGCCTTCGGCGCCCGCCACGCCAGGGGCGGGCTGAAGGGCCTGCCCGACGACGATCTGTCCGCCGACCTGTATCTGGACACGCAAGAGATCTGCGCGGCGGCCGGGATGCCCGCCTATGAGGTCTCGAATCATGCCCGGCCGGGGGCGGAAAGCCGGCATAACCTGGTCTACTGGCGGCAGGGCGACTGGGCGGCGGTGGGGCCGGGCGCGCATGGCCGGCTGACGCTGGCCTCGGGCCGCTGGGCGACCGAGGCGCATCCGGCGCCCGGCGCCTGGCTGGAGGCCGTCGAGGCGCAGGGCCATGGCGACAGCCATCGCGAGCTGCTGAGCCTGTCCGACCGGGCGCTGGAATATCTGCTGATGGCGATGCGGCTGGCCGAGGGGCTGGATATCCCGCGCTACCGCGCCCATGGCGCCGAATTGCCGCGGGACCGGCTGATGAATCTGGCCGAACTGGGGCTTATCTCCCTCGGAAAGGACCGGCTGGCCGCGACTCCGGCCGGCCGTCCGGTGCTCAATGCGATCCTGCGCGAACTGGCGGAGTAAGATGCGGATTCTCTGGCTCGTCACCGGCTGGCTGACCCTTGCGCTGGGGGTGATCGGGATTTTCCTGCCGGTCATGCCCACCGTGCCCTTCCTGCTGGTGGCGGTCTGGGCCTTTGCCCGCTCGTCGCCGCGGCTGGGGGCGCGCATCATGCGCCACCCGCGCTTCGGTCCGCCGATCCGCGCCTGGCGCAAGCGCGGCGTCGTCGGCCGCACGGCCAAGGTCTGGGCCGTCACCGGCATGGCGATGGGGGTGGCCTGGGCGTTGCTGCTGGGCCTCGACCCGCGCTTCATCGCCGTGCAGGTGCTGGCCTGCCTAGCCATCGGCGCCTGGCTGGTCAGCCGCCCCGAGGCCTGAGCCGCCAGCGAATACAACCTTTTGCCCACTTGTCCCCGGCCCGCTGCGGCGCGAACCTCGGCGCATCGGGTCTGAGCGGAGGACAGGACCATGGCGGACACATCGGGGGTGAAGATCCACCCCGCAGTCGACAACGGCATCAAGCCGGCCCAGCCCGGATTTTCCGGCGGCACGCTGCAATGCAAATGCGCCTCGAACCCGGTCAGGGTCGCGGTGCGGGCGCAGACCGCGCATAACCATGTCTGCGGCTGCACCAAGTGCTGGAAGCCGGACGGCGCGATCTTTTCGCAGGTGGCGGTGGTCGGCCGCGACGCGATCGAGGTGCTGGAAGGCGCCGACAAGCTGGAAATCGTCAATGCCGAGGCGCCGATCCAGCGCCATCGCTGCCGGGATTGCGGCGTGCACATGTATGGCCGGATCGAGAACAAGGACCATCCCTTCTACGGGCTGGATTTCGTCCATACCGAACTGTCGGACGAGGACGGCTGGTCGGCGCCGGAATTCGCCGCCTTCGTCAGCTCGGTGATCGAATCGGGCGTCGATCCCAGCCGTATGGACGGCATCCGCGCCCGGCTGCGCGAACTGGGGCTGGAGCCCTATGACGCGCTGTCGCCGCCGCTGATGGATGCCATCGCGACGCATATCGCCAAGCGATCGGGCGCATTGCCGGCTTGACCGGGAACGCCTCGGCGGGGATCAACTTCGGGGGCCGGTTTACCGGCCCCTGTGCCATGAGAAGACTGTGACATGAGAAGACCAAGGCCATCCCGGCCGATACGCAAGGAGAGCAAGTCATGAGAACACGCGCCGCCGTCGCCCTGGAGGCCGGGAAGCCGCTCGAGGTCATGGAGGTCAACCTCGAAGGCCCGAAGGCCGGCGAGGTCATGGTCGAGATCAAGGCCACCGGCATCTGCCACACCGACGAATTCACCCTCTCGGGCGCCGACCCCGAGGGCCTCTTCCCCTCGATCCTGGGCCATGAGGGCGCGGGCGTGGTGGTCGAGGTCGGCCCGGGCGTCACCTCGGTCAAGCCGGGCGACCATGTCATCCCGCTTTACACCCCGGAATGCCGGCAATGCGCCTCTTGCCTGTCGGGCAAGACCAACCTCTGCACCGCGATCCGCGCCACCCAGGGCCAGGGCCTGATGCCGGACGGCACCAGCCGGTTCAGCATGCTCGACGGCACGCCGATCCATCACTACATGGGCTGCTCGACCTTTTCGAACTACACCGTGCTGCCGGAAATCGCGGTCGCCAAAGTGCGCGAGGACGCGCCCTTCGACAAGATCTGCTATATCGGCTGCGGCGTCACCACCGGCATCGGCGCGGTGATCAACACCGCCAAGGTCGAGATCGGCGCCAAGGCGGTGGTCTTCGGCCTGGGCGGCATCGGGCTCAATGTGCTTCAGGGCCTGCGCCTGGCCGGCGCGGACATGATCATCGGCGTCGACCTGAACGACGACAAGAAGCCGATGGCCGAGCATTTCGGCATGACGCATTTCATCAACCCGAAGAATTGCGAGAACGTGGTGCAGGAGATCGTGAACCTGACCAAGACGCCCTTCGACCAGATCGGCGGCGCGGATTACAGCTTCGACTGCACCGGCAATGTCAAGGTGATGCGCGATGCGCTGGAATGCACGCATCGCGGCTGGGGCCAGTCGATCATCATCGGCGTGGCGCCCGCGGGGGCGGAAATCAGCACCCGCCCGTTCCAGCTGGTCACCGGCCGGGTCTGGAAGGGCACGGCCTTCGGCGGCGCCCGCGGCCGCACCGACGTGCCGCAGATCGTCGACTGGTACATGGACGGCAAGATCGAGATCGACCCGATGATCACCCACACCCTGACGCTGGACGAGATCAACAAGGGCTTCGACCTGATGCATGCGGGCGAATCGATCCGCTCGGTCGTTCTTTACTGATCCTCAAGGGCTGCTTAGTTAAAAGGACGGCGGGGACGGGCGACCGGTCCCGCCGTCAACATGAAAGGACCGATCATGGCAAAGCATTTCCATCTGGACGACGATGACGACGACGAGGACGAGCGCCGCCAGGAGGGCCAGAAGGACGAAGGGCTCGGCCTGCCCGAGGGTGACAAGATCGGCAAGCTCTATTTCAAGTCGCGCACGGTGATCGTCGCCGGGCCGATCACCGACAAGCTGGCGCAGCGCACCGTGGCGCATCTGCTGGCCTTGGCCGAGGACAGCGAGGAACCGATCAACATGCTGATCTCCTCGCCCGGCGGCCATGTCGAATCCGGCGACATGATCCATGACGTGATCAAGTTCATCCGTCCGACCGTGCGCACCATCGGCTCGGGCTGGGTGGCCTCGGCCGGGGCGCTGATCTTCGTCGGCGCGGACAAGGAAAACCGCTACTGCCTGCCCAACACCCGCTTCCTGATCCACCAGCCTTCCGGCGGGATCGGCGGCACTTCCTCGGACATGATGATCCAGGCCGAACAGGTGCGGCTGATGCGCGACCGGCTGAATCAGATCTTTGCCGAGGCGACCGGCCAGACGGTCGAGCGGATCGAGAAGGACACCCAGCGCGATTTCTGGCTGAACACGCAGGAGGCGCTGGATTACGGCCTTCTGGGCAAGGTCATCCGCTCGGTGGACGAGCTGAAATGACGGGCCTGTTCTGATGGCGGGCGGGGCTGAGATCCTGATCCGTCCCGCCACGCCTTCCGACCACGAGGCGATCTGGACCATCCTCGGGCCGGTCTATCGCGCGGGCGAGACCTATTGCATCCCGCCCGACATCTCGCGCGAGGAGGCGCTGGCCGACTGGTTCGCCGCGCCCTTCACCGCCTTCGTGGCCGAGCTGGACGGCCGGGTGCTGGGCACCAGCCATGTCGGCCGCAACCGCCCGGGCCCGGCGGCCCATGTCGCCAATGCCAGCTTCGCCACCCATCCGGATGCGCGGGGCCGCGGCATCGCCGGGCGGCTGGTCGCCCATGCCAAGGACTGGGCGCGGGCGCAGGGCTTCCGGGCGATGCAGTTCAACTTCGTCGTCTCGACCAATGCCGATGCCGTTCATTCGTGGCAGAAAGCCGGTTTCGATATTGTCGGCCGCCTGCCCGGCGCGTTTCTTCACCCCAGGCATGGCTATGTGGACGCGCTGGTCATGTTTCACGACCTGACAGAAGGGAATCCCCATGACGCTGGCCTATGAGACCGTATCGGAAAACCGCAGCTTCGGCGGCATTCAGGGCGTCTATCGCCACCAGTCGCAGGCGACCGGCACGCCGATGACCTTTGCCGTCTACCTGCCGCCCGACGCCCGGCACGGCAAGGTGCCGGTGCTGTGGTATCTGTCGGGCCTGACCTGCACGCATGAGAACGCCATGACCAAGGCCGGGGCGCAGGAATGGGCGGCGGAATACGGCATCGCGCTGATCTTTCCCGACACCTCGCCGCGCGGCGAGGGCGTGGCCAATGACGAGGCCTATGACCTGGGCCAGGGCGCGGGCTTCTATGTCGATGCGACCCGGGAGCCCTGGGCGCCGCATTTCCGCATGTGGCATTACATCACCCACGAGCTGCCCGAGCTGGTCTTCAACGCCTTCCCGCTGGACCGCGAGGCGCAGGGCATCACCGGCCATTCCATGGGCGGGCACGGCGCGCTGACCATCGCCATGACCTTCCCGGAACGCTACCGCTCGGTCTCGGCCTTCTCTCCGATCGCCAACCCCAGCGAATCCGATTGGGGCCGCAAGCAGTTCGCCGCCTATCTGGGCGAGGACAGGGCGGCGTGGAAGAAGCACGATTCGACCATCCTGATGCGGGAAAAGGGCTATCCCGGCGAGGTGCTGATCGACCAGGGCGCCAGCGACCAGTTCCTCGACCTGCTCAAGCCCGAGGCGCTGGCCCATGCCATGGCCGAGCGCCGCCAGCCCGGCGCCTTCCGCATGCAGCAGGGTTACGACCACAGCTATTTCTTCGTGCAGAGCTTCATGGCCGACCACATCCGCTGGCACGCCGAACGGCTGGCCTAGGCCGCGCGGCCGGGCCGGGCGATTGATCCCATACCAATTGCCGAATTTCCCTAATACTTTGGTCCAAGGACCCGGCCCCTCGCGTTGACGTGAATGCGGCCGGGTCCGAACCTCTCCGCAGAAGGTGCTTGCGCAAGAGGAGAGGCGCAAGCTCCGTCATGCGGAGGAAAATTCATGAAAAACCTGATGAATGGCGCCTGCCTCGCGCTGCTCATGTCCGGCACGGCTGCGCTGGCCAATGACAGCGTGATGGCCGAGATCGCCAAGCCCCAGCAATGGGCGATCCAGACCGGCGATTACGCGAATACCCGCTACTCGACGCTGGACCAGATCAACAAGGACAACGTCAAGGACCTGCGCGTCGCCTGGACCTTCTCGACCGGGGTGCTGCGCGGGCATGAAGGCTCGCCGCTGGTGATCGGCGACATCATGTATGTCCACACGCCCTTCCCGAACAACGTCTTCGCGCTGGACCTGAACGACAACGGCAAGATCCTGTGGCGCTACCAGCCGCAGCAGGACCCGAACGTCATCGCGGTGATGTGCTGCGACACCGTCAGCCGCGGCGTGGCCTATGCGGACGGCCTGATCCTGCTGCACCAGGCCGATACCACCCTGGTGGCGCTGGACGCCAAGACCGGGGAAGAAAAGTGGAAGGTCGTCACCGGCGATCCCGCCATCGGCGAGACCAACACCGCGACCGTGCTGCCGGTCAAGGACAAGGTGATCGTCGGCGTCTCGGGCGGCGAATACGGCGTGCGCGGCCGGGTGACGGCCTACAGCCTCGCCGACGGCTCCGAGGTCTGGAAGGCCTGGTCCACCGGCCCGGACGAGGAAATGCTGGTCGATCCCGAAAACACCACGCATCTGGGCAAGCCCATCGGCGCCGACAGCTCGCTGAACAGCTGGGAAGGCGACCAGTGGAAGATCGGCGGCGGCACCACCTGGGGCTGGTACAGCTATGACCCCGAGCTGAACCTGGTCTATTACGGCACCGGCAACCCCTCGACCTGGAACCCCTCGCAGCGCCCCGGGGACAACAAGTGGTCGATGACGATCATGGCGCGGGATGCCGATACCGGCATGGCGAAATGGTTCTACCAGATGACGCCCCATGACGAATGGGACTATGACGGCGTCAACGAGATGATCCTGACCAACCAGACCATCGACGGCCAGGAACGCAAGCTGCTGACCCATTTCGACCGCAACGGCCTGGCCTATACCATGGATCGCGAGACCGGCGAGCTGCTGGTGGCCGAGAAATACGATCCGGTGGTGAACTGGACCACCGGGGTCGACATGGACCCGAATTCGGAAACCTATGGCCGCCCGGCCGTGGTCGCCGAATACTCGACCGCCCAGAACGGCGAGGACGAGAACACCACCGGCGTCTGCCCGGCCGCGCTGGGCACCAAGGACCAGCAGCCGGCGGCCTTCTCGCCCAAGACCAACCTGTTCTACGTGCCGACCAACCATGTCTGCATGGATTACGAACCCTTCCGGGTGGCCTATACCGCCGGCCAGCCCTATGTCGGCGCGACGCTGTCCATGTATCCCGCGCCGGACAGCCATGGCGGCATGGGCAACTTCATCGCCTGGGACAACACCACGGGCCAGATCAAGTGGTCCATTCCCGAACAGTTCTCGGTCTGGTCGGGCGCGCTGGCGACGGCGGGCGACGTGGTCTTCTACGGCACGCTGGAAGGCTATCTGAAGGCCGTGGACGCCGAGACCGGCGACGAGCTCTACAAGTTCAAGACCCCTTCGGGCATCATCGGCAACGTCATGACCTATGAGCACGGCGGCAAGCAGTATATCGGCATCCTGTCCGGTGTCGGCGGCTGGGCCGGGATCGGTCTGGCGGCGGGCCTGACCAATCCCAATGACGGGCTTGGCGCGGTGGGCGGCTATGCCTCGCTGTCGCAATACACCGAGCTGGGCGGCCAGCTGACCGTGTTCGAGCTGCCGGGCTAATACTTTGGTGCCGAAAAGCAAACTGTGACTCGAAACCTGCCGCCCCAAGGGTAACCTTGGGGCGCCATCATCTTCGGGTGACAGCCAGGGAGGAAATTCATGACCAGCAAGACGACCGCCAGCCTGATGGCGATCTGTGTCGCATGCGCGGCCGGCGCCATCGCCGGAACGGCCCTTGCGCAGACCACCGACCCGCCGCCGCCGGCCCAGGCCGGAGCGGGCGCCGCCGCCGCCGTCTCGGGCGACGCGCAGCAGCAGCAGCAAGCCGCCGACGCGCCCGCCGAGGCGGCCCCGGCCGGCGAGGAGGAGGAGGACCTGGAGGTCCAGGAACAGGGCGGCAAGCTCGTGCTGCCGAACGGCCAGGACATCACCCCCGACCATATGGAGAACGGCCGCTGGTATACGGCCGAGGACATACCGACCTTCAAGATCGCCGAGGACGGGACGGTCGATTACTCGACCTTCTCGGGCTATCGCCGCTATTCGGCGGAATGCCATGTCTGCCACGGCCCGGACGGCGAGGGCTCGACCTATGCGCCGGCGCTGAAGAACTCGGTGCTCAAGCTCGACTATTACGAGTTCCAGGAGATCGTCGCCTCGGGCAAGCAGGACGTGAACACGGCCGCCAATCTGGTCATGCCGGCATTCGGCACCAACAAGAACGTCTGGTGCTATATCGACGACATCTATGTCTATCTGCTGGCGCGGGGCGCGGGCGACCTGCCGCGCGGCCGCCCGGGCAAGAGAGAGGACAAGTCCGATGACTTCACCGCGCAGGAAGATTCCTGCATGAACGGATGAGACGCGCATCCGCCCTTGTCGCCCTGCTGATCTGCGCCGCGCTGCCCGCGTCGGCGCAGGTCGCCGACCTGCGCTCCAAGACCGAGTTCCGGGTCTGCGCCGATCCCGCCGCCGTCCCGATGTCCTCCGAGGACGGCTCGGGCTTCGAGAACCGCATCGCCGGGCTTTTCGGGGAAAAGCTGGGCCTGCCGGTGGTCTATACCTGGTTCCCGCAGGGCTCGGGCTTCATCCGCAAGACCCTGCGGGCCGGGCTGTGCGACGTCGTCATTGGCTATGCCCAGGGCGACGAGATGGTGCAGAACACCAATCACTACTACACCTCGGCCTATGGCATCGTGACGCGCAGGGACAGCCCGCTGGCCTCGGTCGACACGCTCACGGACCCGGCGCTGAAGGATCGTCCGATCGGCGTCGTGGCCGGCACGCCGCCGGCGACCCATCTGGCGCGGGCGGGGCTGGCCAAGGACATGCGCGGCTGGGACCTGTTCGTGGACCGCCGGGTCGAGAATCCGGTCGGCGACATGCTGGCGCAGGTGAAATCGGGCGAGCTGGCGGCGGCGGTGATCTGGGGACCGCTTGCCGGGCCGCTGGTCAAGCAGGACCCCGATCTGCAATTCACCCCGCTGCTCAAGGAAAGCTCGGGGCCGCGGCTGTTCTTCCGCATCACCATGGGCGTGCGGCTGGAGGAACAGGAATGGAAGCGGGAACTCAACAGCCTGATCCGCCGCCACCAGGACGAGATCGACGCGATCCTGCGCGATGCCGGGGTGCCGCTGCTGGACGATTACGGCAAGGCGCTGAAGCCATGACCCGGCTCTGGGCGGTGCTGGCGATCTGCCTTGCCGGCGCCGCCCGCGCCGAGGTGCCCGAGCCGCAGGATTATCGCGGCGAGCCCTATCGTTCCGAAACCCCGGCGACGCTGGCCGGGGCGCGCGTGATCGACGCCGCCGAGGCGATGCGGCTGCACGGGCAGGGCGTGCCCTTCATCGACGTGCTGCCCCGGACCGCCCGGCCCGAGGGCCTGCCCGAAGGCACGCTGTGGAACGAGCCGCCGCACCTGTCCATTCCCGGCGCGGTCTGGCTTTACGATACCGGCTACGACCGGCTGGCCGATGCGGAACAGGCGCGGCTGGCCGAGGGACTGGCGCGGCTTTCCGGCGGCGACAAGGCGGCGCCGATGGTGATCTTCTGCAAGCGCGATTGCTGGATGAGCTGGAACGCCGGCAAGCGCGCCGTGGCGCTGGGTTATCGCGGCGTGATCTGGTTTCCCGACGGCGTCGAGGGCTGGCAGGAACAGGGCGGCACGCTCGAGCCCGTCACTCCTGCCGGCCCGTGAACGGTCCGAAGGCGCGGGGGCCGTCCGGCAGCGCGATCCGGCGGGTGACCGTCAGGCTGGCCGCGTCGATCCAGACCAGCGTGTTCGAATCCCAATGCGCCAC
This sequence comes from Paracoccus sp. MA, assembly GCF_020990385.1. Classification (NCBI taxonomy): domain Bacteria; kingdom Pseudomonadati; phylum Pseudomonadota; class Alphaproteobacteria; order Rhodobacterales; family Paracoccaceae; genus Paracoccus; species Paracoccus sp. MA. The sequence continues at coordinate 186,081 of NZ_CP087598.1, forward strand.
CACCACGCCCGAGCCGTCGGGCAGGGGCGCGATGCCTTCGGGATAGTCGCCCGTCGCGATGCGCCCCAGAACCTCCAGCCGCTGCGGATCGAAGACCGTGACCGTCCCGGCATATTGGTCGGTGACGAAGCCGCGCCCGCCGGCGAAGGCGATGCCATAGGGGTGGCTGCCGGTCGGCACCTGCCCCAGCAGCCTGCCGGTTTCCGGCGCGATGACGCTGATCCGGTCGCCCATCACGTCCACCGACCACAGCCGCCCGTCATGGAAGGCGATGGCATAGGGATGCCCTCCCACCGCCACGCGCGACTTCAGCGCCCCGGTCGCGGCGTCGTAGATCGAGACCCGGTCGTCGTCGCGATCCGCCGTCGCGACCAGCGCGCCGTCGCTGGCCACCCCGGCCGGGGCGCGGCCGGTCGGCACGGTCCAGACGGTCTCCAGCGCCGCATCCAGCCGCATCAGCCTCTGCCGATACCATTCGGTGACGAAGATCCCGCCGTCCGGCGCCAGGGCGATGCCGAAGGCGCCCTCGGGCAGCGCCTTGGTGCGGATCACCGCGCCGGCCTCGTCCAGCACGGTCAGCAGGCCGGTCTCGGCCGAGATCACGTAGGCCCGGCCGTGCGCGGGATCGTAGGCCACGGGTGCCGGCGCGCCCGCGACGGGCGTTTCGGCCAGCACCGCGCCGGTCGCCAGATCGACCACCGAGACCGCTCCGGCGTTCTGCGAGGTGACGAAGCCCAGATCGCCCGCCCGCGCGATGCCGGGGCCGATCAGCAGCACCAGCGCGGCGACGGCGCGGATCATTCCGCCTTGCCGAACCTTTCGGCCAGCGCGTCCAGGCCGGCCCGATAGACCCCGGTCACGGCCTGGATCGCCGCCTCGTCGTTCAGCTCGGGCGGCGGCTCGTTGTTCGGATAGCCGCGATAGAAGCCGCCCTTCCAGCTGACCAGCGCCTTGCCGCCCTCGTCCTGGACGCAAAGCGTGGCGGCATAGTTCGTCACCGGCAGCACGCTTACCTCGACCTCGCTAATGCGATAGGCGTAGCAGCGTTTCTCGGGCTGCCATTTCGACAGGACTTCGGTGATGGTCGGATCGCCAGCATCGGCCTTGAGATGCAGCACCCGGGTCGAGGTCTCGGGCCGGTCGGCCGATCCGTCTCCGGCCAGCTCTAGGCTGGCGATGGCGGGGTGCCAGCTCATGTCGTCGAACCTGCCGATCGCGGCCCAGACCTCGTCGGGGCCGGCGTCCAGCTTCTGCTGCATCTCCAGCTTCAGCCGCACCGGCCCATGCGCTTCGGCCGCCGGGGCCAGCGCCATGGCCGCGCCCATCGTCAGGGCCAGCAGTCGGATCATCCCTTATTCCTCCCGAAAGATGATGTTCTTGAGCAGATAGCGATAGCCGCGGCGAAAGCTTTCATCGGTATTGCCGCGGATATCGACCACGCCGGCGCGCAGCGTTCCGCCGCTTTCGGCATCGCGGATATAAAGGTTCAGCGTCAGGATCAGGTTCGAGACCTTCTGCACCTCGCCCGAGATGGCGTATTGCGCGCCCATCTCGCGCGCGATGCGGCTGTCGCTGCCGTTGGACTGGGTCGGGTTCTTGATCCGCGCCACCTGGTCGGCGGGCGGCTCAAGCAGGGTGAAGCCGCGGCCGCGCAGATCTTCGGCGATGACCGTCTCGGCCATCTCGACGCGGCGGGTCTCGTCCTCGCGCACGCCGTTGACGGCGCCTTCGGTCGAGGTGTCGATGAAATGCAGGCCGAACCAGACCGCGCTGCCGGGCGGCGCGGCAGCGCCGCCGGCAGGCTGGGCCGCCCCTGGGCCCGGCCCGGCCAGCGCGGCGGCGCAAAGGATCAGGATGAGCCGCAGGAATGCCATGCGCCGACCATGCGCCCGGGTCGCGCGCCCGTCCATAGGACAAAGGTATAGGGTGATTTTCCCCGGTCGCATCCGGGGCATTTGCCGGGTTGGCGCGGGCGGATCGACCCGGCATGATGCCGGGGGGAGGACGGCCATGAAAGGCAGAATCATCATACTTTTGGCTGGGTTGTCCATGGCAGCCCCGGCCCTCGCGCAAGATTCCGCGCAGCCGCAGACGGTGCGCGCCGCGGTGCTGCGGGTGGACGTGCCGCGCCTGCCGCCGATCTCGCGGCTGGATGCGCCGCCCGGGGATCTGGGCTTTGCCGGGGCGCGGCTGGCGATCGAGGACAACGACACCACCGGCCGTTTCATGGGCCAGGATTTCGAGGCGCTGGAGGTCACCGCCACCCCCGAGACCGCCCCGGCCGAGATGGACAAGCTGCTGGCCGAGGGCATCCCCTTCATCGTCACGCTGGCCGGCGAGGCCGAGACGCTGGCGCTGGCCGATCAGGCCGGGGACCGGGCGCTGGTGCTGAACGCGCTGGCGCGCGGCGACAACCTGCGCGGCAAGGACTGCCGCTTCAACGTGATCCATGCCGCGCCCAGCCATGCCATGCTGGCCGATGCGCTGGCGCAGTTCCTGATGTGGAAGAAATGGCCGAACTGGTTCCTGATCGCAGGCAGCCATCCCGAGGACGTGGCCCTGGCCGATGCCTATCGCCGCGCCGCCGCCAAGTTCGGCGCCAAGATCGTCGAGGAGCGCACCTATGAGGATACCGGCGGCAGCCGGCGCAGCGACAGCGGCCATGTGCAGGTCCAACAGCAGATGCCGGTCTTTACCCAGCGCGCGCCGGCCCATGACGTGCTGATCGCCGCGGACGAGAACGACGTCTTCGCCAACTGGCTGCCCTATGCGACCTGGGACCCGCGCCCGGTCGCCGGCTCGGCCGGGCTGGTGCCGCGCAGCTGGGCCCCCTCGCTGGAAGCCTGGGGCGCGACGCAGTTCCAGAACCGCTTCGAGAAGCTCGCCAACCGCCCGATCCGCGAGGAGGATTACCAGACCTGGGTGGCGCTGCGCATGATCGGCGAGGCGGCGACCCGGACGCAAAGCACCGATCCGGCGACGCTGAAGGAGTTCATGCTGTCCGAGAATTTCGAGGTGGCGGGCTTCAAGGGCCAGAAGCTGACGCTGCGCGACTGGGACCACCAGCTGCGCCAGCCGATCCTGCTGGCGACGCCTTCCGTGACCGCCTCGGTCAGCCCGCAGGACCAGTATCTGCACCAAAGCTCGGCGCTGGATTCGCTGGGCATCGACCGGCCCGAAACCGAATGCAAGTTCTGAGGTGAAAGATGAAAGCTGCAACCGCCATCCTGACCTCGGCCCTGTGCCTGGGTTTCGCCCTGCCGGCCGCCGCCAACCGGGTGTTCGTCAGCAATGAAAAGGGCAATGACGTCACCGTGCTGGACAGCGAGACGCTGGAGGTGATCGGCACCTATCCGGTCGGCGCCCGCCCGCGCGGCATCACCATCAGCCCGGACGGGAAGGAGCTTTACGTCTGCGCCTCGGACGACGACCTGGTGCGGGTTTTCAATCCCGAGACGATGGAAGAGATGCACACCCTGCCTTCCGGTCCCGACCCCGAGCTGTTCGTGCTGCACCCTTCGGGCAATCCGCTCTACATCGCGAACGAGGACGACAACCTGGTGACCGTGGTCGACACCCAGACCCACAAGGTCCTGGCCGAGATCCCGGTCGGCGTCGAGCCCGAGGGCATGGGCGTCAGCCCCGACGGCAAGGTGGTCATCAACACATCGGAAACCACCAACATGGCGCATTTCATCGACAGCGAAAGCTTCGAGATCTTCGCCAATGTGCTGGTGGATTCCCGCCCGCGCTTCGCGCAGTTCAACGATGCCGGGACCAAGCTTTACGTCAGTTCGGAAATCGGCGGCACGGTCAGCGTGATCGATCCGGCGACGCAGGAGATCACCAAGAAGATCAGCTTCGAGATCCCCGGCGTGCTGCCCGAGGCGATTCAGCCGGTCGGCGTGCGCGTCACCGGCGACGGCAGCAAGGTCTTCGTCGCCCTGGGCCCGGCCAACCGCGTCGCGGTGATCGACGGCGAGACCGACGAGGTCCAGGAATATCTGCTGGTCGGCCAGCGCGTCTGGCAGATGGCCTTCACGCCGGACGAGAAATACCTGTTCACCACGAACGGCAATTCCAACGATGTTTCGGTGATCGACGTGGCGGCGCTGAAGGTCGTCAAATCCGTGCCCGTGGGCCAGCAGCCCTGGGGCGTGGTCGTCGCGCCCAACTGACAGGTTAAGAGGGAGGAAGAACCATGACCCGTTTGCTGACCATCCTGCTGCTCATGGCAGGGCTGGCCGCCCCCGCCGCGGCGCAGGAAACCGCGCCCGATGCCGGCGCAGATGCCGGTGCCGCAACCGACGGCGCGGCCGCGGCCGAGCAGGATGACGATGACGATGACGACGATGATGATGGCGGCGAAGCGGCCGGTGCCGCCGGAGGCGTGCACGAGGCGGGGGCCAAGTTCGATTACGGCTTCTCGGGGATCATGGCGCGCGACAACCGCACCGATCTGGCGCCGCTGACGCTCGCCTCGGGCCAGCCGGTCGCGACGGCGGAATACAAGCTGAAATCGGGCGGCTTCTACCGCATCGACATCAACGCGGACGGCAGCCAGGAGCTGGCGCTGTCTGGCGGCGACTTCTTCCGCGCCATCTGGATCAACGAGGTGGTGATCAACGATATCGAGATCCGGCCGATGGGCGTGCATTCGCTGGAATTCGACGATGCCGGCACCGCGACGCTCAGCTTCATCGCCATCGTTCCGGGCCGCTATACGCTGTCGATCCCCGGCTCGCAGGGCGAAACCCAGCAGGCGGTGTTCAACATCCAGTAAGCAGGAGGGGCGGAGCCCCGGCTCCGCCTCGGCCAGATGCCGCAGGACGCGCTTTCCATTCAGCATGTCAGCCACAGTTTCGGTCGCGTCCCTGCGCTGAAGGACGTGTCTCTGACCGTGCCGCGCGGCGGCTTCACCGCGCTGCTGGGGGTGAACGGCGCCGGCAAGACCACGCTGTTCTCGCTGATCACCCGGCTTTACGACAACACCTCGGGCCGGATCGAGGTCGCCGGCCACGACCTGCGGCGCGAGCCGGGCGCGGCGCTGGCGCGGCTGGGGGTGGTGTTCCAGTCCCGGGCGCTGGATGCCGACCTGACCGTGGCGCAGAACCTGGACTATCACGCCGCGCTGCACGGCATCCCGCGGCGCGAGGCGCGGGCGCGCGCCGCCGAGGTGCTGGCGCAGGTCGGCCTGTCGGACCGGCTGGACACGCGGGTCTCGGCGCTGTCGGGCGGCCAGAGCCGCCGGGCCGAGATCGCCCGCGCCCTGATCCACCGCCCCGAGATCCTGCTTCTGGACGAGCCGACCGTCGGGCTTGACGTGAAATCCCGCGCCGAGGTGGTGGCGCTGACCCGCGAACTGACCCGTGGCGGGGTCTCGGCGCTTTGGGCCACGCATATTCTCGACGAGATCCGGCCCGAGGACGGGCTGGTCATCCTGCACCGGGGCGAGGTGCTGGCCCGCGGCAATGCCGGCGCCATCGGCGGCGACGACCTGACCGCCACCTTCCTGCGCCTGACCGGAGAGGAGGCATGAGCCACCGCCTGACCCCGCGCATGTGGCTGACCGCCTTCCTGGGCATCGCCCGGCGCGAGACCTTGCGCTTCGTCAACCAGCGCGGCCGCTTTCTTGCGGCTCTGGTCCGGCCCCTGGTCTGGCTGTTCATCTTTGCCGCCGGCTTCCGCGCCGTGCTGGGCCTGTCGATCACGCCGCCCTACCAGACCTATGTGCTTTACGAGGTCTATGTGACCCCGGGCCTTTGCGCGATGATCCAGCTGTTCAACGGCATGCAGTCCTCGCTGTCGATGGTCTACGACCGCGAGACCGGGGCGATGCGCACCCTGCTCGTCAGCCCGTTTCCGCGCTGGTTCCTTTTGGCCTGCAAGCTGGTGGCGGGGGTGATCGTCTCGATCATCCAGGTCTATGCCTTCCTGGCCATCGCCTGGTTCTGGGGGATCGAGCCGCCCCCCGTCGGCTACCTGGCCGTGCTGCCGGCGCTGATGCTCTCGGGGCTGATGCTGGGGGCGATGGGGCTGTTCCTGTCCTCGGCCATCCGGCAGCTGGAAAACTTCGCCGGGGTGATGAATTTCGTCATCTTCCCGATGTTCTTCGCCTCCAGCGCGCTTTACCCGCTGTGGCGGATGAACGAAAGCTCGCCGCTGCTGCACGACATCTGCGCGGCCAATCCCTTCACCCATGCGGTTGAGTTGATCCGCTTTGCCCTTTACGCGCGCTTCGATCTTCTGTCCTTCTCGGTGGTGTCGGGTTGCCTGATCCTGTTCTTTGCAGGGGCCGTGTTCATGTATGATCCGGCCAAGGGGCTCTGGGCCCGGCGAAAGGGGGGAGCATGAGATACCTGGTTCTGGCGTTTTGTCTTGCCGCGACCGCAATGACGACCGCAACCGCCGCGCAGGCGGAAAGCGGCGCCGATCCCGACTGGCCCTGCGTGCAGCGCAAGCAGCCGCATCTGTCGCTGGGACAGATGTGGTCCGGGCCCGAGCCGGACGAGGCCGTGCGCGAGCTGGCCCGCACGCCCGAGATCGCGGCGCTGGCCGACCGGCTGGAACAGCGCCGCCTGCCGCTGGCCGAGGCCGAGGCCGAGATCGCCGAATTCGCCAAGGGCGCCGACAACACCCAGCTGACCGCGCTGATGGTGGCGATCTTCGACCGGATCGACCCGCATCGCGCCGCGCTGATCGCGGGGATCGCGCGCTATGGCCACAAGCAGGTCGATCTGGCACAAAGGATCGAGGATCACCGCAGGAAGATGGAAGAGATGCAAAAGGCCGAGACGCCCGATTTCGACGCCATCGACGCCGAGGAAGAGCAGCTCGACTGGGACATGCGCATCTTCCAGGACCGCCAGCAGGCCCTGACCTATGTCTGCGAGACGCCGGTGATCCTGGAGCAGCGGGTCTTTGGCCTGGCCCGCGCCATCGCGGCGGGGCTGAAATGACCCTGCTGCCCGCCGTCATCCTGGCCGGGGGCCTGTCCACCCGCATGGGCGGCGGCAACAAGGCGCTGCGGATGCTGGCGGGCGAGACTTTGCTGGCGCGGGTGATCGCCCGGCTTCGCCCGCAATGCGGCGGGCTGGCGATCAATGCCAATGGCGATCCGGAACAATTCGCCGCATACGGCCTGCCGGTGATCGCGGACGGCTTTGCGGGCTTTGCCGGGCCGCTGGCGGGCGTTCTGGCCGGCATGGACTGGGCGGCGGGCGAGGGGGCCGGGAGCGTGGTCAGCGTCAGCGTCGACACGCCCTTCCTGCCCGAGGATCTGGTGCATCGCCTGCGCGAGGCCCGGGGGCGCAGCGGCCTCGCCATCGCCGCCAGCCCCGACGAAAGCGGGCGGCTGCGCGATCACCCGACCTGCGCGCTCTGGCCCGTGGCCCTGCGCGGCGAGCTGCGCGAGGCATTGGAATCCGGCCTGCACCGCATCGGCCAGTTCGCGGCCGCCTATGATCCGGGGCGGGCGGTCTTCGACAGCCGCCCCGTCGACCCGTTCCTGAACCTGAACACGCCCGAGGACCTGGCCCGCGCCGCCCGGCTGGTCTAGGCGCCGTATCGCCGCCAGAGCCGATGCAGCGCCATGGCCACCACCCTGGCGAAGATCACCGTCATCACCGACAGCACCAGCAGCGCGGCAAAGACCAGGTCGGTCTTCATCCGGCCGTTGGCATGGATCATCAGCGCCCCCAGGCCGCGCGCGCCGCCGACCCATTCGCCGATCACCGCGCCGATGGGCGCATAGACCGCCGCCAGCCGCAGCCCGGTGGCCAGGCTGGGCAGCGCCGCCGGGATGCGCAGGTGGCGCATGATGCGGATGCGGCCGGCGCCCATGACCTGCGCCAGGTCCAGCGCCGCCTGCGGTGTGCGCATCAGCCCGTCCAGGAAGGCGCTGGCCACCGGGAAGAACACGATCAGCACCGTCATGGCGATCTTGGGCGCCATGCCGAAGCCCAGCCACAGGGTCAGGATCGGCGCCAGGGCAAAGACCGGGATGGTCTGGCTGAAGGTCAGGATCGGCCGCAGAACGCCGGTCAGCCTGAGCGAAAATCCCATCGCCACGGCGAGCGCCGCGCCGAGCGCCGAGCCGAGCGCGAAGCCCAGCACCACCTCGGTCAGGGTGAAGCCGGCATGGCGGGCGATCTCGGCCCGGTTCAGCCACAGCGCCTCGGCCACCGCCGCGGGCGAGGGCAGCAGGAAGGGCGGCATGCCCGCCAGCCAGATGACGCCCTGCCACAGCGCCAGCACGGTCAGGATCAGCGCGGCGACGGTCTTCATGCCATCATCCCCCGCATCAGCTCGGCCTGCAGCGCCAGCACCTCGGGCGCGTCATAGGGCCGGGCGGCGGCTTTCGGGCGCGGCGCGGGGACGGGCCATTCGCTGAGCCCCTGTTCGCGCAGCAGCAGGATGCGGTCGCCCAGCCGCGCCGCCTCGGCCGGGTCGTGGGTGACCAGCAGCACCGTTCGGCCTTCCAGCAGCCTTGCCGCCAAGTCCTGCATCTGCGCCCGGGTGCGGGCGTCGAGCGCCGAGAAGGGCTCGTCGAGCAGTACCAGCGGCCGGTCCTCGAACAGGGTGCGGGCTAGGGCCACGCGCTGGCGCTGGCCGCCGGACAGGTTGGCGGGCAGGTGATGGGCGCGGTCGGTCAGGCCCACCGCTTCGATCAGCGAGGCCGCGCGGGCGGCGGGGTCGGCAGGGGGCTCTGCCCCCCGCCGCAGCGGCCCCTTGACGGGGCCGCTGCGGCGTCCCCCGGGATATTTGGACAAGAAAGAACCCTGCAGGCCGCCGCGCAGCCGGGCGCCCAGGGTGACATTGCCGGTCACGTCGAGCCAGGGAATCAGCCCGGGGTCCTGGGCCATCAGCGCCACGGGCTGGTCGCGCGTCACCTCGCCCTGGAAACGCGCGCCGGTCTCCAGCCCGGCGATCAGCCGCAGGATGGTGGACTTTCCGACGCCCGAAGGGCCGAGCAGGCAGGTCCAGCCCGCGCCTTCCAGCCGCAGCTCGACGGGGGCGAAGAGCGGCGCCTCGCCGACCCAGGCGCGGCCGCGGACCGAGGCCGCCGCGGTCATGCGCCGCCCAGCTCCCAGAAGGCGACTTCGAGCCGGGTGGCGGTGGCGAAGCGATCCGACAGGGCGGCCCAGCGGGGGCTTTCCTGGGGCGCCGCGCCCAGCCGCTTGCGGATGGCGCTGTCCAGAAGCGCGCCGGCCGAGACGCAGGCGGCCTGGTATTCGGCGCCGGCATAGGTGTCGATCCATTCGCGATAGGGTGTGTCGGGCGCCGCTTCCTGGGCCAGCCGCAGCCCGATCTCGCCATAGCCCAGCACGCAGGGCATCAGCGCCGCCAGCAGGTCGAGGAAATCGCCCGAATAGCCGGCTTCCAGCACATAGCGGGTATAGGCGATATTGGTCACCGCCTCGGGCGTATCGGTCAGCACCTCGGGGCCCAGGCCGGCGCGGGCGCAGGTCTGCACATGCAGGCCCATCTCGTGGTCCAGCAGCGTGTGGACCGTGGCGGAACAGGCCCGCATCTCGTCCAGGTCGCCGGCCTTGACCACCGCCAGCGCCCAGGCGCGCGAGAAGTTCTTGAGGAACAGGTAATCCTGCACCAGATAGGTCAGGAAGCAGGATTGCGGCAGGGTGCCGTCGCGCAGACCCTCGACGAAGGGGTGCCGGGTATAGGCGTCCCAGTCGGGCTGCGCCGCGGCCCGCCAGGCCGCGAAGGCATGGCCATAGGCGACGCTCATTCCGCCGCCCCCACGTCTGCTGCTTCCGCGTCTGCCGCTTCCGCGTCTGCCGCCCCCACGTCCAGGGCCAGGTCCGAGACCGGCAGCACGCTGTCGACCAGCCCGGCCTCGTGCAGGAATTGCTCGAACCGGGCATAGCGGCCCTGGTCCAGCGCCGCGGGCGATTGCGAGAAGCGCGGCAGCGTCTCCTTCCAGGCCTCGGCGTTCAGCTCGTCCTTGAGGTCGGGCGCGGTGGCCGAGAACAGCTGCCAGCTTTCCTCGGGGTGGTTGACCAGATATTGCGCGCCGCGCTCGACCGCGTGCAGCAGGCGGCGGGTGCGGTCCACGTCCAGATTGGCCGGATTGGCGACGAAGATCAGCTCGTCATAGGTTGGCACGCCGCTTTCCTCGACGAAGAAGCAGCGGCCCTCGGCGCCTTCCAGCCGCATCTGCGTCAGCTCGAAATTGCGATAGGCGCCGATGGTGGCATCGACCTGGCCGGCGATCAGCGCCGGCGACAGCGACCAGTTGACGTTGATCATCTCGACATCGCCGGTGGTCAGCCCGGCATGGGCCAGGATGGCCTGCACCAGCGCGCTTTCCACGCCCGAGACCGAATAGCCGATCTTCTTGCCCTTGAGATCCTCGAGCGTCTGCACCGGGCCGTCGGCCTTGACCATCAGGCAGTTCAGCGGCGTCGCGACCAGCGTGCCGACGCGCTTGAGCGGCAGGCCCTCATGCACCTGCAGGTGCAGCTGCGGCTGGTAGCTGATGGCGTAATCGGCCTTGCCGGCGGCGACCAGTTTCGGCGGGTCGGCGGGATCGGCAGGGGCGACGACCTCGACCTCCAGCCCCTCCTCGGCGAAGAAGCCCTTTTCCTGGGCGACGATGATCGGGGCGTGGTCGGGGTTCACGAACCAGTCCAGGATCAGCGTGACCTTGTCTTGGGCCAGAACGGGCTGGGCCAGCAGGGCGAAGGCGGCGGCAAGGGTCAGATGTTTCATCGATCGTCGTCTCCAAGGGCAAGAAGGGTGATTTCGCCGTCCCAGCGGCGCGAAAGGGCGTCGGCGGCACGCCAGGAGCGCAGGCCGGAACGGCAGGCCAGCACCGCGCGCTGGCCGGGGTCGGGCAGCGGGCCGGTGGCGCCGTAGCCGGGGATGCGCAACGCGTCCGGCGTGGCCTTGCGCGGCGCCTCCTCCTCGGGGCGCAGGTCGATGACCAGATCGTCCTCGCGGATCTCCTCGCGGGCGATGAAGCGCGGGCCGGTCGCCTCGGGCGCGGCGTCGAAGCGGAACTGGGTGAAACGGCCGTTCTCGAAGCGGATGAATTCGCCCAGCGGCGAGGGCGTGGTGCCCAGAAGCAGCCGCAGCGCCATCTGCGCCTGGATGCAGCCCAGCATGCCGACCACCGGGCCCAGCACGCCGGCGGTGGCGCAGGTCTGGCCGCTGTCGGGCGGGTCGGGGAACAGGGCGCGCAGGCTGGGGGCGCCCCCCCGCCGCTTGTCGCCGCAGAAGCCGCCGACATAGCCCGCAAGCCCCAGCGCCGAGGCCGAGATCAGCGGCTTGCCTGCCGCCAGGCAGGCGTCCGAAAGCGTGTAGCTGGCAGCATAGCTGTCGGCGCAATCCAGCACCACATCCGCCGCCGCTACAAGCGCCGGCGCGTTCAGGGGGGTCAGCCGGTCCGCCAGCGCCTCGATCTCCACCGCAGGGTTCAGCCGGGCCACGGCCTGCGCGGCGGCGCGGACCTTGGGCTGGCCGATATCCTTCATGCGGTAGAGCGGCTGCCGGTGCAGGTTGGTCTCCTCGACCGTGTCGGGGTCGATCAGGGTGATGCGGCCGATGCCGCTGCCGGCCAGGTATTGCAGCACCGGCACGCCCAGCCCGCCCGCGCCGACGACCAGCGCATGGGCGGCGCCGATGCGCTCCTGCCCCTCGGCGCCGACCTCGGGCAGGACCATCTGGCGGACATAGCGGTTCATGCCGCCACCCGCAGCCATTCGCGGATGCGGCCCTCGGGGTCGGGGTTGAGCGTGATGTCGGTCACGGCAGAGGCCAGGTCGGCGCCGGCGGCGAAAGCCTCGCGCGCACGGTCCGGGGTGACGCCGCCGATGGCGACCAGCGGCGTCGCGCCGACCAGCTTGCGCCATTCCCGCACCCGGTCCAGCCCCTGCTGTTCCCATTTCATCTTCTTCAGGATCGTCGGCCAGACCGGTCCCAGCGCGACGTAATCGGGCCTGAGCGCCAGCGCCCGGTCCAGTTCGGCATGGTCGTGGGTCGAGACGCCCAGCCGCAGCCCGGCCTTGCGGATCGCCGGAATGTCGGCGGTATCCAGATCCTCCTGGCCCAGGTGGATGAAGTCGCAGCCCAGGTCGATGGCGGCCTGCCAGTGGTCGTTGACGACCAGCGTGGCGCGATGTTCGCGGCACAGCTCCTGGCACAGCGCCAGCTCGCCCAAGAGCCGGGCGGGGGGCTGGTCCTTGATGCGGATCTGCACCAGCTTCACGCCCAGAGGCAGGGCGCGGCGCAGCCAGTCGCTGCTGTCGAAGATCGGGTAGAAGCGCGGCAATCTCATCCCAGCACCGCCATGCCGAAGAGGGGGGTGGAAGGCGCGGCCATGTCGCGGGCCTCGATCGGGTTCGCGCCATGCGCCAGCTGCCCGGCCTCGATCGCCAGCGCCATGGCGCGGGCCATGGCCACCGGATCGCCGGCCTTGGCGACCGCGGTGTTCAGCAGCACCGCATCATAGCCCAGCTCCATCGCCTGCGCCGCATGGCTGGGCAGGCCGATGCCGGCATCCACGACCAGCGGCACATCGGGGAAATGCGCCCTCAGGCTGCGCAGCCCGTAAGGATTGTTCAGCCCCCGGCCCGAGCCGATGGGCGCGCCCCAGGGCATCAGCACCTGGCAGCCCGCATCCAGCAGCCGGCCGCAGACCGACAGGTCTTCGGTGCAATAGGGAAAGACCTGGAAGCCGTCCTCGGACAGCAGCCGCGCCGCCTCGACCAGCGCGATCACGTCGGGGCAAAGCGTGTCGTCGTCGCGGATCACCTCAAGCTTGATCCAGGGCGTCTCGAACAGCTCGCGCGCCATCTGCGCGGTCGTCACCGCCTCGCGCACCGAATGGCAGCCGGCGGTATTGGGCAGGACGGGGATGCCCAGCTCCTTGATCAGGCGGTGGAAATCCTGGCCCTCGCCGCCTTCGCGCCGCAGGCTGACGGTGGCGATACCGGCGCGCGAGGCGCGGAACGCCTCGGCCATGATCGCGGGCGAGGGGTATTGCGCCGTGCCCAGCATCAGCGGGCTTGCGACTTCGGTTCCGTAAAAGACCGGCATCTCAGCCCCCCTGCATCGGCGCCACGACTTCTAGCGCGTCGCCATCCTTCAGCGTGGTTGCGGGCCGGGCGGCGGCGGGCAGGAAAGCGCCGTTCAGCGCCGTCGCCACCTTGGCCGCGCCCAATCCGATCTCGGCCAGCGCATCCTGCACGGTCGGGCCGGTCAGGTCGCGCGCCTCTCCGTTAAGGGTGATCTTCATCCATGAACTCCGGTTTCCGGCCCTCGAGAAGGTAATCGGCGGCCATGCGGGCCACGGCGGGGGCCAGAAGATAGCCGTGGCGGTAAAGGCCGTTTGCGTAAAGCGTGCCGCCGCGCCGGCGCAGGCGGGGCAGGTTGTCGGGAAAGGCGGGCCGCGCGTCCGAGCCAAGCTCCAGGATCTCGGCCTCGGCGAAGCCGGGATGCAGGGCATAGGCGGCCGACAGCATCTCGACGGCCGAGCGCGCGGTGACGCGATACTTGCCGCCGGTTTCCAGCATCGTGGCGCCGATCATGTAGACGCCCTCGCCGCGCGGCACGAGATACAGGGGGATGCGCGGATGCAGCAGGCGGATGGTGCGGGTCAGCGTCACTTCCGGGCAGCGGATCACCAGCATCTCGCCGCGCACGCCGCGCAGGTCGGGAAGCTGGTCGCGGGCCGCCAGCCCGCGCGCATCGACGATCAGGCCGGCGGGCGTGCCCTCCGTCTCGATGCGGATGCCCTGCGCCTCCAGCCGGTCGCGCAGGGCCAGCAGCGCGGCGCGCGGGTTCAGATGCGCCTCGGTAGCGAAATGCAGCCCGCGCGGGAAGCGCCCCGCCAGTTCCGGCTCCAGCGCGGCGATCTCCTCGGCACTCACCGGCTGATGCGCCTGGGTCAGCCGGGCGAAGCGGTCGAGTTCCGCCCGGTCCCGCGAGGGGGCGAGGACCAGCGTGCCGCGCCGGATGACCTCGGCGCCATTCGCCTGCCACCAGTCGGCGGCGTCGAGGCCGAGGCGCAGCACCGCCGGCTCGGCGCTTTCGGCCTCGCAATAGGGCGCCAACATGCCGCCGGCGCGCCAGCTGCAGGCCTGCGCACCGGGCTTGCCGGCCGGGTCGATGATGCGGGGCAGGGTGCCGCGCGCCGCCAGTTCGGTGGCGATGCACAGCCCCATCACCCCGGCGCCCAGGATGGTGATCGCGGTCATGTCCGTCTCCAGAGCGCGTGGAAATGATGCACCGGGCCGTGGCCCAGCCCCACCGCCAGCTCATCGGCGGCGGCGATGGCGCCTTGCAGCCAGCCATGGGCGCGGGTCACGGCATCGGGCACCGCCATGCCCTGGGCCAGCCCCGCCGCGATGGCCGAGGACAGCGAGCAGCCGGTGCCGTGGGTGTTGGGCGTCTGCTGGCGCGGGGCCGTCAGGGTCAGCGGCTGCGGCCCGACCAGCAGGTCGGTGCAGGCGTCCTCGCTGGCATGGCCGCCCTTCATCAGCACATGGTCGGCGCCCAGGGCGCGCAGCGCCTCGCCCTGCTCGCGCATCTCCTCGGGCGTCGCGGCGGCGGGGCGACCCAGAAGCCGCGCCGCCTCGGGCAGGTTCGGGGTCAGCACCGTCGCCAGCGGGATCAGCTGCTCGCGCAGCGCCGAGACGGCATCGTCCGGCAGAAGCGCGTCGCCGGATTTCGCCACCATCACCGGGTCCAGCACCACCGGCACCGGATTGTCCGCCAGCAGCGCCGCCAGCCGGTCGGCGACGACTGTGATTACATCCGCGCCGCCGACCATGCCGATCTTGACCACGCGCACCTCGAGATCGCCGAAAACCGCGTCGATCTGCGCCGCGACCATGGCGGGGCTGACCGGCTCGACCGCAGCGACGGTGCGGGTGTTCTGCGCGGTGATCGCCGTGATCACAGAGGCGCCATAGACCCCGAGGGCCGAGAAGCTTTTCAGGTCGGCCTGGATCCCGGCGCCGCCGCCGCTGTCCGAGCCGGCGATGGTCAGCGCGATGGGATGGGGCTGCAATCCCGACATGGCCCGCCTTTCGTTTTGGCCGGGCATGGGGACGTGGGGCGGATGGGTGGCGGACCGGGAATTGCCGGGCCGCATCACTCTACCCTTCCCTACGCCGGCATGACCCGGATCAGGTTCGATGGGTCGGTGCCCGGCACCTCTCAGCCCCGTGCGGGGCTCCCCAAGTGTATGAGTCTTTCGCGCGACACTAGGCCCCGGCGTCCCGCTTTGCAAGGGCCGAGCGCCGCCGGTCCGTCGCGGGGTGTCACGCATCTGTCCGCCTGGCCGGGCAAGAGGGCGGGCGCGCGGCGGCGGTTTCGGGCTTTACACCGCCCGGAATTCCGGCCGATCTGGGCCCGGTGGAAAGGGAAGGATGCGATGAAAAGCGTGATCTTCGACCTGGGCGGGGTGCTGATCGACTGGGATCCGGCCTTGGCCTTTGCGGATGTCTTCACCAGCCGGACCGAGGCCGAGGCCTGGATGGCCCGCATCGACTTTCCCGGCTGGAACCGGATGCAGGACGGCGGGCGCAGCTTTGCCGAGGGGCTGGCCGCCGCCCGCGCCGAGCATGGCGACGAGGCGCGGCATCTGGCGGGCTATCTGGCGGCCTTTCCCGTCACCATCGAAAAGACCGTGCCCGGCAGCTGGGCGGTGGCCGAGGCGCTGCTGGCGCGCGGCGTGCCGCTTTATGCGCTGACCAACTGGTCGGCCGAGACCTGGCCGCATGCGCTGGAACTGCATCCCCGCCTGGGCGGGCTGTTCGCCGACATCCTGGTCTCGGGCCAGGTCGGCGTGCTGAAACCCGATCCGGCGATCTTCCAGCTGCTGATGGACCGCAACGGGCTGCGGCCCGGGGACTGCATCTTCGTCGACGACAGCCCGGCCAATGTCGAGGGCGCCCGCGCGCTGGGCATGGACGGGATTCACTTTACCGGCGCCGAGGCGCTGGGCCGGGACCTGGCGCGGCGCGGGGTGATTTGAAGAGGGCCGGCAGGTAGCAGGTCTGCTTTGCGGAAAGCTGCTGTTAAATGATCGATATCGGTGTGACTAGGTCATGTTGACAAATGGCGGAGCCAGAGCCTGATGCAGGCGACGTCGACGAAGCCAAGGAAGCTTTCGGCGGTTTTGTCGTAGCGGGTTGCAAGGCGGCGGCTATTTTTCAGCTTGTTGAAGCAGCGCTCGACCATGTTGCGCAGGGTGTAGATGGTCATGTCGACAGCCTTGCGCACCCTTCGGTTCCTTCGCATCGGTATCATGGGCAGGGCGTTGCGGCTCTCGATGTCTTCCCGAATTTTATCAGAGTCATAGCCCCTGTCGGCGACCAGAACTGCTGGTTGCGGCAGGTTGTCGGCCATCACCATATCATAGCCGGTGTAGTCGGAATCCTGCCCCGGCGTGATCTCGGTCCTCATCGGGAGGCCTGCGCCGTTGACGCGGAGATGGATCTTGGTCGAGAAGCCACCTCTCGAACGGCCAAGAGCCTCTTTCGGAGTCCCCCTTTTGCGCCCGCCGCATGATGATGGGCGCGGATCACAGTGCTATCAACCATCTGGAGCTTGTCTGGCGCGATCCCAGCGTGGTTCAGCGCATCCAGGATATCCTCCCACAGTCCCGCCAAAGTCCAGCGGCGGAACTGACGGTAGACCGAGGACCACTTGCCAAACTCTTCGGGCAGATCGCGCCATGGCGCACCAGTCCTTGCGATCCAGAATATACCATTCAGAACAAGACGATGGTCCGCAGGTTTCCGCCCGTTAGGGTGCCGGACGGCACGAATGAAGCCCTCGAAGAAGGTCCACTCATCGTCGGATATCAGGTTGCGTGCCAAGTTCATCTCCCACGTAGAGATGAGCTTGAATCATAGGACGACTGCCAGAGGAATCCCTTTTGTCAACACGACCTAGATACTATTGCGGTTCGATAGGGTGCTCCGAGCGTCAGAAACGGGCTCACCACTACCGCCCCCCTATCCGACCAGCTTCGCCACGTGGCGCAGCGCCAGCAGGTAGCCGTGGATGCCGAAGCCGGCGATCACCCCCTCGGCGCGCAGGCTGACATAGGAATGGTGCCGGAAGCTCTCGCGCTTGTGGACGTTCGAGATATGCACTTCGATCACCGGCCCGTCGAAGGCGTTCAGCGCATCCAGGATCGCCACCGAGGTATGGGTGAAGGCGGCCGGGTTGATGACGATGGCCTGGGCCGATCGCCGCGCCTCGTGGATCAGGTCGATGATCGCGCCCTCGTGGTTCGACTGGTGGAAGGCGATGTCCAGCCCCAGCTCGGACCCAAGCGCCTTGCAGTCGCGCTCCACGTCGGCCAGCGTGGTGCTGCCATAGATCTCGGGCTGGCGCTGGCCCAGCAGGTTCAGGTTCGGGCCGTTCAGGACATAGACGGTGGGCATGGCAATCTCCGCGAGGATGGGGCAATCTAGCCCAGTTCGGCCAGAAAGATATAGCCCGCGCCGTAGATCGTCTTGATCAGCCGCGGGTTCTTCGGGTCCTCTCCCAGCTTGGTGCGCAGGCGCGAGATGCGCACATCCATCGCCCGGTCGAAGCTTTCGCCCGCCGTGCCGCCCAGCGTCTCCAGCATCTGCGCGCGCGAGATCAGCCGGCGCGGATTGTCGAGGAACAGCCGCAGGACCTCGGCCTCGGCATGGCTGATCGGAGTCTCGGCCCCCTCGGGAGAGGTCAGGGTGTAGCGGTCGAAATCGGCCGACCATCCGGCGAAGCGGATCTGCTGGCGGCCGGCGCCGGTCTCGCGCTGGGGCCTGCGCAGCCGGGCGCGGATGCGGGCCACGACCTCGGCCGGCTCGAAGGGCTTGATGATGTAGTCGTCGGCGCCCAGCTCAAGGCCCGTCACCCGGTCCTGCACCTGCGCCCGGCCCGAGATGATGATGATCGCCGCGCCGGATTCGCTGGCCAGCCGGTGCACCAGCGCCAGCCCGTCGCGGTCGGGCAGGCCCAGGTCGATCAGGCAGGCATCGGGCTGGATGCGGCGCAGCGCCGCCTCGAACTCGGTGGCGCGGGCAAAGCCTATGGTGCGGAAGCCCGCCTCCTCCAGCGCCGCGGAGAGCAGGCGGCGGATTTCGGGTTCGTCGTCGAGGATGGCGATCAAGGGGGCGTCAGTCATCGGTCTCTGCCATGGCCACGGCCAGTTCGGTGTCGCCAAAGGGCTTGGTCAGGACCGGGCCGTCAAGCCCCGATCTGCGCGGATCGCCCGGCGGCAGCGCCGTCATCAGCACCAGGGGCAGGCCGCGGCCCTGCAGATCGGCGCCCGAACCGTCGCCCAGCTGCAGGTCCGACAGGATCAGCGTCAGGCCGGGAAGGTCGGTCAACCCGCGCGCCTCGGAGAGCGAGCCGGCCTCGATCACCGAATGGCCCTGGGCGGTCAGCATCTCGCGGATATGGGCGCGGATGGCGTCGTCATCCTCGACCAGCAGCACCAGATGCGGGTGCGCGGCGCGCAGCGGCAGGCGGATCGTGACCCGGGCGCCGCCGCCCTCGGCATTGCCCAGCCGCAGCGTGCCGCCGGACAGCTTGATCTGGTCATAGACCATCGACAGGCCCAGGCCGGTGCCCTGGCTGCCCTTGGTGGTGAAGAAGGGCTCGGTCGCCCGCGCCAGCGCCTCGGCCGAGAAGCCGGGCCCGGTATCGGTCACCGCGATCTCCAGCCAGCGCCCGGCGGGTCGGGCCTCGACGGCGATCCGGCCCCGGCCCTGCATGGCGTCGCGGGCGTTCAGGATCAGGTTCAGCAGCGCATCCTGCAGCGCGCCGGGGTCCAGCATCACCCGCGCCGGCAGCTCGCCGATGCGGGTGTCGAGCGCGACCTCCGCGCCCAGCGTCGGCCGGGTCATCGCCGCCAGATCGTCCAGCATGGCGCGCAGATCGACCGGCTGCGGCTGGTGCTCGCGCCGTCCGGTCAGCGCCGAGATGCCGTCGAGCAGCCGCACCCCGCGACGGGCGGCGGCCAGCGTCGCCTGCACGTCCTCGGCCTGTTCCGGCGGCAGGCCGGCGCGCGCCAGCCGGCCCTGCAGGCCCAGGATGATGGTCAGCAGGTTGCCGAAGTCATGCGCCAGCCCCGAGGTCATCTGCGCCGCCACCGCGCGTTTCGCCGCATGGGTCAGCGCCTCGCGCGCCTGCACCTCGGCGGTGACGTCGGTGGACAGGATATAGACGCCGCGCCCGTTCTGGTCCGGGGTCAGCGCGATGCGGATGCGCCGGCCCGAGGGCGGGTGCGTGATCTCGAACACCTGCGGCTGGCCGGCGATGGCGCGGTCGAGATGCGGGCGGATGCGGGCGAAGGTCTCGGCCCCCAGAACCGTTTCGCATTGCCGGCCGATGATCGAGGCGTCCGAGCCGGGAAACACCATCGAGATCTGGTTGTTCGAGAAGGTATAGCGATAGTCGCGGTCCATATGCGCGATATGCGCCGGGACCATGGCGGTGACATGGCGGGTGCGCGCCTCGGATTCGGTCAAGATGCGCTTGGCTTCCTCCAGCGCGGCATTGGTCGCGGCCAGCGCCCGGTTCGCGGCGGAAAGCCGCTCGGCATTCTCCAGCACCCGCTCGGACAGTTCCTCGGAGCGGGCGCGCAGCAACTCCTCCTGCCGCTTGATATGGGTGATGTCGGTATAGACCGCGATCCAGCCGCCCTGAGACAGCGGCGCCCCCTCGACCGAGATCCAGCGGCCGTCGGCGCGCTTTCGTTCCATGTAATGCGGCTGGAAGGTGCGGGCCTGGTCGACGCGCTCGCGGATCGCGGCCTCGGGATCGTCCTGGGGACCGTATTCGCCGCGATGCACCAGATAGCGGATCGTATCCTCGAAGGTGGCGCCGCTGCGGGTCAGTTCGTCCGGCAGGCCGAACATCGCCTGATAGGGGCGGTTGCTGACCGCCAGCCGCAGCTCGGCATCGAAGATCGAGATCGCCTGCTGGATCAGGTTCAGCCCCGAGCGGGTCAGCTCGGCATGCCGGTCGTTCGAGGGCATCTCCATTCCTGGCATTGCGCGGTCCCTGTAACAATTCGTAGGATTCAGGAAAAACTGACGCAAGAATTGCCGCTGTAAGCTGCGATTGCCAGAGGGAAGAGGAGCCCTGACGGCAAGGGGAGGAACCATGCAGAACGCTGAGGCGGCCGAGGCCGGTTTGCAGTCGATTCCAGCGTTGCTGGCGCGCAATGCCGAACGCTTCGGCAACCGGCCGGCCTATCGGGAAAAGGAATTCGGGATCTGGCAAAGCTGGACCTGGGCCGAGGCCGCGACCGAGATCCGCGATCTGGCGCTGGGCTTCCTGGTGCTGGGGCTGAACCGGGGCGATCATGTCGCCATCATCGGCCGCAACCGCCCGGCGCATTACTGGGCCATGGTGGCGGCGCAGATGTGCGGCGCGGTGCCGGTGCCGCTGTATCAGGACGCGGTGGCCGAGGAGATGGCCTATGTGCTGGACCATTGCGGCGCACGCTTCGTCGTCTGCGGCGACCAGGAACAGGTGGACAAGGTGCTGGAGGTCGGCGCCCGCGCGCCCTCGGTCCAGCATATCGTCTATACCGACAAGCGCGGCATGCGGAAATACGACCATTCCCACATGAACGCGCTGGCCGATGTCCAAGCCGAGGGCCGCGCCGCCGGGCAGCGGCTGGGCCACGAGCTGGACGCGCGCATCGCCGCGCTGGGCTATGACGATACCTGCGTGATGCTGTATACCTCGGGCACCACCGGCAAGCCCAAGGGCGTGGTGCTGTCGAACCGCAACATCATCGAGACCGGCCGGAACACCGCCGCCTTCGACCACCTGACCGAGCGCGAGGAAGTGCTGGCCTATCTGCCGATGGCCTGGGTGGGCGACTTCATCTTCTCGGTCGGGCAGGCCTATTGGGCCGGCTTCACCGTGAACTGCCCCGAGGGCGCGCATACGATGATGACCGACCTGCGCGAGATCGGCCCGACCTATTTCTTCGCCCCGCCGCGCGTCTTCGAGGGGCAGCTGACCAGCGTGATGATCCGCATGGAGGATGCCAGCCGGTTCAAGCGCTGGCTGTTCCGGCATTTCATGGAGGTCGCGCGCCGCGTCGGCCCGGCGCTCCTGGACGGCAAGCCGGTCGGCGGGCTGGACCGGCTGCGCTATGCCCTGGGCAACCTGCTGGTCTATGGTCCGCTGAAGAACACGCTGGGCTATTCCCGCATCCGCGTCGGCTATACCGCGGGCGAGGCGATCGGTCCCGAGATCTTCGATTTCTACCGCAGCCTGGGCATCAACCTGAAGCAGCTCTACGGCCAGACCGAGGCCAGCGTCTTCATCACCCAGCAGCCGGACGGGCAGGTGCGCTCGGACACGGTCGGCGTGCCCTCGCCCGGCGTCGAGCTGAAGATCGCCGAGAATGGCGAGGTCTTCTACCGCTCGCCCGGCACCTTCGTGGAATATTACAACAATCCCGACAGCACCGCCTCGACCAAGGATGCCGAGGGCTGGGTGGCGACGGGCGATGCCGGCTTCTTCGAGGAGGCGACCGGGCACCTGCGCATCATCGACCGCGCCAAGGACGTGGGCCGCATGGCCGACGGCCGGATGTTCGCGCCGAAATATGTCGAGAACAAGCTGAAGTTCTATCCCAACATCCTGGAGGCGGTGGTCTTCGGCGCCGGCCGCGACATGTGCACGGCCTTCGTCAACATCGACCTGACCGCGGTCGGCAACTGGGCCGAGCGCAACAACATCGCCTATGCCAGCTATCAGGAACTGGCCGGCCATCCGCAGGTCTATGCCACGATCAAGGAACATGTCGAGGCGGTGAACGAATCCATCGCCCAGGATCCCATGCTCTCGGGCTGCCAGATCAGCCGCTTCCTGGTGCTGCACAAGGAGCTGGACCCCGACGACGGCGAGATGACCCGCACCCGCAAGGTGCGCCGCAACATCATCGCCGAGAAATATGCCGACCTGATCGCGGCGCTCTATGACGGGCGCGACACGGTCAGCACCCGCACCGAGGTGACCTACGAGGACGGCCGCAAGGGCGAGATCCGCGCGGTGCTGAAGATCGAGGACGCCCGGACCTTCCCGACCCGGACCATGCAGAAGGTGGCCGCGGAATGACCCAGACCACAACCACCCCCGACGGCCGCCAGATCGGCGGCGTGCTGATGGACCTGAGGAACATCACCCTGCGCTTCGGCGGCGTCACGGCGATCAAGGACATCAGCTTCGACATCCGCGAGGGCGAGATCCGCGCCATCATCGGCCCGAACGGCGCCGGCAAGTCCTCGATGCTGAACGTGATCTCGGGCTTCTATGTCCCGCAAGAGGGCGAGATCTGGTTCAAGGGCCATCGCCGCGGCCCGATGAAACCCTATGAGGTGGCGCGGCTGGGCATTGCCCGCACCTTCCAGAACATCGCGCTGTTCGACGGCATGTCGGTCCTGGACAATATCATGACCGGCCGCCTGAACATGATGAAGGCGCCGATATGGTCGCAGGCGCTGTGGTGGGGCCGGGCCGAGCGCGAGGAGGTCGAGAACCGCGAGCAGGTCGAGAAAATCATCGACTTCCTGGAGATCCAGAACATCCGCAAGACGCCGGTCGGCCGGCTGCCTTACGGGTTGAAGAAGCGCGTCGAACTGGCGCGGGCGCTGGCGGCCGAGCCGAAGATCCTGCTGCTCGACGAGCCGATGGCCGGCATGAACGTCGAGGAGAAGGAGGACATGTGCCGCTTCATCCTGGACGTGAACGACGAATTCGGCACCACCATCGCGCTGATCGAGCACGACATGGGCGTGGTCATGGACCTGTCGGACCGGGTGGTGGTGATGGATTACGGCCGCAAGATCGGCGACGGCACCCCCGACGAGGTGCGCAACAATCCCGAGGTCATCAGCGCCTATCTGGGCGTGGAACACGCATAGGGGGCAGGAATGGAGTTTCTTTACGCAAGCGAGATCCTGCTGAACGGCCTGATGGCCGGGGTGATGTATTCGCTGGTCGCCCTGGGCTTCGTGCTGATCTACAAGGCCTCGGGGGTGTTCAACTATGCCCAGGGGGTGATGGCGCTCTTCGCCGCCATGACGCTGGTCGGCATCATGGAGGGCCGGGTGCCCTTCGCGCATCTGATCAACGCCGCCTTCGGCGTGCATCTGTCGAGCTTCGGCTGGACGGTGCCGGGCCTGCTGGCCATCCTGCTGACGGCGCTGGTCATGGTCGGCCTGGCCATCGCCATCGAGAAGCTGGTGCTGAAGCACCTGGTCGGGCAGGAGCCGATCATCCTGTTCATGGCCACCATCGGCCTGGCCTGGTTCCTGGAAGGACTTGGCGACGTGATGTGGGGCGCCGACGTGAAGGTGCTGGACGTCGGCCTGCCGCAGGGCATTTCCGAGACGGTCGAGGCAGCGACCAACGACTGGCTGGGCTACGGCTTCTTCATCGACCGGCTGGACATCTGGGCGGCGGTCATTGCGGCGGTGCTGGTGGCGGCGCTGGTCGGCTTCGCGCAATATACCAAGCAGGGCCGCGCGATGCGCGCGGTGGCCGACGACCACCAGGCGGCGCTGTCGGTCGGCATCAGTCTGCAATTCATCTGGATCATGGTCTGGTCCATCGCCGGCTTCGTGGCGCTGGTCGCGGGCATCATGTGGGGCACGAAATCGGGGGTGCAGTTCTCGCTTTCGCTGATCGCCCTCAAGGCGCTGCCGGTGCTGATGCTGGGGGGCTTCACCTCGATCCCCGGCGCCATCGTCGGCGGGCTGATCATCGGCATGGGCGAGAAACTGTTCGAATATTTCGTCGGCCCGATGGTCGGCGGCGCGACCGAGAACTGGTTCGCCTATGTGCTGGCGCTGATCTTCCTCGTCTTCCGGCCGCAGGGCCTGTTCGGCGAACGCATCATCGAGCGGGTCTGACCATGGCGCGGGTTGAGGACTCGGGACTGGGTATTTGGAAAACAAAGAAGGCTTCTCTGTTTCACAAATACCCGAATGTCGAAACGACCAAGCCGGGAGGGGCGGATGTTCTATCGTGAGGCGGGCGACTTCAAGACGAGCTATCGCGACGATGGCCAGACCTTTCCGATCAAGCTGGATCGCTGGGGCTATTACGCGATCCTGGCGGTGGCCTTCCTGGTCGTGCCCTTCGTCATCGACAGCTATTGGGCCAATGCTGTGCTGGTGCCCTTCCTGATCTATGCCATCGCGGCGATCGGGCTGAACATCCTGACCGGCTATGCCGGGCAGGTCAGCCTGGGCACCGGCGGCTTCATGGCGGTGGGCGCCTATGCGGTCTACAAGCTGATGGTCGCCTTTCCGGGGGTGCCGATCGTCATCCATATCGTGCTGGCCGGGGCGATCACGGCGGTCGTGGGCATGCTTTTCGGCCTGCCCAGCCTGCGGATCAAGGGCTTCTACCTGGCGGTGGCGACGCTGGCCGCGCAGTTCTTCCTGGTCTGGCTGTTCAACAAGGTGCCGTGGTTCTACAACTATTCGGCCTCGGGCCAGATCAACGCGCCCGAACGCACCATCCTGGGCTGGGCGGTGACCGGGCCCGCCACCACGGCCCCGGCGAAATACCTGATCTGTCTGTCCTTCGCCGTCCTGCTGGCCTGGGTGGCGCGCAACCTGACCCGCGGCAGCGTGGGGCGCAAATGGATGGCGATCCGCGACATGGACATCGCGGCCGAGATCATCGGGGTGAACCCGCTGACCGCCAAGCTGTCGGCCTTCGCCGTCTCCAGCTTCTTCGTGGGCATCGCCGGGGCGCTGTTGTTCTCGGTCTATCTGGGCGCGGCCGAGGCCAGCGAGGCCTTCGGCATCAACAAGAGCTTCCTGGTGCTGTTCATGATCATCATCGGCGGGCTCGGCAGCATCTTCGGCAGTTTTGCCGGCGCCGCCTTCCTGGTGCTGCTGCCGGTCTTCCTGAAGAACGTGCTGGTGGCGCAGCTGGGCTGGCCGACCGACCTGGCCGCCCATATCGAGCTGATGATCGTCGGCGCGCTGATCGTGTTCTTCCTGATCGTCGAGCCGCACGGGCTGGCGCGTCTCTGGGCGCTGACGAAGGAGAAGCTGCGGCTCTGGCCGTTCCCGCATTAACGACCGGACAACCGGCGGAACAAAACCCTTGGGGAGGAGACCAAGATGAAACTGAAACTCGCAACCGTCGCGCTGGGCGCCGTCATGGCGGCGGCGCCGGCCATGGCCGACCTGGTGGTGCCGAACCTCAGCTACCGGACCGGGCCCTATGGCGCCAACGGCACGCAATATGCCGACGGGTTCAACGACTATTTCACCCTGCTGAACGAGCGCGACGGCGGCATCGGCGGCGAAAGGATCCGCACCCCGGAATGCGAGACCGCCTATAACACCGAGAAGGGCGTCGAATGCTATGAATCGACCAAGGGCTCGGGCGCGCTGGTCTACAACCCGCTCTCCACCGGCATCACCTATCAGCTGATCCCCAAGGTCGCGGCCGACAAGATCCCGCTCTATACCCCGGGCTATGGGCGCACCTCGGCCAAGAACGGCAAGGTCTTCGAATGGGTGTTCAACGCCCCGGCGAACTACTGGGACGGCGCCTCTGTCGCGGTGAAATACCTGCTGGACCAGAACGGCGGCAGCCTCGAGGGCAAGAAGATCGCGCTGGTCTACCACAACTCGGCCTATGGCAAGGAGCCGATCCGCACCCTGCAGGAGCTTGGCAAGAAGCACGGCTTCACCCTGACCGAGCTGCCGGTCGACCCGCCCGGCCAGGAGCAGAAGAGCCAGTGGCTGCAGATCCGCCGCGACAAGCCGGATTACGTGCTGATGTGGGGCTGGGGCGTGATGAACCAGACCGCCATCCAGGAGGCCGCCAACATCCGCTTCCCGATGGAGAACTTCATCGGCACCTACTGGTCCGGTTCGGAAGTGGACGTGAAGCCGGTGGGCGCGGGCGCCAACGGCTACAAGGCGCTGACCTTCCACGGCGTCGGCATGGATTACCCGATCTATGAGGACATGAAGAAGCACGTCATCGATCCGGGCAAGGCCTCGCAGGGCGGGCAGTTCGTCGGCTCGGTGCTGTATTCGCGCGGCATGTATGCGGCCGTCGTCATCGCCGAGGCCATCGCCAAGGCGCAGGAGCTGGCCGGCACGCCGCAGATCACCGCGGCGCAACTGCGCGACGGGTTCGAGGCGCTGGACATCACCCCCGAGCGGCTGGCCGAACTGGGCCTGCCGGACTTCGGACCCGAGATCAAGATGACCTGCGACAACCACGGCGGCAGCGGCATGGCGCGGCTTCAGCAATGGGACGCCTCGGCCGGGAAATGGACCCTGATCACCGACTTCACCCAGCCGGATCAGGATGTTCTGGACCCGCTGATCCTCGAGGACAGCGAAGCCTATGCCAAGGAAGCCGGCATCTCGCCGCGCTGCTGATCCCTTGCCCCGGCGGTTCGCCGCCGGGGTCCATCGACCCGGAGGGAAAGCCCATGTTCGACGCCGTGCCCGACCGCGAGACCCTGCTCGAGGTCAACAATATCGAGGTGATCTACAACCACGTCATCCTGGTCCTGAAGGGCGTCAGCCTGTCGGTGCCCAAGGGCGGCATCACCGCGCTTCTGGGCGGCAACGGCGCGGGCAAGACGACGACGCTGAAGGCGATCTCGAACCTGCTGCATTCCGAGCGGGGCGAGGTCACCAAGGGCGCGATCAGCTATCGCGGCGCGCGGATCCAGGACATGGACCCCGCCTCGGTGGTGAAGAAGGGCATCATCCAGGTGATGGAGGGCCGCCACTGCTTCGAGCACCTGACCATCGAGGAGAACCTGCTGACCGGCGCCTATACCCGCACCGACGGCGGCGCGGCGATCCGCCAGGACCTGGAGATGGTCTATTCCTATTTCCCCCGCCTTAAGGAGCGCCGGAAAAGCCAGGCCGGCTATACCTCGGGCGGCGAGCAGCAGATGTGCGCCATGGGCCGGGCGCTGATGTCCCGCCCCGAGACGATCCTGCTGGACGAGCCCTCGATGGGTCTGGCGCCGCAGCTGGTCGAGCAGATCTTCGAGATCGTGAAGGCGGTGAACGAGGGCGAGGGCGTGACCTTCCTTCTGGCCGAGCAGAACACCAATGTCGCGCTGCGCTATGCCCATTACGGCTATATCCTGGAAAGCGGCCGCGTGGTGATGGACGGTCCGGCGGACGCGCTGCGCGAGAACCCGGACGTCAAGGAATTCTATCTCGGCATGTCCGACCAGGGCCGCAAGAGCTTTCGCGACGTGCGGTCCTATCGCCGGCGCAAGCGCTGGCTGGCCTGAGCGCAGAAAGGCATCCCCATGACATTCTATGACGAGCTTGAAACCCGCAGCGCCGAGGCGCGGGTGCTGTGGCTGGCGGCCGAATTGCCCGCCGCGCTGACGCGGGCCCGCACGGCGCCGGCGCTGGCCCGCATCCTGGCCGGGATCGAGCCGGATCAGATCACCAGCCGCGAGGCGCTGGCCCGGCTGCCGGTGATCCGCAAGTCCGAGCTTTCCGAGGCGCAGAGGCGGATCTCGCCCTTTGGCGGCTTCACCACGCGGCCGGCGGCGGAGTTCGAGAACGTGTTCCAGAGCCCCGGCCCGATCTACGAGCCCGGGCGGCGCGGCGCGGACTGGTGGCGGCTGGGTCGGTTCCTGCATGCGGCGGGGGTCGGGGCGGGCGACATCATCCACAATTGCTTCGGCTATCACCTGACCCCGGCGGGCATGATGTTCGAAAGCGCCGCCCGCGCGGTCGGGGCCGCGACCCTGCCGGCCGGCACCGGCCAGACCGAGCTGCAGGTCCGCGCCGCCGCGGACATCGGCACCACCGTCTATGCGGGCACGCCCGATTATCTGAAGGTGATGCTGGACAAGGCCGGGGAGCTGGGCGAGCGGCTGTCCTTTACCCGCGCCGTGGTCTCGGGCGGGGCGCTGTTTCCCAGCCTGCGCCAGGCCTATGCGGATCGCGGCATCGCCACCACGCAATGCTACGCTACCGCCGATCTGGGCCTGATCGCCTATGAATCCCCGGCCATGGAGGGGATGATCGTGGACGAGCGGGTGATCGTCGAGATCGTCCGCCCCGGCACCGGCGATCCGGTCCCGGATGGCGAGGTGGGCGAGGTGGTGGTGACCACGCTGAACCCGGATTATCCGCTGGTGCGCTTTGCGACCGGCGACCTTTCGGCGGTTCTGCCCGGCGTCAGCCCCTGCGGGCGGACGAACATGCGCATCAAGGGCTGGATGGGCCGCGCCGACCAGACCACCAAGATCAAGGGCATGTTCGTGCGTCCCGAGCAGGTCGCGGCGCTGGTCGCCCGGCACCCCGAGATCAGCCGCGCCCGCGTCGTCGCGGACCGCTCGGGTGATATGGATGTGATGACGGTGCTGCTGGAAACCGGGGCCGATGATGCGGCAAGATACGAGGGAACGGTGTTGGACACACTGAAACTTCGCGGCCGGGTGGAACTGGTTGCGCCGGGTTCGCTGCCGAATGACGGCAAGGTGATCGAGGACCGGCGCAGCTACGACTGATTCCGGTCGCCCGGAATGAGGTCGCCCGCATGCGCATCGCCGCAGCCCTGCTTGCCGCCCTGATCGGGGCCGCGCCCGCCTGGGCCGAAAACCGCGCCGTGATCGTCGGCAATGCCGATTACCGCAGCGCCCCCGATCTGGCGGGCTCGGACACGGTGGCGCTGGCGAATACCCTGCGCGTGGCGGGTTTCACCACCCAGCAAGGCGTCGATCTGGCGGCGGGTCCCCTGCGCCGCCTGATCGAGTCGCTGGTCCGCCCCGATCCGGCGCCGGGCGCGCGCATCGTGGCGCTGAACGGCCGCTTCCTGAACGACGGGACCGAGACCTGGTTCATGGGCGCCGATGCCGAGGAGCCCGGCCGCCTGGGCGTGGGCATGCAGGGCGTGCCGCTGTCGCTGGTCATGCGGCTGATGGCCGGGGGCGATCCGGGCGCGGTGCTGGTGCTGGGCACCGACGGGCAACGGATGCCGCATCGACCGGGGCTGGAAAACGGCATCGGCCCGCTGGCACCGCCCCGCGGGGTCTGGGTCGTCACCGGCTCGCCCGAGGCCGGGGCCCGCGCCATGGGCCGCTTGGCCGGCGGCGCCAGCCTGATGCAGGCCATGGCGGCCGATCCGGCGCTGCAGCTGGTGCCGGGCGGGGCCCGGGATCCGGTGCTGGCCCCGCGCCGGAAGGTCCCTGACCCGCAGGCTGCCGACCGCGATGCCTGGGCCGAAGCCTCGACCGCGGACGGCATGCGCGCCTATCAGGACTATCTCGCGCGCTTTCCGCGCGGGCTCTATGCCGCCCCCGCTCGCGAGCGGCTGGCGCAGATCCGCCGCGCGCCGGCTGCGCAGAGTGCCGACCGCCATGTCTGGGCGCGGGCCGCGGCCGAGGATTCGGCCGCAGGCTACGTCGCCTATCTGCAGGATTTCCCGGCCGGACGCTTCGCCCGCGTCGCCCGCCTCCGGCTGGCCGAGCTGCGCCCCGTCCGGCCCGGCCCGGATCTTTCCCCGGCGGCCGCGGCGGAACAGGCCCTGAACCTCGCCCCGGCCGAACGCGCCGCCATCCAGCGCCGCCTGTCGCAGCTCGGCGGTCAGCCCGGCCCGGCCGACGGCGTCTTCGGCCAGCGCACGCGCGCG
Source organism: Paracoccus sp. MA (assembly GCF_020990385.1). NCBI lineage: Bacteria > Pseudomonadati > Pseudomonadota > Alphaproteobacteria > Rhodobacterales > Paracoccaceae > Paracoccus > Paracoccus sp. MA. Next base: position 215,733 of record NZ_CP087598.1, read on the forward strand.
GCGATCACGGACTGGCAGCGCCGGAACGGGCTGGCGGCGACGGGCCATCTGACCCGCAGCCAGGTCCGGATGCTCGCCACCCAGGTCGAGCGGCTAGAGGCCGATGCCGCCGCCCGCGACCGCGCCTGGTGGCGGCAGACGGGTGCGCAGGGCGATGCCGAAGGACTGCGCGCCTATTTGGACCGCTATCCCGACGGCCTTCACGCCGAGACCGCGCGCCGCCGGCTCTCCGGCGGCCAGCCCGACCCGGCCGCCGCGCCCGCCGGCGAGGAGGCGACCTGGCGCTGGGCCGGCCGCCAGGGCTCGGCTGCGGCCTATGAGACCTATCTGGACCGTTTCCCGGCCGGCGCCCATGCGGCGCAGGCCCGGCAGCGGCTTGCCACCTTGCGCGCCGGCATCGAAGCGGCGCGCCGCGAAGAATCCGCGCTGGGCCTGACCCCCTCGGCGCGGCGGCTGATCGAGGACCGGCTGCGCCTGGCCGGCATGCAGCCCGGCGCGGTCGACGGCGAATTCACCGAGGAAACCCGCGCCGCCCTGCGCCGCTATCAAGAGGCGCGCAACCTGCGCGTGACCGGTTACCTCACGCAGCAGACGGTCTCGGGCCTTCTGGCGGATGGACCGCGCTGACCGGCAACCGTGAAGCCCGCGCCGCCTTGGCCGGGCGGCGCTTCGTTCGGCGCTGGCCGGCATGCGTCCCGGGCCGGCCATTCCGGCGGGCCTTCTCCGCGCCCTCGGATCCATGACGTCCGACCTTGTCCCGACCGAAACCGGGCGTCCCGCCGCGCCGATCACCGCTCCTGCGATCTTCTCCCTTGTGGAAATATCCACGGGGGTGTGGGGGCAGTCGGCCCCCACCGGCCGGGTTCCAGGCCGGAAAGCAAGACGCCCGCGGCGCGGGGCCTGCGGGCGTCCTTGAATCGGATGATTCGCCGGTTCTCAGCCCTGGCGGGCCTTGAAGCGCGGGTTGGTCTTGTTGATGACGTAGATGCGGCCCTTGCGGCGCACGATCTGGCAATCGCGGTGGCGGCTCTTGAGCGAGCGGAGCGAATTGCGAACCTTCATCGGTCTTCTCCTATCGCGGCGCATCGCTAGGTCGCGCCTTGGAAACGAAATACCCCCGGTTGAGCCCCGGGGGCGCGAAACGAATGGTGGGCGGTACTGGGATCGAACCAGTGGCCACTACGATGTCAACGTAGTGCTCTACCGCTGAGCTAACCGCCCACTGACAGGTGATTCTTCCGGCTTGCGCCGCCAGATCCCCTTGGTCCGCGTGTCTATAGCCACCTCGCCCCGGGGTTTCAAGCCCTCAATCGACGGCTATTGGCGGCGCCCGATCATGGTTTATAACCCTTTCTGTCTTATCACCCAGATCTGGCGCCGGTCGCGCCGCCGGGGAACGCCAGGGATGACCAGGGAAGAGCCGATTTTCGATCTGATGCGGCCGCCGTCGTGGCAGGGCGGGGTGATCTTTGCCTCGCCGCATTCCGGCCGCGCCTATCCCGACTGGTTCCTGGCCGAATCGCGGCTGGACGCGCAGCAGCTGCGCTCGTCCGAGGACGCTTTCGTGGACCGGCTGATCGCCCCGGCGCTGGACCATGGCGCCGCGGTGCTGACCGCGCGGGTGCCGCGCTGCGTGGTGGACCTGAATCGCGGCCCCGAGGAAATCGACCCGCTGGTGGTCTCGGGCGCCGCCCCGGCGATGAGCAATCCGCGCATCATGGCCGGCCTGGGGGTGATTCCCCGCGTCGTCTCGCAGGGCCGCGCCATCCACGACCGGCCGATCCCGCGGGCCGAGGCCGAAAGCCGCATCGCCCGGCTCTGGCATCCCTATCACCGCGCGCTTTCCGGCCTGATCGAGGAGGCGGTGGCGCGGTTCGGCGGCGCCGTCCTGATCGACATGCATTCCATGCCGCGCGATGCGCTGGTGCATCTGCCGCGCCCGCGCCCCGACATGGTGCTGGGCGACCGCAACGGCGTTTCGGCCGCGCCGCGGATCAGCGCCGGCGTGGCCGATGCCGTGGTGGCCGAGGGCTTTCGGCTGCGGCGCAATTCGCCCTTTTCCGGCGCCTATATCACCCAGACCTATGGCCGGCCGCGCAGCAATGTCCATGTCGTACAGCTGGAGCTGGACCGCTCGCTCTACATGGACGAGCGCCGGATCGAGCCGCGCGCCGATTTCGACCTGTTCCGGACCCGTTTCGCCCGCGTCGTCGCGCGGCTGGCGCTGCTGCGCCCGGACGCCAGCGATTCGGCCTTCGCCGCCGAGTGAACCAGAAAGGAGGCCGCGATGCCGCCCGAATTCGCCGAGATGATCGGCCAGAACCTCGCCCTGATCATTCTGGCGCTGGTGATCCTGTTCGCCGTCAGCCGCGCCGTCCGCATCGTGCCGCAATCGGAAAAATACGTCGTCGAACGCTTCGGCCGGCTGCATGCGGTGCTGGGGCCGGGGATCAACTTCATCGTGCCCTTCCTCGACCGGGTGGCGCATCGGATCTCGGTGCTGGAGCGCCAGCTGCCGACCTCGCGCCAGGATGCGATCACGGCGGACAACGTGCTGGTGCAGGTCGAGACCAGCGTCTTCTATCGCATCATCGAGCCGGAAAAGACCGTCTATCGCATCCGCGACGTGGATGCGGCCATCGCCACCACGGTGGCCGGGATCGTGCGTTCGGAGATCGGCGCGATGGAGCTGGACCAGGTGCAGTCGAACCGCGCCCCGCTGATCGAGCGCATCCGCGAATCGCTGGCCAATATCGTCGACGACTGGGGCATCGAGGTGACGCGGGCCGAGATCCTGGACGTCAACCTGGACGAGGCCACGCGCGCCGCCATGCTGCAGCAGCTGAATGCCGAACGCGCCCGCCGCGCCCAGGTGACCGAGGCCGAGGGCCGACGCCGCGCCGTGGAACTGGCCGCCGACGGCGATCTTTACGCCGCCGAGCAGCAGGCCAAGGCCAAGCGGCTGCTGGCCGATGCCGAGGCCTATGCCACCGCGGCCATCGCCACGGCGATCCGCGAGGGCGGGATCGAGGCGGCGCAATACCAGGTCGCCATGCGCCAGGTCGAGGTGCTGGCCGAGGTCGGCAAGGGGCAGGGCAAGCAGACGGTGATCGTTCCCGCCTCGGCCGTCGAGGCGCTTGGCGACGCCTTCCGCATGCTCCGCGGCGTGAAGCCAGGGGGCGCGGCATGAGCTGGGCGAACGGCTGGATCTGGATCATCGCGGCGCTCCTTTTGGCGGCGCTGGAACTGGCGCTGCCGGGCTGGTTCTTCCTGGGGCTCGCCGGGGCGGTGCTGCTGATGGGGCTGGCGCTGCTTTTGGGCCTGTGGCCCGGCGGGCTGCCGATGGCGCTGGTGGTCACGGCGGTCCTGACCGGGGTGATCTGGCTGGCGCTGCGGCGCATCTTCGGCAGGAACCGGGGCGAGGTGCGGCGCTGGACCCGCGACATCAACGACAACTAGGCTTGGCCGGCGCCAAGCTGGTGCTGACCCATGGGGCGGATCTGCTGACCTGCCTGCGCGACGATTATCCCTGGATTCCCTTTCCGGGTCATTGGGACCTGCCCGGCGGCGGCGCCGAGCCGGGCGAGACGCCGGTCGCATGCGCCCTGCGCGAGCTTTACGAGGAATTCGGGCTGCGGCTTGCCCCGGGGCGGCTGACGGGGCGGGCCTTTGCCTCGCTTGGCGAACCGGGGCGCGCGTCATGGCTGTTTTCCGGCACGATCACGGCGGCCGAGATCGCCGCGATCCGCTTTGGCGACGAGGGGCAGGAATGGCGGATGATGCCGGTGGCGGAATTCGTCGCCCATCCCCGGGCCGTGCCGCATTTCCGCGACCGGGTGCGGCTTGTTCTTGCCGGATCGGGCTGCGGGATTTGAGAATCGCCCGCCGCTGTGCATGATCGGCGCATCGACAGGAAGGAGGCATGCATGTCTCGAATGCAGCTATACCGTCGCAACGGCTGGGGCTCGGCCATCGTCGAGGCACAACTGGCGCATTACGGCCTTGAGGCCGAGAGGATCGAGGTCGCGGACCTGTTCCTCGATCCGGCCGCCAAGCGCGACCTGATGCGGATCAGTCCGGCGGGGCAGATCCCGGTGCTGATCCTGCCCGACGGGCGGGTGATGTCGGAAAGCGCGGCGATCACCCTGCACCTGGCCGACATGACCGAGCGGGACGATCTGGTACCGGCCCCCGGCGCGTCCGAGCGGCCGCGCTTCCTGCGCTGGCTGATGTTCCTGGTCGCGCAGGTCTATCCCTGCTTCACCTTCGGCGACGATCCCTCGCGCTTTCTTAGCGACGGCACGGCGCAGAAGGAGCTGGGCGAGGCCACCACCGCGCGGCTGCAGGAACTGTGGACCGCGGTGGAGGGCGTGGCGGGCGCGCCCTGGTTCCTGGGCGAACGCTTCTCGGCCCTGGACATCTATCTGGCGGTGATGACCAACTGGAAGCCCGGACCGGAATGGTTCCAGGGGAATGCGCCCAAGGTCTGGGCCATCGCCCGCGCCACGGCGGCGCGCGAGGACCTGGCGCCGGTGCTTCAGCGCAATTTCGGCTGATTACGCCCCGGCGAGTTCGGCCTGGATCGCCTGCGCCGCGGCGCGGGGGTCCGCGGCCTGCCAGATCGGGCGGCCGACGACGATATGGTCGGCGCCGCTGGCGATGGCCGTGGCCGGCGTCTCGATCCGCTTCTGGTCGCCGGCGTCGCTGCCTGCCGGGCGCACGCCGGGGGTGACGATCAGCCGGCCCGCCGCCTCGGGCAGGGCGCGGATCAGGGCCGCCTCGCGCGGGCTGGCGATGACGCCGTCGGCCCCGGCCTCGAAGGCGCGGGCGGCGCGGGTCGCGACGATCTCGGCCAGATCGCCCGGCACGATCAGCCCGGCATCGAGGTCGGCGCGGTCCAGCGAGGTCAGGACGGTGACGGCCAGGATCTTCAGCCCCGACGCGCTTGCCCCCTGTTTCGCCGCCCGGACCACATGCGGGTCGCCGTGCACGGTCAGGAAATCCAGGTCGTATTGCGCGATGCCTTTCACCGCCGCCTCGACCGTGGCGCCGATGTCGAAGAACTTCATGTCCAGGAAGATGCGCTTGCCGTGTTCCTGTTTGAGCTCGTTGGCGAGTGCGAGCCCGCCGCCGGTCAGCATCCCCAGGCCGATCTTGTAGAAGCTGGCCGCGTCGCCGATCCTTTCGGCCAGCTCCAGCCCGGCCAGCGCGTTCGGCACGTCCAGCGCCACGATCAGACGGTCGTCCATGTTCCACCTCAGCCTGCGACAAACGGCCCGCTTATAGGGGGGAACCGGCTGTCTTGAAACCCCGTTTCGTCCTGCCCATGTGACAGGCAGGACCCGAGCCGGATCGTGCCAATGCGGGCGGTCCAAAGCGGGGGCTGAGGAAAGGAATTTCATATGGATATGGAAAAGTTCACGGAACGGTCGCGCGGTTTCCTGCAGGCGGCGCAGACCATCGCGATCCGCGAGGAAAACCAGCGCGTGATGCCCGAGCATCTGCTGAAGGCGCTGATGGACGACGAGCAGGGCTTTGCCAGCAATCTGATCGCGCGGGCCGGCGGCGACGCCCAGGCCGTGCGCCAGGCCGTCGACCAGGCGGTGGCGAAACAGCCCAAGGTCAGCGGCGGGCAGGGGCAGGTCTATGTCGATACCTCGCTGGTGCGCGTGCTGGACGAGGCCGAGAAGCTGGCCAAGAAGGCCGGCGACAGTTTCGTGCCGGCCGAGCGGGTGCTGACGGCGCTTGCCATCGTCAACACCAATGCGCGCGATGCGCTGACGGCGGGCAAGGTGACGGCGCAGGCGCTGAACAGCGCCATCAACGACGTCCGCAAGGGCCGGACGGCCGACACGGCCAGCGCCGAGGACAGTTATGAGGCGCTGTCGAAATATGCCCGCAACCTGACCGAGGCCGCGGCCGAGGGCAAGATCGACCCGATCATCGGCCGGGACGAGGAAATCCGCCGCGCCATGCAGGTGCTGTCCCGCCGCACCAAGAACAACCCGGTGCTGATCGGCGAGCCCGGCGTCGGCAAGACCGCCATCGCCGAAGGGCTGGCGCTGCGCATCATCGACGGCGACGTGCCGGAAAGCCTGCGCAACAAGCAGCTCTGGGCGCTGGACATGGGCGCGCTGATCGCCGGCGCGAAATATCGCGGCGAGTTCGAGGAGCGGCTGAAGGCCGTGCTGAAGGAGATCGAGGATGCCGCCGGCGAGATCGTGCTGTTCATCGACGAGCTGCATGTGCTGGTCGGGGCCGGCAAGACCGACGGCGCCATGGATGCCGCGAACCTGATCAAGCCGGCGCTGGCCCGGGGCGAGCTGCATTGCGTCGGCGCCACCACGCTGGACGAATACCGCAAGTATATCGAAAAGGACGCGGCGCTGGCCCGCCGCTTCCAGCCGGTCATGGTCGAGGAGCCGACGGTCGAGGACACGATCAGCATCCTGCGCGGCATCAAGGAGAAGTATGAGCTGCATCACGGCGTCCGCATCAGCGACGCCGCGCTGGTGGCTGCCGCGACCCTGTCGCATCGCTACATCACCGATCGTTTCCTGCCCGACAAGGCCATCGACCTGGTGGACGAGGCGGCGAGCCGGCTGCGCATGGAAGTGGACAGCAAGCCCGAGGAGCTGGACCAGCTCGACCGGCAGATCCTGCAGATGCAGATCGAGGCCGAGGCGCTGAAGAAGGAAGACGACGCCGCCTCCAAGGACCGGCTGGAGAAGCTGGAGAAGCAGCTCTCCGAGTTGCAGGAGAAATCCGCGACCATGACCGCCCGCTGGCAGGCCGAACGCGATCGGCTGGAGGGCTCGCGCAACCTCAAGGAACAGCTCGACCGCGCCCGCGCCGAGTTGGACCAGGCCAAGCGCGAGGGCAACCTGGCCCGCGCCGGCGAGCTTTCCTATGGCATCATCCCCGGCCTCGAGCGGCAGTTGGCCGAATCCGAGGGCAGCGAGGACGGGCCGATGGTCGAGGAAGCCGTGCGCCCCGAGCAGATTGCCGAGGTGGTGGAACGCTGGACCGGCATCCCGACCAGCAAGATGCTGGAGGGCGAGCGCGAGAAGCTGTTGAAGATGGAGGACGTGCTGGGCAAGCGCGTCATTGGCCAGTCCGAGGCGGTGACGGCCGTGTCCAACGCCGTGCGCCGGGCGCGGGCCGGGCTGAACGATCCCAAGCGGCCGCTGGGCAGCTTCCTGTTCCTGGGCCCGACCGGCGTCGGCAAGACCGAGCTGACCAAGGCCATCGCCGAATACCTGTTCGACGACGACAGCGCCATGGTCCGCATCGACATGTCCGAGTTCATGGAGAAGCATTCGGTCGCGCGGCTGATCGGCGCGCCTCCGGGCTATGTCGGCTATGACGAGGGCGGCGTGCTGACCGAGGCGGTGCGGCGGCGTCCCTATCAGGTGATCCTGTTCGACGAGGTCGAAAAGGCGCATCCGGACGTCTTCAACGTGCTGCTGCAGGTGCTGGACGACGGCCAGCTGACCGATGGCCAGGGTCGGACGGTGGACTTCAAGCAGACGCTGATCGTGCTGACCTCGAACCTCGGGGCGCAGGCGCTGTCGCAACTGCCCGAGGGCGCCGATTCGAGTCAGGCGCGCGCGCAGGTGATGGATGCGGTCCGGGCGCATTTCCGCCCCGAATTCCTGAACCGGCTGGACGAGATCATCATCTTCCATCGTCTCACGCGCGAGAACATGGACGGCATCGTCAAGATCCAGCTGTGGCAGCTGGAAAGCCGGCTTGCGCAGCACAAGATCGGGCTGGAGCTGGACGAGGCGGCGCTGAAATGGCTGGCGGACGAGGGCTATGACCCGGTCTTCGGCGCCCGGCCGCTGAAGCGGGTGATGCAGCGCAGCCTGCAGAACCCCCTGGCCGAGATGATCCTGGCCGGAGAGGTTCTGGACGGCCAGACCGTGCATGTCAGCGCCGGCCCCGAGGGGCTGATCGTGGGCAACCGCGTGACTACGGCGCATCTCGGCTCGGCCGGCGAGGATGGGCCGCGGGTGCCGCTGCACTGAGAAAAGGGGCGGATGTGTCGGCATCCGCCCCTTTTCCTTCCGGTCCTCGCGTGGAAATCACGCGGAATTTCATCGGCATCCGCCTGGGCGGGTGGCATGATGGCTCTGGGCAGAGGGGGAATTTGCCATGGCGCTGAAATGGTCCGATGTCACGCCCGAGGCGGATTACCTGAGCCGGCGGGCCTTTCTGGCGACGGGCGTCGCGGCGCTGGCCACGCCGGCTCTCGGTCTCAGCGGCAAGCCCTCGGCTTTCTCGACCGACGAGACGCCGAACAGTTTCGAGGACATCACCAATTACAACAATTTCTACGAATTCGGCACCGGCAAGACCGATCCGGCGCGATATGCCGGCAGCCTGAAGACCGCGCCCTGGTCGGTGCAGATCGACGGCATGGTGGACAGGCCCGGCAGCTACGGCGTCGAGGACCTCGCCCCCGAGGCGGCGCTGGAGGAGCGCATCTATCGCCTGCGCTGCGTCGAGGCCTGGTCGATGGTCATTCCGTGGCTCGGCGTGCCCCTGGCCGGGGCGCTCGGCAAGGCCGGCGTGCAGCCGGGCGCGAAATACGTCGCCTTCCGCACGCTGCACGACCCCGGCCAGATGCCCGGCCAGCGGTCGCGCATCATCGACTGGCCCTATCGCGAGGGGCTGCGGCTGGACGAGGCCATGCATCCGCTGACCATCCTTGCCACCGGGCTTTACGGCCGGGTGCTGCCCAACCAGAACGGCGCGCCGATCCGGCTGGTGGTGCCGTGGAAATACGGCTTCAAGTCGATCAAGTCGATCGTCGGGATCACCCTGACCGACAGGCAGCCGCCATGCAGCTGGCAGATGCTGCAGCCCGGCGAATACGGCTTCTATGCCAATGTGAATCCGCAGGTGGACCATCCGCGCTGGTCGCAGGCCACCGAAAGGCGGATCGGCAGCGGACTGTTCGGCGGCCGGCAGGAGACGCTGATGTTCAACGGCTATGGCGATCAGGTGGCCGGGCTCTATGCGGGCATGGACCTGGCGAAGCATTACTGATGCCACAGCACCTCAATCGCTGGCTGCGGCATGTCCCGGTCTGGGCGGTCTGGCTGCTGGGCTTGATTCCGCTGGGGCTGCTGGTCTGGGACACGCTGCATGGCCATCTGGGCGTCGATCCGGTGCGGGATATCGAGCATCGGCTGGGCCGCACCGCGATCTATTTCCTGCTGGCGACGCTGGCGGTGACGCCGCTGCTGCGGCTGGCGCGGCT